>JBGPOW010000155.1:0-10456 GCA_041488235.1 Binatia bacterium
CGCGGTGATGCGCGCGATCGTAGATCACGCCGACGAGGAGGAAGAGCATCGCGGTCACAGTGCCGTGATTGAACATCTGCAGCACGGCGCCCTGGATGCCCAGCGACGTGAAGGACGCCATGCCGAGCATGACGTAACCCATGTGGCTGATGCTCGAGTATGCAACCAGCTTCTTCAGATCCGTCTGCGCCATGGCGCACAACGCACCGTAGACGATGTTGAAGGCGCCGAGCGCGCCGAGGAAGTAGTAGGACAGCTCGGCGGTGGCGACAGGCAGCATGCCGAAGTTGATGCGCAGAATGCCATAGGTACCCATCTTCAGCAGGATGCCGGCGAGGATGACCGAGATCGCCGTCGGCGCCTCAACGTGCGCGTCGGGCAACCAGGTGTGGAACGGGAATGCCGGGATCTTGATGGCGAAGCCGATGAACAGCGCGATCCAGATCACCGTCTGGAACGAGTGCGAGTAGGTGGCGCGCGCCGCCATGAGCTTGGTCATGTCGAAGGTGTGCGGTGTCTGCGAGAAGTAGAGCGCCAGCAACGCCAGCAGCATCAGCACGCTGCCGGCGAGGGTGTAGAGGAAGAACTTGATCGCCGCGTACTCGCGCCGCGGCCCGCCCCAGATGCCGATCAGGAAGTACATCGGCAGCAGCATGACCTCCCAGAAGATGTAGAAGAGGAAGAAATCGAGCGAGACGAAGACGCCCATCATGCCGGTGTCGAGCAGCAGAAAGAGCGCGAAGTAACCTTTGATCCCTTTGTCGATCCCCCACGACGCGAGGATGCAGATCGGGCAGAGCAGCACGGTCAGCAGCACCATCGAGACGCTGATGCCGTCGACGCCGACGAAGTAGGTGATGTTGTACGACTCGATCCACGGCGCGTGCTGCACGTACTGGAAGGCCGTCGTCGCACGGTCGAAGTGCTGGAAGAGCCAGATGCCCATCACGAGCGGCGGCAACGTGAAGGCGAGCGCCGTCCGCTTGATGAGCTCGTCGGCGCGCGATGGCAGGCAGAGGATCACCGCCATGCCGACGAGCGGCAGAAACGTCATCCAGGTGAGAATGCTCATCCCTCAGGTCTCCAGACGCCCTACATCAGGCGGGCGAGCAGCACGAGCGTGACCGTGCCGACGATCACGTAGAGATAGGCGTTGATGTTCCCGGTCTGCACCCGGCGCAGGCGCGTGCCGAGGTCCAAGGTGCGATCGGCGAGGACGTTCACCAGCTTATCGACGACGTAGTTGTCGAAGAGGCCGTCGAGCCACGAGAGCGTGACCGTGAGGCGCGCGGCGCCGTTCACGATGCCGTCGATGATCGTCGCGTCGAACCAGGCGAAGACACGAGAGAGGAGCAGCGTGCCGCGCACGAAAATCACCCAGTAGAGCTCGTCGACGTAGTACTTGTCGTACAGCACCCGGTACGGCACGCCGCCGCCGACCGCGGCAATCGCATCCGGCGAGAGCGAGCGACGGTAGTAGAGGAGGTACGCCAGTAGGAAGCCGGTCGTCGCGATCGCGACCGACGCCAGCATCAGCGTCCACTCGAGACCGGCGTCGTGGCTCGCGTGCGCCGCCGCCGCATGGCCGCTCGCGAACACCGGCTCCAGCCACGCCTCGAAGCGGTTGCCGCCGCCGAGGAACTCCGGCACGCCGAGGAAGCCGACGATCAGCGACCCGGCCGCGAGAATGATCAGCGGCACCGTCATGCTGCGCGGCGACTCGTGGATGTGATGCGCGACCTCGTGATCGGCGCGGGTCTCGCCGAAGAACGTCATGAAGACCTGGCGGAACATGTAGCAGGCGGTCATCCCGGCGCCCGCGACGCCGATGATCCACAGGCCGGCACCGCCGAACGGGCTCGAGTACGCCTTCCAGAGGATCTCGTCCTTCGAGAAGAAGCCCGCCGTGAGCGGCGTGCCGGCGATCGCCATCGTCGCGATGAGGAACGTCCAGAAGGTCGTCGGCATCTTGTCCTTCAAGCCGCCCATCTTCCGCATGTCCTGCTCACCGCTCATCCCGTGGATGACGCTGCCGGAGCCGAGGAAGAGGCACGCCTTGAAGAACGCGTGGGTCACGAGGTGAAAGATCCCCGCAGCCCACGCGCCGACGCCCATCGCGACGAACATGTAGCCGAGCTGGCTGACGGTCGAGTACGCGAGCACGCGCTTGATGTCGTTCTGCACGAGGCCGATCGTCGCCGCGAAGAACGCCGTCGCCGCGCCGATCCCCGCCACGACCGCGAGCGTCTGCGGCGCCATCGCGTAGAGAAAGTTGAGACGCGCGATCATGTAGACGCCGGCCGTGACCATCGTCGCGGCGTGGATCAGCGCCGAGACCGGCGTCGGGCCTTGCATAGCGTCGGGGAGCCAGACGTAGAGCGGGATCTGCGCCGACTTGCCGGTCGCGCCGACGAAGAGAAAGAGCGTCGCCAGCACGATGACCGGCACGCCCCAGATCGTGTGCCCCTCGAGGCTCGCCGCGTGGTGCTGGATGTCGCGGAAGACGACGCTGCCGTGCCCCGCGGCGTCGAGCGTCCAGAAGATCAAAAAGATGCCGAGGATGAACCCGAAATCGCCGATGCGGTTCACGATGAAGGCCTTGTTGCCCGCGGTCGTGTTCACCTGCTCGCGCCACCAGAAGCCGATGAGCGCGTAGGAGCAGAGCCCGACGCCCTCCCAGCCCACGAACATCACGAGCAGGCTGTCGCCGAGGACGAGCGTCAGCATCGCGAACGTGAAGAGGTTCAGATACGCGAAGAAGCGCCAGTACGCTTCGTCGTCGTGCATGTAGCCCGTCGAGTAGATGTGGATGAGACCGCCGATGCCGGTGACGACGAGGATCATCGTGCACGACAGCGGATCCGCCCAAAACGCGATGTTCACCTTGAGCGAGCCGATGTCGATCCACCGCGACACCTCGTCGAGGAGGAAGCGGTGCTCCGGGTCGAGAGCGCGCAGCTGGAGGAACGCCGCCACCGAGATCGCGAACGCCAGCAAGACCGGCGTCACGGCAATCGCACCGACGGCGCGCTTGCCGAAGCGGCGCTGGATGATCGCGCCGCCGAGGCCGTTCACCGCCGCGCCGAGGAGCGGCAGGAGCGGAATCCAGCGCAGATACGAGACGTGAGTGATGTCCATGTCGGAGCGCTAGTACCGGAGCGAGTCCGTCGCCTCGACGTCGATGCTGTCGAAGTTCTGGTAGATGCCGAGGACGATCGCGAGGCCGATCGCCGCCTCCGCCGCGGCGAGCATGATGACGAAGATCGCGAATACCTGGCCGTCGATCGAGGCGCCGCCGTAGCGCGCGAACGCGATGTAATTGATGTTGGCGGCGTTCAGGATCAGCTCGACGCCCATCAGGATGCCGATCGCGTTCTTGCGCGTGAGCACCGTGTAGAGCCCGAGGGCGAACACCAGCAGCCCGACGATCAGGAAATGCTCGAGGCTGACCCCTTCCATCCCGTCAGCTCTTGAGCTCTTTCCGCGAGATCACGATCGCGCCGATCAGCACCGCCAGCAGCACGAACGAGGCGAGCTCGAACGGTAGCACGTAGGGTCCGAGAAAGCCGTTGCCGATCGCATACGTGCTCGGCGCGTCGGGCAACGTCGCGGTCGTCGGCCACGCGGTGCGATGCACCGCGTACGCCATCACCGCGACGACACCGCCGACGACGAGCAGCGCCGGGAAACGGCCGACCGAGCGGTTCGACACGTCGACGGTCGCGATCCGGTGCGTCAGCATCACCGCGAAGAGGATCAGGACCAGGATGCCGCCGATGTAGATCAGCAGCTGCGCCGCGGCGACGAAGTCGGCGGCGAGGAACACGTATATCGCCGCGACGCCGAAGAGCGTCCCCATCAGCGCGAACGCCGAGTAGACGATGTTCGACGAGAACGCCACCGCCGCCGCCGATCCGACGGTGATCACGGCGAAGGCGTAGAAGATCACGAGTGAGAACGAGACGGCGGGCATGAATTCTGGCGCGAGTATCAAACTCCACGCCACCCCGCAAACCGCGTCGACAGTACGCGACGGACGGCCATCGATGCTCACCCGAGCGAGCTGGCGTCGTACCCTGCGCGCGCGAGCGCACGTCGTGTGGCATTGAAGACGATCTCGCTGTCGGAGTGGGGGCTCACCGGAACGTCGGGTGCCGCACGCAGGCGCTCGACGATCGTTTCGACGTCGGCGGCGAGTGTCTCGTCGCTCGCCTCGTAGAGACCGCCGGGCCGCTCTTCGAGCTGATTGTGGTGGGCGAGTATCGTCTGCAGAAGCGCGACGATCGCCGCTGTCGGCGTCGGCACCAGCAGCGCCGCGATCGCGCCGTGGTCGAGTCGCAGCTTCGCCGCGATCGGCAACGCGTCCCCGCGAACGCGCGCGATCTCGGGGATCAGGATCTTCTCCTCCATCCCGATGTGCCGGAGGAGGCCACGACGAAACTGGTCGTAGGCGTCGACGTCGATCGCGTCCGGATCCGCCAACGCACGGCGAAGCAGTGCGTCGAGGCGCGCGTGGTCGTCGGCCATGAAGCGCGAGATCGGCCCCGAGCTCGTCATTTCGTCTCCAAGTTCGATGTCGACTGCAAAAGCGCGAGCACGACGCGTGCCACCGAACGAGACTCGCCGCACCGTGACGAACTGCTGATTTCGAGCCGAGGACGCGCGCTGTTTCGCGCGTCGGCGAAACCCGGTCGCACCAATCGGAACGCTACGAGGCCGCGGCCGGGGACCCGTGTCCTGACACCCGCCGAGATGGCATGCTCGGCGCCTCCAGGAGGTGGCGGATGCACATGACCGATTACGTGACGCTCGGGCGCTCGGGTCTGCGCGTCAGTCCGTTTTGTCTCGGCACCATGACGTTCGGCACCGAGTGGGGCTGGGGCAACGACGCGACGACGGCGGGCGCGATCCTCGATCGCTATCTCGAGGCCGGCGGCAACTTCCTCGATACCGCCGACGGCTACACGATGGGCCGCAGCGAGACGCTGCTCGGCACGATGATCGCCGAGCGCCGCGCTCGCGATCGCGTCGTGCTCGCGACCAAATTCACGTTCAACGCCGAGCCGGGAAATCCCAACGCCGGCGGCAACGGGCGGAAGAACATCTACCGCGCGCTCGAAGGGTCGCTGCGACGCCTCGCGACCGAGTACGTCGATCTCTACTGGCTGCACGCCTGGGACACGGTAACGCCGGTCGAGGAGGTCGTGGCAACGCTCACCGATCTCGTGCACGCCGGAAAGATCCGCCACTACGGGTTCTCCGACGTGCCGGCGTGGTACGCGGCGCGCGCGCAGACGCTCGCCGCGTGCGAAGGGAAGGAACGTCCGATCGCGCTCCAGCTCGAGTACTCGCTCGTCGAGCGCACGATCGAGCGCGAGCACGTCGGCGCGGCGGGCGAGCTCGGCATGGGCATCTGCCCGTGGAGCCCGCTCGCCGGCGGCTTCCTCGCCGGCAAGTACCGGCGCGACGCAGAGGGTGCGAGCGGCGAGGGACGTCTCGCGATGATGAAGGGCAGCGCGAATCCCGCGTTTCAGAAGTTCACCGATCGCAACTGGCGTATCCTCGATGTCGTCCGCGAGGTGTCCGACGACGCCGGCCGCTCACCTGCGGAGGTCGCGCTCAGTTGGGTGGCGCACCGCCCCGGCATCACGTCGACGATCATCGGCGCGACGTCGCTCAAGCAGCTCGACAGCAATCTGGCGGCACTCGAGCTCGCGTCGCCGCCGGAGCTGACGACGCGCCTCGACGACGTCAGCGCGCTCGACCTCGCGCACCCGTACATGTTCTTCGCGGGGCCGATCCAGGCGATGGTCCACGGCGGCACGAACGTGCGCGCCTGGCGTCCGCCGGGCTGAGGGCGATCACTACCGACAGTTGTTGCGCAACAGAATCTGTTGCGCTACTTTCGACCCATGCCGGTGGCCACTGCGCGCAAGGTCCAGGCTCTGCGGCGGGACTTCAAGACAGGTGCCGCCGTCGCCGATCTGCTGGGGGTGAGCCGCTCGCAGATCACCCGCTGGCTCAAGGGAGCCGGCATCGACCCGCTCAACGCGGAGAGGATCGATCTCCTCGAGCTGATCTGGGCGAACCTGCTTCGTCTCTACGAGCCGCAAGCCGCGCGCTCATGGCTCTTCGGCCTCAACCCCCACCTCGGTGACCGAAGACCGATCGATCTCGTGCGCGCCGGGCGCGCCGAGGAGTTGATGCGAGCGATCCGTGCCGAGCGCGCGGACTCGTTCGCGTGATCCTTCATCGCTGCTTCGCGTGGAATCGGCGCGCGGCGCCCGACCAACTCGGAGGCGCTCTCTGGTTCCCGCGCGATTGGCAGGGCGACGGCCGGCACGACAATCCCGATGTCTACGGGTGCCTCTACCTGGCGGAGCAGGCAGCGTCGGCCGTCGTCGAGCAGCTCGCACGCTTCCGCGGCAATGTGTTCGTGCCGCAGGTGCTCGTCCGGCGCGGCCTGCCGCTGGCGCTCGCGACGATCGAGCTCGATGACGCCGCCGAGCTCGTCGACCTCGACGAGCCGAGAATCCTCGCCGCGCATGCGCTGCGACCCTCAGCGATCGCCACGCGGCAGCGACACGTCACGCAACCGCAGGCGCTCGCGCTCTACCGCCAAGGCGCCGACGGCATCCGCTGGTGGTCGACGTTCGAGTCGCTGTGGATGAACGTGACGGCCTTCGAGCATGCGGCCCAGCGGCTTCGTCTCGTGCGACTCGATAGGGTGTCGCCCGAAGACGCGGCAGTACGGGAAGCGGCGGACTTTCTCGGAATCGCGCCGGCCTAGCAGCGGCGGAGCGGTGATTTACTCCTCGCCGCCGGCAGCGAAATCGGTGAGGTACGCCATGCCACGGTCGAGGATGGGCGCGATCTCGGGATCGGTCTCGGGGCCCTTCTTCGGCTTGTACGCAACGACCGGCGTCTTCACGAAGCGGCGCAGCATGCTCTCGAGCGAGTAGTCGGCGCCCTCGAACTCCGAGGTGTGATGGATGGAGCCCGTCGGGCACGGCTCGCTGCAGAGGCCGCAATACATGCACTTCGCGATGTCGATGTCGAAGCGGTTCAGCATCATCTGCCGCGTGTCTTTGTCTTTCACTGCGTCGATGACGATGCAGTCGATCGGACACGCGCGCTCGCACGCGAGGCAGCCGGTGCAGATCTCGAGGTCGACCTCGAGGATGCCGCGATAGCGGAACGGCAGCGTATCCTGGATGCGGATCGGCACCCGATCCGGATACTGCACGGTGTAAGGCCGACGCATGAAGTGCGAGAAGGTGACCGACATCCCCTCGAAGATCGTCGCGACCGTCTCTTTGATGTTGCGAAAATAGCCCAAGCTCGCTCCTGAGACCTCAGATAATGGGGTTGTAGTAGTAGTCGATGTCGCGCAGCTTCGCGCGGCGGAGATGGAAGCGGACGCGGCCGAAGAAGCCGACGATCACCGCCGCGCCCGCCAAGGTCATCGCGATCTGCACGACGCGATCGAGCCCCGCCGGAACGACCGTCATCCAGATCGCGGTGCCGACGAGGTTCACGATCGCGATCGGCACCATGTAGAGCCAGCAGAGCGACATCAGTTGGTCGACGCGGACGCGCGGCAACGTCGCCCGCACCCACATCGCGATGAACACCCAGAAATACGACTTGACGAAGAAGACGCCGAACTGCAGCACCGCGAGGACGAACGGATTGTCGGTGACGTGCGGCACTTGCCAGCCGCCGAGGAAGAGCGTCGTCACGATCGCCCCGATGACGTAGAGGTTGCCCCACTCCGCCAAGAAGAAGAGCAAGTAGCGCATGCCGCTGTACTCGGTGCAGAAGCCGGCGACGAGCTCGGACTCCGCCTCGGGGAGATCGAACGGCGTGCGGTTTCCCTCGGCGAGGGCGGCGACGAAGAAGATGAAGAACGCCGTGAACGTGAACGGGCTGTGGAAGAGGAACCAGTTCCATGGCGCCCAGCCCTGCGCCTGGATGATCCCCTGCATGCTGAGCGTGCCCGTCAAGAGCACGATCGGGAAGATCGAGAGCGCGGCGGGAATCTCGTAGCTGACGATCTGCGCGGCGGAGCGAATGCCGCCGAGGAGCGACCATTTGTTGTTGGACGCCCACCCCGCCATCAGCACGCCGACGACGACGAGGCCCGTCACCGCGGTGATGTAGAGGATGCCGATATTCAAATCGGCGATGACGAGCGCGGAGCTGAACGGGATCACGGCGAAGGTCGCGACGAAGCCGATCACGACGAGGTAGGGCGCGATCGAGAAGAGGATGCGATCGGCCGCCGTCGGGATGATGTCCTCCTTCAGCATGTTCTTGATCCCGTCGGCGAGCCACTGGAGGAAACCCTGCGGCCCGACGCGATTCGGACCGACGCGCGATTGGATGCGCGCCCACACCCGACGCTCGAGCCAGCTGGTCACTCCCGCCACGGGCAGGACGAACACGAAGACGACGATCGCGCCGAAGACGAGCATCGCCAGTGCGGCCGCGAGGGGATAGGGGACGCCGGCGAGCAAGCCGCCCTCCCCTGTCAGCTGCAACACCAGCTGCTTCATCGATCGATCTCCGGCGCGACGAGGTCGAAGCTCGCGACGACCGCGATCAAATCGGCGATCATGAGGCCGCGGCTCACCTTGTCGATGATGCTCGTCGCGGTGAAGGAGCCGGTGCGAATCTTCACGCGGTAGGGATACTCGCTGCCGTCGCTGACGCAGTACCAGCCCATGTCGCCGCGCGCGCTCTCGACGCGGATGTACGCGTCGCCGACGGGCGGCTTGAACTTGCGCGGCACCTTCGTGAGCACCGACCCCTCGGGCACGCCGGCGAGCGCCTGACGGAGGATGCGGCACGACTCCTTCATCTCGCGGATGCGGACCATGTAGCGGTCGAAGCAGTCGCCGACGGTGCCGACCTCGCCGGTGCCGACGGGCACGTCGAACTCGAACTCGGGATAGACCGAGTACGGCAGGTCTTTCCGCACGTCGAACTTCACCCCGGAGCCGCGCAGATTCGGGCCGACGAGGTTGTAGTCGATCGCCTCCTCGGCGGTGATGATCGCGACGTTCGCCAGCCGCTCGACGTAGATCTTGTTGTAGGAGATGAGCGCGTTGTACTCGTCGATCAGCGGCTCGAACCGGTCGAGGAACGCGACCGCCTTCGGCACCCAGTCGGGCGGCAGGTCCCAGGCGACGCCGCCGATGCGCATGTAGTTGAACGTGAGGCGCGCGCCGCAGAGCTCCTCGAGGAGATCGTTGATGTACTCGCGCTCGCGCAGCGCATGCGTGAACGGCGTGTACGCCCCGATGTCCATCCCCATGCTGCCGACCGAGAGCAAGTGACTGCAGATGCGATTGAGCTCGACGGCGATGACGCGGCAGTACTCCGCGCGTCGCGGCACCTCGATGCCGGCGAGCTTCTCGCAGACCATCCCCCAGCCTTGATTGCACGGCATCGCCGTCACGTAGTCGACGCGGTCGGTGTAGGGCATGAAGCCGTGGTAGCCGACCTTCTCCGCGATCTTCTCGATCGAGCGGTGCAGGTAGCCGACGTCGGGGATCGCCTCGCGCATCACCTCGCCGTCGGCCTTGACGATGAAGCGCAGCACCCCGTGCGTGCTCGGGTGCTGCGGCCCCATGTTGAGGGTCATCTCCTCCGTGGCGAGCCCGCCCGGCCGCTGCACCTCGACGTCGTATCCCCCGAGACTCATCGCCTCACCTCAGAGCATGCTTTCCCGCTTCGTACTGATGCCGTGGTATTCGGTCGGCTCGACGAAATCCTTACGCAGCGGATGGCCGACCCAGTCCTCCGGCAGGAGGATGCGCCGCAGATCCGGATGGCCGTCGAAGACGACGCCGAGCAGATCGAAGATCTCCCGCTCCTGCCAATTCGCCGTCCGCCACACGCCACAGACGCTCGGCATCGACGGGTTGTCGCGCGGCACGCTCACCTTGAGGACGCAGGCGTGGCGCAGACGATACGAGATCAAATGATAGACGACCTCGATCTCGTCGCGCTTCGGATAGTCGACACCGGACTGATTCGAGAGGCAGTCGAACGCCAGCGCCGGATCGGTCTTCAAGTACGTACAGACGCCGACGATCGCGCCGCGGCTGACGCGGATTGCGGGACTGAGGCCCTCCTCGAGGGCGCCGATCGCGTCGCCGAAACGGGCGGCGAGCTGCTGGTGAATGGCGGCTGCGTCCACGAGCGTGCGTGCAGTTACGCCTGCGCGGCGACGGATTCCTCGCCGCCCCGTCGCACCAGCCACTTCTCCTGCATCATCTTCTCTTGCAGCTTCAGCAGGCCCTCGGTCAGCGACTCGGGACGCGGCGGGCAGCCCGGCACGTAGACGTCGACCGGAATGACTTTGTCGACGCCGTCGCACACCGAATACGCCAGCTGGAAGAGGCCGCCGCAGTTCGAGCAGCTGCCCATCGAGATCACGTACTTCGGA
>JBGPOW010000156.1:0-10443 GCA_041488235.1 Binatia bacterium
GACCAGCGCGCCGCCGGTGACGAGCGGCGCGTGATCGACGAGCCGGAAACGTCCGTCGCCACATCCGACCGGCTTCGGCCCGTGGGTCTGGTTCGGTGACGACGCCAGGCCCGCTGCGATCGCACCGCCAGCCGCCGCCGCGGTGTTCAGGCCCGCGGAGGACGACGTCTGGACGAACGCCAGGTTCGAGCAGGCGCTCGCGTGGACGCCGCCATCGGCATCGGCATTTCCCGTGAACGACAGATAGCCCTCAGTCGTCGCATGGTACGTGTACCTGAAGTCGGCCCCGGCGTTGGCCGCCAACGTCACGAGGTGCGTCGGCACGGGGCCCGAAACGAGCGTCACGCCGCCATCGCCGCTCGCGACGAGCGCGGACGGAACGATGTTGTCGAGACGCGCGTCGCCCGCGGTGACGGTGAGCGTCACCGTGACCACGTCCCCCGGGTGCACCGTCACCGGCGCCGCCGTCAGCGCGACGCTCGCGGTCGCGCTTGGCGGCGCGGAGCAGGTGCCGGCGATGCGCTCGGCCTGTGTTTGCTTGCGTCCTTTGTAGGTCCAGCCGCCGAACGCCGCCTCGAGCGTCGCAACGGTCGCGTCGAGACCGCAGAATTTCTCATCGTGAAGGAACGCGCACTGATTGGCGTCCTGCGTGACGCACCCTGAAACCGTCATCAGCAGCGATCCGACCTTGCCGACCTGCGTGCCGACGCAAAGGTTGCCAACGGTGCCCGCCGGACCGCAGAGATCGCGTGCGAGGCGGACGTACTCGAAGGGCGGCGGTTTCGTGAAGAAGAGGCTGATGTTGAATGGATCGGGGACGGGATTCACCTGGAAGCAGCCGTTGTCGCCGAACTGCTCGAACTCGGGCGCATCGATCACCATCATCGGCGCGGCGAGGAAGGTCGGCCCGGTCTGACAGCCGTTCGGATCCATGAATTCCTGATGGACGATCTGGACGGAGCTGAACCCCACCGGCACGTCGGCGTGACCCGAGCGCGCCGACACGAACAGGAATACGGAGAGCAGCACCAACGATCCGCGGGGGATTCGTGTTGACATTTCTGGCCCCGCTTACGGCATCAACGCAACGGGAATGCACGTCGCAAGCTCCAACGCGGCGCCGCCCGTCGCCGTCGAGTCGGCGGTGAACACCGCGGCCGATCGGGGCGGCAGCAACACGTGCGTGAAGAGGAGGACGAGGAGATGCGTCATCGAGGTCCGCCCGGAGCGGGCGCTGTACAGCATGTCGAGCGCGTTGTTCCAGAACAATTCACCGTTCGGCTCCGATACTGCCCGGGAGGCCGCCGCATCGAGGAACGCACCGATGCGACGAACAAGACCGAAGCGCAAGCGATTCTGAACGAGCGCCTGGGTGACGTTAGCAAGGGATACCACCGGCGGCAGCGGCGCGCGTGCGGCTCTCCGAGCTGTACGCGGACACACGGCGACTATCGCAACAAGGGCCAAGACCTCGACACACTCGAGACCCGCTGGAAGCATCTCGGGCCTGCGTTCAGCGCCGACTACGTGTGCTCGATCACATCGAGCCAGACTCGGATGTACATCGATACGCGTCGAGTCGAGAGCGCTGCCGAGCAGACGATCGCGAACGAGATTGCCGTCCTCCGGCACATGCTGCGCCTCGGGTACAAGAACCGGAAGGTGGCGCAGCTCCCGTGGTTCCCAACGATCAAGGTGGAGAACGTCCGCGCCGTCTTTTTCACCGATGACGAGTTCGACCGTCTGATTTCTGCGCTCGCAACGGTCATCGCTAACGGTCGGAAGGTGGGAAACGATTGGCTAGTGCCGTTCACGATTGTGAACCGGTGGATAGGTACCCGTCGCGATGAACTGCTCCATGCGGAGCGGCGCCAACTCGACCTCGAGGCCGGCAAGATCACGCTCATCCCGGCACTACGAAGAACCGCGAGGGGCGCGTGATGTACCTACCGCCCCCCGCCCTCGCCGCGCTACGCGCATGGGATGAGAAAACACGCGAGCTGGAGCGAGAGCGCGGGATCATCATCCGCCGCGTGTTTCATCGTCACGGCCGATCCACTAGCGAGTTTCCGTATTCCGTGTGGCACGACGCCTGCGCTGCGGCCAACCTCAGCGAGCGGCGCGTCCCGCACGACTTCCGCCGGACCGCGGCGCGCAGCTACCGCCGTAAGGACGTCTCGGAGGGCGTTGTCATGGAGATTCTCGGCCACGAAACCCGCCCGATCTTCGAGCGGTACACCATCAAGAACGAAGACGATCTCCGCGAGGCCGCCGCGGTCGTTGCTACGCCCGAAATGGGGAAAAATGGGGAAACGCGCGCGCAGGTGGTGCCGATCACAAGCGCGCCGAAGGGTCCAACATCGTGATGGGTAAAGCGGAGGGGGTGGGATTCGAACCCACGAGGGCTCGTGCCCTGCCGGTTTTCAAGACGCGGGGAGAGCCGTGCCGGCGAGTCCCGGGGCGTCCCAGGGAGGCCCCGGGAGCACGAGCTTGAACTGAATCAACATCCCGCCGCGTCCCTCTTCGTCTCGTCCCGTCCCCGCTGGTTGATGGGGAGCCGGATGGGGAATTCACGCTCGGTCGTCCGCAGGGCGCCAACCTCGTACCGGCGCGCGTGTTCGAAATCCGCGCTTGCCGACGCTGCCGGATATGGCAGAATTCGGCCATGTTCGAGGTACAGCTTCGGCCCGAGGCGATCCGGCGCCTCCGCAGCCTGCGACGTGTCGACGTTGTGGCGATCCTGAAAGCACTCGAGAAGCATCTGCGTCATGAGCCGGAGCGACCGAGCCGCAGCCGGATCAAGCGGCTACGTGGACGTGAAGATGCAACGTACAGACTCCGGGTGGGACACTTTCGCGTCTTCTATGACGTTGAGGACGGGATCGTCGACGTCATCACGGTGCTGCACAAGGATCAAACCGCAGCGTTCTATCGGAAGGAGTGACTATGAAGACCATGACCGTCTTTGAGGCGCGCAACAACTTCTCTCGCACGCTCGATGCGGCAGCGGACGACGTCGTGATCGTCACGCGGAACGGCAAGCCCGTCGCAGCCATCGAACGCATCGACGACACGGATCTCGAGGACTATCTGCTCGAGCGGTCCGAGAAGTTTTGGGAGATGATTGCGCGCGCGCGCAAGGGAAAGGCCGTCTCTCTCTCTGCCGTGGGCAAGAGCCTCGGCCGCAAGCGACGCGCGCGGTGACGCCCGACGGCTGTGCCCATTGGCGATAAATTCCACAGTACGTCGTGAAGCGGAGGGGGTGGGATTCGAACCCACGAGGGCTCGCGCCCTGCCGGTTTTCAAGACCGGTGCCTTCAACCGCTCGGCCACCCCTCCGGGATGCAGTGGCAGATTTCGTCGACCCACGTTGTAGCCCATGGCAGACGGTCGGACCAACCGCGTCACTCGGGCGGCGCGGACGCGCATCGCGAAACGGATGGGTCTGTGGACCGAGCTGCTCCGAAAGGGAACGACTTCGCTGGAACTCGCGACCTGGGTTGACATCGGCCCTCCGCCTGCCCCATCGTGCGCTTCCTCGGAGCGACACGATGATGCGTCGAAACCATCGGACCGCGATTCGCGCGCTGACCGCCGCGGCGCTTCTCCTCGCCCTCGCACCTCACGCAACCGCGGCAGTGTCGGCGCCCGGCGCGGTCGGACGGCCGGACGGGCGCGGCGACCAAGTGATCGCCTACTACGACGCGCGCGACGGCTTCACGACCTTCATCAATCTGCGGAACGAAAGCTCCGCGGCGGTGAGCGTCAAGGTGCTTCTGTACGACGCGACGTTCGCGCAAAGCTTCACGAAGACGATCACCATCGATGCGTTCAATGTCACGACGATCGACGTCGGTGGGCTGCGCGGCGAGGGACTATCGCCGAGCGCCGGCATTGCCTTCGCGACCACGGTGAACGCGTCCGGCGCACCGATCGTGAGCCGCGCACTCGCGGGAAACTTCAGCATCGCGAACCTCGCGACGAGCTCGGCGTGGGGTGCTCCGGCGCTGGCGCGCTCCGCCGTCGAGCCGAGCGCGCGCAAGCCGCCGCCGGCGCCGTCACCGCCGCCGCTCGCCCTGGCGACGGTGATCGACGGGAGCGACATCCTCCTGCCGCCGATCCAGGCGGGCAATGCGGACCTTGCGACATACTACGACCCAGACTTCGTCGCCCGCAGCGGCGGCAGCAACCAGTTGATCTTCGTCGCCTTCGAGGACGTGCCGGGCGCAACCTATACGGCTCAGGCGGGGCAAGTGGCCTGGACGGTGCAGGCGGTCAACAAGCACGGTGAGCAAGTCGGTCTCGCGACCTTCAATGTGAGCGGGGTCGTCGTGAGCGACATCGCGAGCGTGGTCGGCGCGGATGCCAACGGCTCCGCGGGTGGCATCGTCTTCATCGCGCCCGGCACGACGAAGCCGGTCACCCGCTTGATCTTCTTCACCGAGTCGCTCGGTCCCTTCACGACGGGGTACTTGCTCCCGCGCGCCGGCCGCTCGTAAGGAACGGCGTTACGGCGCGTCGTGCGGCAGGCCGAGGAGCCGCTCGGCGATGACGTTCTTCTGGATGTTCGGCGTCCCGCCGCCGATCACGTAGGGCGGCCAACCGAGCATCACGCGTTGCCATTTGCCGTCGTCGATCGCGTGCGGCGACTTCTTCGCGAGGACGCCGTACGTCCCCTCGATGTCGCGCGCGAGGCGCCCCGACTCGATCTCGACGCGGGCGCGGATGAGCTTGTTGATCGACGTCTCGGCGCCGAGCGGCTCGCCGCGGAGCTGCTTCGTGAGAAAGCGGAGACCATTGAGTCGCATCGCCTCGACCTGCGTCTCCATGCGCGCCAGGCGCTGGCGGATGCCGGGGTCGTCGATGGCGCGGCGGCCCCGCCGACGGCAGCGCGCGGCGAGATCCTTCAAGCCTTCGAGCCGGTGCTTCAGCGCCCAAACGTCGCCGATCGAGCTGCGCTCGTTCGCGAGGGCGTCCTTGGTGACGTCCCAACCCTGCCCTTCGGCACCGAGACGGTTCCCGAGCGGCACGCGTACGTCCTCGAAGAACACCTCGGCGAACATCGCGCCGCCGTTCATCTCCTTGATCGGCTTCACGGTGATGCCCGGCGTATCGATGCGCACGAGGAGGCACGTGATGCCGAGATGCTTCGGCGCCTCGGGATCGGTGCGGACGAGCAAAATCATCCACTGCGACCACATGGCGAGGCTCGTCCAAATCTTCTGCCCGTTCACGACGTAGTCGTCGCCGTCGCGGACCGCCTTGCACTGCAGCGACGCGAGGTCGCTCCCCGCACCCGGCTCCGAGTAGCCGGTGCACCACTGGATGTCGCCGCGCAGGATCGGCGGGATGTGCTCCGCCTTCTGCGCCGCGGTACCGTACTTGATGAGCGCGGGGCCGACCCAGGCGAGACCCATGTAGCTCAAGCCGAGCGGCGGCGCCTTGTGCCGCGCCATCTCCTCTTTGAGGATCATCTGCGCGACGAGCGAGCCGCCGCCTCCGCCGACCTCCCTCGGCCAGTTGAAGCCGACCCAGCCCTTGGCGAGGAGGTCTTGGTTCCACTTGTAGAGCGCCGGCAAGCTCGCGAGACCGCTCTCGAGGTCGCCGTCACCGCTCGCGCCCTTCGGTAGGTGGTCGCGGATGAAGGCGCGCACCTCGGCGCGAAACCGTTCTTCTTCCGTAGTGAAGGTGAAATCCACGATATCTCCTATCGCCGCGGAGCGGCGGACCGCTTCGACGGCGCGGCTGTGGCGCCGCCCGTCACGCCGTCTGCTCCTGCAGCGCGAGCACGCGCTCGTAGTGCTCGTCGGGGGCACCCATCCACACGTGGCAGTGACGCCCGCGCTTGTAGAAGAGATGCGCGTGGCACTCCCATGTGTAGCCGATCGCGCCGTGGATCTGGATGCACTCCTCGCCGGTCGCGTCGAGCGCTTCCGACGCCGCCGCCTTGGCCATCGCCGCGTACGATGCCGCTTGCTCCGGCGACTGCTCGACCGCCCACGCGCCGTAGTAGACGAGCGAGCGCGCCGACTCGATGTCGACGAGGAGCTCGGCGCAGCGGTGCTTCACGCCCTGGAAGCGGCCGATCGGCGACCCGAACTGCCGGCGCACCTTCGCGTACTCGACGGCCATCGCGAGCGCGGCGTCGGCAGCGCCGATCATCTCGGCGGCGAGGCCGATCGTCATGCGATCGAGCACGCGGACGATCGCCGGCCATGCGCCGCCCGCGACGCCGAGACGCGCGCTCGCCGCGAGGCGCACCGACTCGAGCCGCACCTCGGCCGCGGGTTTCGTCGGGTCGACGACGACGAGCGGCGCGACGCGCACACCGGGCGCGGTCGCCGGCACCGCGAAGAGGCTCACGCCATCGTTTTCGCGTGCCGCGACGAGAATGAGGTCAGCGTGCTGCGCGTCGGGAACGAAGAGCTTCACGCCGTCGAGGACGACGTCACCCGCGGCGCCGGCACCGCGCGTCGCAGCGGCACCGGTGGCGTGCCGCGCCTCCCCTTCCGCCGCTCGCGCGCGCGTCGCGATCGCATCCGGCGCGACGACGTCGCTCTCCTCGAGCACCGCGATCGTCGCGATCGTCGCGCCGGCGGCGATGCCCGGCAAATGCGCCGTGCACTGGGCGTCGTCGGCGAGGAGACGGATCGCCGTTACGGCGGCGTCGGTCGCGAGGAGCGGCAGCGGCGCCAGGCTCTTCCCCATCTCCTCGAGGACGACGATCAGATCCTCGCAGCCGAGGCCGAGGCCGCCGTACGCCTCCGGGACAGTGATGCCCGGCCAGCCGAGCGCGGCAACGCGCGTCCAGAGCGCACGATCGAGCGGCTGCGGCTTCGCCGACCACGCGAGGATGCGCTCGAGCGGCAGCTCCGTATCGAGGAGCCGGCGCACTTGCGCACGCAGCTGCTCCTGCTCGGGTGTGAAGCCGAAATCCATCGCGACCTCCGCGCGCCAGCATGCCTCACGTCACACCCATTGCAAGAGCGGCGTCGACGCGTACCCGCCCCGCTTGAGTCGTCGCGATGGCTTGATATACGCGCCGCATCCCCGCGAACGAGGAGGACGCATGCCCATCGAACTCTCGAAGGCGCTCGGCGCCGAGCTTCCCGCGACCCGCTTCTCGTGGAGCGAGGACACGTTGATGCTCTACGCGCTCGGGGCCGGTGTCGGCATCAACGCCGACCAGACGAGCCCGGGTGTGCTCCAATACACGTACGAGAACGGGCTGAAGGCGCTGCCGACCTTCGGCGTCGTGCCGAGCTTCCCGGCGCTCATGGGGATGATGAATCTCCCCGGCCTCAGCTTCAATCCGATGATGCTGCTCCACGGCGAGCAGTATCTCGAGGTCGTGAAGCGGCCGATCCCGACGAGCGCGAACGTGACGACACGCGCGCGCGTGAAGGCGATCTACGACAAGGGCAAGGGCGCGCTCGTGATCCTCGCGGCGACGACGACCGGCGACGACGGCGCCATCCTCTTCGAGAACGAGTTCGGCGTCTTCCTCCGCGGCGAGGGCGGATTCGGCGGCGAGTCGGGTCCGCCGCCGGGCAACGAGGCGCCGAGCCGCCCGCCGGATGCGGTCGTCGAGTATCCGACGATCACGCAGCAGGCGCTCCTCTACCGTCTCTCCGGCGACAAGAACCCGCTGCACGCCGATCCCGGGTTCGCGGCGATGGGCGGATTCGACAAGCCGATCCTGCACGGTCTCTGCACGTTCGCGAACGTCGGCCGCGCCGTGATCCAAGCGTGCGCCGGCGACGATCCGACGCGCTTTCGCTCGATCAAGGTGCGCTTCGCACGGCCGGTGATGCCGGGGCAGACGATCACGACCGAGATGTGGCGCGAGTCCGATCACGACGTCCTCGTGCAAGCGAAGGCGGGAGGTCAAGTCGTGATCTCGAACGCGAAGGTGACGCTCGCCTGAGCGTCATCCGGCAACGCGGGCGCGCCCGCGCGGACGTGTGGTGGTGGGGAATTGAGGGACGTGGTTGAATGGACGGGATGACGAAGCAGCCTTCGCGCCATCGGTCTGCGGGTACCGGTCCTGCGCCGCCGCGTACACGTCACGGCCGCCGCAAGGGAGCCGCGGCCCCCGGGCGAACGCTCTTCGAGATTTCCGCGGGCGGGGTCATCTACCGCCGCGGCGCGCACGGCATCGAGGTCTGTCTCATCGCCACCAAGGGCGGCACCCGCTGGCAGCTGCCGAAAGGCAAGCGCGAGGACGGGGAGTCGCTCGAGGACACGGCGGCGCGCGAGGTCGCCGAGGAGACGGGGCTGACCGGCCGCGTCGGCCCGCGCCTCGAGAAGATCGAGCTCTGGTTCACCTGGAACGAGGACGGCACGCCCGTCCGCCACCACAAGCTCGTCTACTTCTTCCTCCTCGAGTACGAGCGCGGCGACACCGCAAACCACGACGACGAGGTCGAGGAAGCACGCTGGTTCGACGCCGAGGAAGCGCTCGCGCGCCTCACCTTCGCGAACGAGCGCCGCGTCGTCAGCCGCGCGCTGGAGATCCTCGCGCGCGAAGGCCAGCGCACCGACGCCGACGTCCGCTCGTCCTGAACGCGCTTACTCGGCCAGGGTTGGCCGCCGATTGCTCCAGGGCATCGCCGCTTCCAGCACTGCCGCCACCCGAATCAACACGTCTTCCCGTCCGTACGCGGCGACCAGCTGCACGCCGACGGGCAAGCCATCGGCGTTCCAGTGGAGCGGGAGAGAAATCGCCGGTTGGCCGGTCAGATTGAACGGTAGCGTCCAGCAGGCGATCTGCGAGGCTCGCATGCCGACGGCGAGGGCGTTGGCTCGTGTCGGCACGAGCTCGCCGAGGCGGGGCGGCGGCTCGGAAATCGTCGGCGTGAGGAGCAGATCGAACCCGCCGGCATGCCATTCCGCGATCCGACGCGTGAACTCGTACAGCCAGTCGGCCGTGGCGTGGTACTGCAGCGCACTCGTCGCGTCGCCGAGCGTCTTCATCGTCCAATTGACGGCATCGAGGTCGGCCTCGGTGAAAGGCGCGCCAGTCAGCTGACCGATTCGCTCGACGGTTCGCGCGATGTGCGTCGAGTACATGACCGTGAAGTGGTGGCTCAGCTCCGCGTCATCGAGCGCGTCGGGGTGCGCCTCGTCAACGTGGTGGCCGAGCGACGTGAGGGTCTTCGCCACGTCGTTCGCGGCGGTCGCGCAGTCGGGATGCGGTCGAAACGTCCCGCCGGGTGCCGTCGTCATGAGACCGATCCGGAGCGTGGCGAGCGGGGCACCGACCTCCTGCACATACGGTCGCAGCGGCGGCGGTGCGACGAAGGTGTCGCCCGGCATCGCACCGGCCAGCACGTCGAGGATCGCCGCGGTATCGCGAACGCTGCGCGTGACGACGCCGTCGGAGACCATGCCGCCGACGGGTGCGCCCGCCGCGGGGCCGAACGACGTCCGCCCGCGGGACGGCTTCAACCCGACCAATCCGCATTCGCTCGCCGGAATTCGGATCGAGCCGCCGCCGTCGTTGGCGTGCGCCGCAGGCACCAACCCGGCCGCAACCGCACATGACGACCCGCCGCTCGACCCTCCCGTGGAGTGGTCCGGATTCCACGGATTGCGGCACGGACCATAGGCGTCCGATTCGGTCTGGCAGAGGGTCCCGAGCTCGGGGACGTTCGTGCGACCGAGGATCACGAACCCGGCGGATTGGATCTTCTGCGTGAAGTAGCTGTCGATCGGGAGCATGACGCCGAGATCCTTCAGCCGCCGCAGACCCATGTGATACGGCTCGCCCGTCTGCATCCCGAGGATGTCCTTCAACAGGAACGGCACGCCGCGGAACGGACCCTCGGCGGGCGCGGCCGCCTCGGCGCGCGCCTTCTCGAAGCGCGGGTGAATGATCGCGTTCAGCGTCGGGTTCAGGCGCTCGATCCGCGCGATCGCGTGGTCGACGAGCTCGCGCGCGGATATGTCGCCCTTCCGCACGAGCTCGGCCTGCGCAGTCGCATCCAGCCAAGCAATGTCACTCATGGGCGCTGAACCTACGCTGCTCTGTAGCGGCCGTCGAGGGCCATGGTTCTGCGCCCGCGGCAGTCACGCGGCCCGCGTCGTCCCGCGCGCCGGCGAGTCGCCCGGCTCCGTCGTCAGGCGCGCGCCGGCTCGATGAGGGTGCGGCCGCCCATGTACGATCGCAGCGCCTCGGGGATGCGCACCGAGCCATCGGCCTCCTGATAGTTCTCGAGGACGCCGATCACGACCCGCGGCAGTGCCAGACCGGAGCCGTTCAACGTGTGCACCAGCTCGGGCTTCGCGCGCGGCGCCGGGCGATAGCGGATGTTCGCGCGCCGCGCTTGGAAGTCGCGGAAGTTCGAGCACGAGCTCACCTCCAGCCACTCGCCGCAGCCGGGCGCCCAGAGCTCGACGTCGAACTTCATCGCGGCGACGAAGCTGAGGTCGCCGGTGCAC
>JBGPOW010000157.1:0-10402 GCA_041488235.1 Binatia bacterium
CGCTGCGAACTGGGGCGCGGTGCTGTTCGGGTTCGGCTCGATTCATTGGTACCACGCGACGATCGGCTCGGTCTGGTACGTCGCGCAGATCGTGCACGGGACGGTGATGTGGCTCGTCGTCCTGGAATGGTTGGGCGCCGCCCGGCCGGCGCTGCTCGGACTCGGGCTCGCGGCGGCGTTCTGGTGTCGCATGGAGACGATCGTCGCGGTGCCGTTCGTGCTCGTCGCGCGACCCGACCGCTGGCTCGTCACAGTGTCACGCGGCTGGCTGCCGCGGCTCCGTCTCGGCTGGCTCGCGGCCTTCGCCGCGCCGATCGCGACGGTGCTGGCGCTGAACGCCGGTTACAACTGGGTCCGCTTCGGGGTCTTCGGCAACCGCGCCTACGAGCTGTTACTGCCGGGCGCGGCGGGATTCGGGACGAGCCTCTTCGATCCGAACAACTGGCGGGCGCATGTATACATGCTGTTCCGCCAGCCTCCGATCTACCAAGCGGAATATCCCTGGGTGATACCCGCCGTCTCCGGGCTCTCGATCTGGTACACCACGCCGGCGTTCGTGTACGCGCTGCGCGCGCCGCTCGATCGCCTGACCGCCGCGTGCTGGGTCGGCATCCTCCTCTTCGTCGCGGTGATCTTTCAGTTCGGCGGCACCGGCATGAGCCAGCTCGGCTACCGTTTCGCGCTCGACTTCTACCCGCTGCTGACCGTGCTGACGATCCGCGGCATGGATCGACCGATCCGCTGGTGGCACATCGCCTTGATTCTCGCCGGCGTCGCCGCCAACGGGTGGGGTCTGTGGGTGCTGAGCTTCTTGAAGATCGGGAAGCTCTACTAGCGCATCAGGAGATCGTACTGTTGATGATAGCCGCACGCGACGACACCCGACATAGCTCGTTACGACGGCAGCTGCCGATTGGACGGCTACTCGTAATCTACGGCGCCACCGGTCTCACGCTCAATGGCGAGAGCGACGCGAGCGATGAACTCGCCAAGACGCGCTGGCGCGAACTGTCGGTGCTCTGCCGCCGCCCGTGAACGAGCCTACGACTTCTGGAGTGGCGACGACGGTAGCGGGAGAAACGGCACCGGCGCAGCCACCCCGCCGCCACTGGGCGTGGGCCGATCTCCGCGACACCCCGGTGCGCGCCGATCGTGTGCGGGTCGGGCGCGTGCGCTAGCAGAAGGGCCGCGCTACATTTCCGCCGTGGCCGATTTCTACGCGCTTGCGGAGCTCATGGAGGTCGCGGTCTTCGTCGTCCGCGGGGCCGACTTTTGCTACGTGAACCCCGCGTGCACGCGCGTGACCGGCTACGCGCGTGAGGAGCTCCTGCGCATGAAGTTCTGGGAGGTCGTGCACCCGGACGAGCGCGCGCTCGTGCGTGAACGCGGCTTCGCGCGCCAGGCGGGCGACGACGTGCCACAGCACCTCCCGTACCGCCTCTATACCAAGACGGGCGACACACTGTGGATCGCCATGAGCGGGACGCGCATCGAATACGAGGGCGAGCCGGCGATGCTCGGCACCGCCATCGACATCAGCAGGCACAAGGAGATCGAGGAAGCGCTGCGGCGCAGCGAGGCGCGGCTGCGGCGCCTCGTCGACTCGAACGTGCTCGCCGTGCTGATCACCGATCTGAACGGCCGCATCCTCGAGACCAACGAGGCGTTCCTGTCGATCCTCGGCTACACGGCCGCCGACCTGCCGCTGCGCTGGGACGCGCTCACCCCGCGCGAATGGCTGCCGCGCAGCGACCGCGCGATCGGCGAGCTGCGCAACACCGGCGTCGCGACGCCGTTCGAGAAGGAATACATCCACCGCGACGGCCATCGCGTGCCGGTGCTGGTCGGGATCGCGCTCCTCGAGCCGGGTGGAGAGGACTGCATCACGTTCGTCATCGACCTCACGAAGCGCAAGCGTGCCGAGCGCGCGCTCGAGGCGTCGCTCGCGGAGCTGCGCGCCAGCGAGGAGAAGCTCCGCCGCTTCGCCGCGCGCGAGGTCGCGGTCCGCGAGGCCGAGCGCAAGCGGCTCGGCTTCGACTTGCACGACAACGTCTGCCAGGAGCTGGCCGGCGTCGGCATGCTGCTCGCGTCGGTGCGCCATCGCCTCGGTCCGCGCCAGACCGGCCTCACGACCGACCTCGCGCGGGCCGGCGACTTTCTCGCCGAGATCGTCGAGCACCTGCGCATCATGGCGCGCGAGCTCCGGCCGCTGCAGCTGCGCGACCTCGGCCTCGAGGAGAGCCTCATCGCTCTCGCCACCCGCATGACCTCGGTGACGACGTCCATCGTCGCGCGCGTGCCGGCCCCCGTGCCCCGCGTCGGCGACGATGTCGAGCTGTCGGTCTATCGCGTCGCGCAGGAGGCGCTCGCGAACGCGCTGCGCCACGGGCGGCCGCGCTCGATCGTCGTCACGCTCCTCGCCCGCGACGGCAGGCTGCGTCTCGAGGTGCGCGACGACGGCTGCGGCTTCGACCCAGCGCTGCGACCGCGCGAAGCCCTCGGCCTCACGAGCATGGAAGAGCGGGCGCTCGCCCTCGGCGGCCGCGTCTTCGTGGAATCGGCGCCCGGCGCGGGCACGACGATCGTGTTCGATTGTCCGATCGCCGCGGCCGACGCGTCGCGCTGACGTCGCCGGCGCTCAGCTCCAGAGTGACCAGCTATGCGTGGCGAGCACATACGTGGCGACCAGCGCGTTCGTCGTCGCGTGCGCGACGACGGCGTCGGTGAGCTCGCCGCGGCGGCGGGCGGCGAGTGCGAAGAGGATGCCCGCGAGCGTGCCGGCGACGATCCGGCGGTGCATGGCGCCGAAGAGCACCGACGAAACGAGGATCGCGAACCAGGAGAGGCGTCGCAGCGAGACGCGCTGGAAGTCGGCGCCGAGGAGGCGGCGCGCGACGTAGCCGCGGAACGCCAGCTCCTCCGCGAGCGGCACGGCGACGATCGATCCGAGGACGCGGCACGCGAGCCACGCGAGCGCGAACGTCGTCGGCAGATCGCGGAGGCTTGCGCCGAGGTCACGCGCCGGCGCGGTGGGTGGCGCGAGCCGCTCGAGCGCCACCCACGACGCAAACGCGGCGACGCCGTACGCGACGGCCGTCCACGACCAAGTCGCGCGCAGCTCGGAATACGCGGCGCGCAGCCACCACAGCACGCCGAGCGTGGCGACGACGCGCAGCGGGTACGCGACGTCGAAAGTGTCCGCGGAGAACGCGCTCGTCAGCATGGTGGTCGCGAGCAGCACGAGGAACGGCAGGAGGTGCGCGGTCGTCGCGTCGGGTCCGGCGGTTCGCGCCGCGTCGCCGCGGGCCGTGGCCGCGCTGGAGCCCTCCGCCCATGCCGGCGCGGCGTCGGCGACGGCGAAGAACGGCGAGCGTCGTACCGCGGCGGCGAGGCCGAGGGCGATCGTCGAGAACAGCAGCGCGCCGCTGTAGGTATGGAATCCCCCGAGCGCGATCGCGGGGGAGATCCAGGTGCCGATCGCGATCAGCGCCGTCAGGCGGAAGACGTTCGCGATCCACACCGCGGCGGTGCCGATCGGGATCAAGAGAAGCGCGCGCGGAAAGCGCAGCACGCGGCGGAACATCCAGAGATAGGCGGCGAGAAAGACCCAGATGAGGCCGATGCCTTCGTAGCCGGCGCACTCGCGTAAGATGCGCACGGCGAACCGCTCGGTGCCGACGACGAGGTTCGGCGCGTCGACGACTGGATCCGGCGCGATCGTGCCGACCATCGCCGCGACGAGGTCGATCGTCCAGCTGCGCAGTGGATCCCACCACGTCTCGGTGACGAGACCGGCCGCCCATGCGAAGCCGCCGACTGCAACGGCGGTCGCAAGGATGGCGCCGCTGCGGCGCGCGAGCACGGCGAGCGCGCGCGGTGGGAACGCCGTCAATCCCCACGCGCCGAGCATCACGGCGGCGATCGCGAGCCAGGCGATGATCCACGCGCCGTGCGCGCTCGACCCTGCGAAGTCGCCCTCGAAGATCGTGGCGGTCACGCGCGCGAAGAGCGCGAACGCGGCGAGGTGTGCGACGAGATACGGCCATGACGGCTGCGCGGCTCTCGCATCGGTCGCGGCGCGGCGCAGGTCGTCGCGCAAACGCTCGCCGCCGACGAGGACCGCGGCGGTCGCGATCGCGATCACGAGCGGCGGCAGGACGAACTTCCACCACCAGATCTCGTCCGCCCACCACGGTTGGCCCGCACGCCGCAGCGAGTCGGTGTCGAACCGCAGCATGAGCACGACGATCTCGGCAAAGAGCAGCGCGAGGAGGGCGGCCCAACGCGGCCACGGCAGTGCGGCGCCGCCGCGGCGCGCCGCGCTGGTGTCGCTCGTCGTGGGTACCCGCACGTCGCGCCGCGGGCCGGTCGTGGTCGACAGGCTCTCGATCCGAAAACGGTAGCAACGGACACCAGCGAAGGCGAGACGCGAAACGCGCGCATGTCGTGGTCGGTGTTCCGCTCGCTATCCCGCATGTCACCTCGTCCGGGCGCCGCCGGTGCGCGCACCTCTTTCCGTCTTCCGTCGAACTCACGTATTGACGCTTTCGCGGGGGACGGGATGGAGGACGCCACACGGGAGCCGACCGGCACGAGCGCGCCGCGACGCGCGGCGGGGCTCGTTGCTGCCGGCATTCTGCTGAGTCGGATTGCCGGTTTCGTCCGGCAATACGTCTTCGCGCACTTCTTCGGCAACGGCGCCGCCGCCGACGCGTTCAACGCGGCGCTGAAGATTCCGAACCTGCTGCAGAACCTCTTCGGCGAGGGCGTGCTCTCGGCGTCGTTCATCCCGGTGTATGCGGCGCTCCTCGGGCACGGCGACGACGAGGAGGCGACGCGCGTCGCCGACGTCGTCGGCACGCTGCTCGCGCTCGTCACGGCGGTGCTCGTCGTCCTCGGCATCGTCGCGACGCCGCTCTTGATCGCCGGCATCGCGCCGGGGTTCACCGGCGAGAAGCGCGACGCGACCGTACGCCTCGTTCGCATTCTCTTCCCCGGCGTCGGCGTCCTCGTGCTCTCGTCGTGGTGTCTCGGCATCCTGAACAGCCACCGTCGGTTCTTTCTCTCGTATGCCGCGCCGGTCGTGTGGAGCGCGACGATGGTGGTCGCGATGCTCGCGTTCGGCGACGGCGCGGCGTCGTATCGGCTCGCAGAGATCGTCGCCGCGGCGGCGACGCTCGGCGCCGTGCTGCAGCTCGCCGTGCAGCTGCCGACGGTGCTCCTGCTGCTCGGCCGGCTGCGCGTGTCGCTCGACCTCGCGTCGGCGCACGTCCGCCAGGTGTTCCGCAGCTTCGGGCCGGTCGTGGTGGCGCGCGGCGTCGTGCAGATCAGCGCCTACGTCGACCAAGTGTTGGCGAGCCTGCTGCCGACGGGTGCCGTCGCCGGGCTCGCATACGCGCAGTTGATCTACACGCTGCCGGTGAGCCTCTTCGGGATGTCGGTCTCGGCGTCGGAGCTGCCGGAGATGGCACGCGCCGCGGGGAGCGCGGACGAGGTCGCGCGCCAGCTGCGCGGGCGCTTGTCAGCCGGGCTGCGGCAGATCGCGTTCTTCGTCGTGCCTTCGGCGGTTGCGCTCCTCGCCCTCGGCGACGTGATCGCGGCGCTGCTGTATCAGAGCGGCCGATTCACGCATGCCGACGCGCTCTACGTCTGGGGGATCCTCGCCGGTTCTTCGGTGGGCCTCCTCGCGTCGACGATGGGGCGGCTCTACGCGTCGACGTTCTACGCGCTGCGCGACACGCGCACGCCGCTCGCGTGCGCGGTCGTGCGCGTCGCGCTCACGACCGGCCTCGGCTGGCTCGCCGCGATCGTCTTGCCGCCGCGCCTCGGTATCGACCCGCGCTGGGGCACCGTCGGTCTCACGGCATCGGCGGGCGTCGCCGGCTGGATCGAGCTCGCGCTGCTGCGCGCGCGCCTGCGACGGCGGATCGGCGCGACGCCGCTCGCGGCATCCTTCGTCGCGCGGCTGTGGACCGCCGCCGCCGTCGGCGCTGCGGTCGCGTGGGGAGTGAAGCTCGCGCTCGGCGCCGTGCATCCGCTCGTCGCCGGGCCGCTCGTCCTCGCGCCGTACGCCGTCGTGTACGCGGTCGTCGCCATCGGCCTCGGCGTGCCGGAAGCGCGCACCGCCCTCGCGACGGTACGCCGTCGCGGGCGCCGCGGTGCGTGACGACCCGGCGGCGTGATGCGCCGCTGACGCGAACGGCGTGCGGCTGGCGTGACGCGCCGCCGTCGGCATGGTGCGGCCGTGGTGGGGTGGGCACGGAGGGGGCGCGGGCGGACGTAGACTTCGCTTTTCCGCCCGCACGCGCCCCCTCCGTGCGCGCCCCGCCCGGGCGACGCTGCGCTCATGCGTCTCCGTCTCGGCTTGTCTTTCGCGTTCGCGTTTGGGAGCATCGCCGCTCTCGACGCACCCCGCCTCGAGGAGGACCATCCGATGACGCGCGACTTCGATCTGCTGATCCGCGGCGGAACCGTCGTCGACGGGACCGGCGCGCCGGCACGGCGCGCGGACGTCGGCGCGCGCGGCGGGCGCATCGTCGAGATTGGCGGCGTGCGCGGCTCGGCGGTGCGGACGCTCGACGTCGACGGGCACGTGGTCGCGCCGGGCTTCGTCGACATCCACACGCACTATGACGCGCAGGTGTTCTGGGATCGCATGCTGACGATCTCGCCGTGGCACGGGGTCACGTCGGTGGTCGTCGGCAATTGCGGGTTCGGCGTCGCGCCGACGCGGCCGGCGCATCGCGAGATGATCCTGCGCACGCTGGAGAACGTCGAGGGCATGGCGCTCGACGCGCTGCGCGCCGGGCTCGGCGAGGACTGGCCGTTCGAGACGTTCCCGCAGTTCCTCGACGCGATCGAGCGCCGCGGGATCGCGATCAACCTCGGCGCGCTCGTCGGGCATACGCCGGTACGGCTCTACGTGATGGGCGAGGAGGCGACGGAGCGCGAGGCGACCGCCGACGAAGTGAGCGCGATGGCGCGGATCGTCGGCGAGGCGCTCGCGGCGGGCGCACTCGGTTTCGCGACCTCGAAGTCGCCGACGCACGTCGGCTGGGCGGGCCGGCCGGTGCCGAGCCGCGCGGCGTCGCTCGACGAGATCGCGACGCTCGCCGGATGTCTCGGCGAGGCGGGCCACGGCCTCATGCAGGCGACGATCGGGCGCAGCCTCTTCGTCGACGAGCTCGCGGCCATCCAGCGTCGTACGCGGCGTCCGATCACCTGGACGGCGCTCCTCGCCGGCCTCTTCGGCCCGGACGGCCATCGTCCGGTGCTCGAGCAGACCGAGGCGCTGCGCCGCGAGGGCGTCGAGGTGGTGCCGCAAGTGGCGTGTCGCCCTCTCAACTTCGAGTTTCAATGGAAGGCGCCGTTCCCGTTCGAGAGCCTGTCGCTCTTCAAGCCGGTCTCGGCGGCGGATCACGCGGGCAAGAAGCGGATCTACGCCGATCCGGAGTTCCGCCGCGCGTTCCGCGAGCGGGGCACCCGCGGCGGCATCGCCGACCGCTGGAAGGATACGGTGATTGCGGAGTGCGCCGTCGAGCCGGCGCTGGAGGAGCGCAACGTCGCGGTGGTTGCCGCCGAGCGCGGCGTCCATCCCGTCGATCTCGTCCTCGACCTCGCGCTCGCGACCGATCTCGCCGCGCGGTTCCGCATCGCGGTGATGAACAACGACGAGGCCATCGTCGCCGAGCTGCTGGCGCACCCCGCCGTCGTGCTCGGGCTCTCGGACGCCGGCGCGCACGCGAGCCAGCTCTGCGACGCGCCGTTCGCAACATATCTCCTCGCGCACTGGGTGCGGGAGAAGGGCGTGCTGACGCTCGAGCAGGCGATCAACATGCTCACCGCGCGCGGCGCGGCGCTCTTCGGACTCCACGACCGCGGCCGGCTCGCCCCGGGTCTCGCCGCCGACGTCACGATCTTCGACCCGGCGACCGTCGGCTGCTCGGACCTCCGCCGGGTGCGCGACTTGCCGGCGGGCGCCGACCGCTTGATCTCGGAGGCCGTCGGCGTGCGCGCCGTCGTCGTGAACGGCGTCGTCGTGCGCGAGGACGGCCGGGACGCCGTCGATCCGACCGGGCCGCTTCCCGGACACGTCCTACGAGGACAAGCGCTGCGACGAGGACGCCCATGACCTTGCCGATCATCTCCGCCGACTCTCACGTCACGGAGCCGCCGAATACCTACATCGACCACATCGACCGCGCCTGGCGGGCAAGGGCGCCGCGCATGGAGCGCCATCCGACGATGGGCGACATCTTCGTCGTCGACGGCATGAAGAACCCGGTGCCGATGGGGCTCGTCGCGGCCGCCGGCAAGCCGGCGTCGGAGATCCGTCTCACCGGCGCGAAGTTCGAGGAGCTGCACCGCGGCGGGTGGGATCCGGAGGCGCGTCTCGCCGATCAGGATCGCGACGGCGTCGCCGCCGAGATCATCTATCCGACGGTCGGCATGCTGCTCTGCAACCATCGCGACTTCGAGTACAAGCGCGCCTGCTTCGAGGCCTACAATCGCTGGATCGCGGCGTACTGTGCGCCGCATCCGCAGCGCCTCCTCGGCGTCGGCCAGACGGCGATGCGGACACCAGACGAGGGGATCGAGGATCTGCGCGCGATCAAGCGCCTCGGCCTCCGCGGCGTGATGATGCCCGGCAACCCGGCGATGGAGGACTACGACTCGCGGATCTACGACGAGTTCTATCGCGCCGCGGTCGAGATCGGCTTGCCGCTCTCGTTTCACATCCTCACCACCCGCGACGACACGATGCGAGCGCGCGGCCCGAAGATGAACGGCTTTCTCGCGATCATCCGCGGCTGCCAGGACATCATCGGGACGCTCATCCTCGGCGGCGTCTTCGAGCGCCATCCGCGGCTGCGTGTCGTCTGCGTCGAGGCCGACGCCGGCTGGGTGCCGCACTACATGTACCGCATGGACCACGCCTACGATCGCCACCGCAATTGGCTCCCCGCAGGCCAGGAGCTCTCGAAACCGCCGTCGGCGTACTTCCGCGAGAACGTCTACACGACGTTCCAGGACGACTGGGTCGCGTTCAAGACCGCGAATCTCATGAACTGGCGCCACCTCATGTGGGCGAACGACTTCCCGCACAGCGACTCGACGTGGCCGTGGTCGCAGGAGATGCTTGCCCGCCACCAAGCCGACCTCAGCCCCGAGCAACGCGAGGCGATCCTCTGTCGCAACGTCGCCGAGCTCTACAACATCGACCTTGCGACGCTGACGGTTCGACTGGGGGATTGACTAGCCGTTGGAGTAACCCGCCGATCAGGGCGGCCGATCGCGACGATCGCGGCGGCGGCGCCGTCGGGTAGCTGGAGGGCGTGTCGTCCGGGTCTTTTAGGGCTCTACGAGAAGCACTTGGACGCCCGCCCGCTTCATGGTCTTGAAGTCCGTATCGACCGTGAGAATCGGCACCGAGTGGGCAAGCGCATAGGTTGCGATCAATAGATCCAGGGACTTCACGCTCCTTCCCCGGCGCGCCAGCAGATATCCGAGCTCGCCCGCCTCCTGCCAGAGGAGCAGCGGCTGGTCGAGCGTAGGACACCCGTCGAGGAGAGGAAGGACCTTCGCTCGTTCGGCGGCGGACTTGAGCCCGCGGCGCAGCTCGGTGATGACGGGACCGCAGAGCGTCGCCTCGTTCGACTCGAGGAGGTGGTCGACTGCTCCGGCAAACGGCTCGCGTCCGCGGAAGAAGTCGACCCACGCAGAGGTGTCGACGAGGATCAGCGGCGCGTCTCGTCGAGGTCGAGCTCGAATCGGACCTTCCCCTTGAGGCCCCGCAACGCCGAGCGCTTGGCGCTGCGCTCGAGCTCCCGGAGCCCTTCGAGGATGGTCGGCGTGATGCCCTTGCCCGTGAGCCTCGTGGCGCTCTCCAGAACATGCGCCGGAAGATTGACCGTAACCTTCTTGAGTGGCGTACGCATTGGACTAGTATAAGCGTATGGTCCAATACGGTCAAGGATATGGTATCGCGCGCCTGTTTCGGGGTCGCGAATACCGCTCGGACGGGTGCTCAGCCTTTGCGTCGCACGCGAGCCGGCGGAGCGTCCTCCTCGAGCAGGATCGCAGGGGTGGTGAGCGCGGGGTACTTGCCGGTGACCTGCGTGTAGAAGTCGCGGATGATCTGCATGTCGGCGCGCACGTCGTCGCTCGGTACGATCGTCGGACCGACGCCGCCGACCTTGCGACGATAGTCGAGGAAGGCGCAGATGATTGGCACCTGGGCGCCGCGCGCGATGTGGTAGAAACCCGACTTCCAGTGCGTCGCGCGCTTGCGGGTGCCCGACGGCGGGATCACCAGGAAGAGCTGGTCGACGGTCGCGAAGTGATCGACCACCTGCTCGACGAGGTTCGTGCGCTGCCCGCGGTCGACGGGGATGCCGCCGAG
>JBGPOW010000158.1:0-10352 GCA_041488235.1 Binatia bacterium
CGTGAGAGCGATGCCCCACCGGACGGCGAGGCGAACGGCATCCGATTCGCCGTACCTTGCGCTTCCGATACTAGTACTGGGTCGGAGCTCGCAACGCGAAACCCGGCGCCTCCGAACCTAGACATTACTTGACTTCCTGGGTTGTTTCGTCTATCTTTCGCCTATTAGAAGTCTATCACGTTCCTGACACGATTCTGTAAATTTAACGTCCCGTAAGGCACCAATGTCTTCTCCAGTGTCATGGCGAAAACCCCGGCCGAGGCGACACCCTCGGCCGCCGTTCGGGCGTGCCCGACTGGCTACGCGCGCGCCGGAAGCGCTCGCGCGATGCGGCGCAGTCGACCTGGAACTGGAGCGGGCGCTCGTATCCGAGCGCCGGCGAGTCGCACAGCAGGTCGACATCGAGCTATGCGTGGCCGCGCGGACCGAAGCCGCGGCGCGCCGCGAGCTCGGATCCGTCGCGCACGTGATGTTACGCCGGCGCGCGTACCGGAGCCTCGGGTTCGTACGCTTGAAGGACTACGCGCGCGAGCGGCTCGGCGTCTCGGGCCGCTCGCTCCAGGAAGCGGCGTGGTTGGCGACGCGTCTCGATAAGCTGCCGTCGGTCGGAACCGCGTTCGACCGCTCCGACATCTCGTGGACGCAAGCGCACGCGATCTGCACCGTCGCATCCCCGGCGGACGAGCGTCACTGGCTGGATCTCGCGGCCCGATACAGCGTCGAAGAGCTGAAGCGCCTCGTCCGGACCGCTCGCGCCGCCAACGGTGCTTCTCCCGACTGCGATCCCAACTCGGACGCCGATGCCGACCCCGACGAGAACGCCATCGACGGCGAGCCCGCGTTGCGGTTGCGTCTCGCCTGCCCGGCACGCGTCCGCGGGTTGTGGCGCTGGGCCGTCGAGCTCGCGTCGCGCGCCGCGGGCGAGCCGCTCTCCGACTGGCGCGCCGCCGAGATCATCGCCGCCGAGGGGTCCTCGGGACGACCCGACGGCGCCACGATCGGCGATCGCGCCCTCGTCGCATGCATGCGTCTAGCGCGTCGCGCCCGTCGACCGACACCCGACGGCACCTCGTCAGAAGGAGCCGCGCCCGAATCCGCCGCCGCGGCGTCACGTTCGTCGGATGTGGCGAGTTCGCCGCGCGACGTCTCGCCCGAGCGGCGCGACGTCACCACCGTCGGTCCTCTCCACCTGACGCTTACTGCCGATCCTTCGCCTGCCCCGGCGGGCAGTACCGATCCCTTCGCCCTCGATGCGCGCCTCGTCGACGCGATGCGCGTCATCCGCACGAGCGAGCCCCGCATCGGGCATCTGCTCCGCATCGTCGTCGGCCACCGCTTCTATCGGACGCTCGGCTTCTCCTCGGTCGAATCGTACGTGCGCAAGCGCCTCGGCATCTCGGTTCGCAAGGCGTGGGCGCTGCTCAAGCTCGAGAAAGCGACCCAGCGCGGCGCAGCGTTCGCACGCGCCTACTCCGAGGGCGAGCTCTCGTGGGCGCGCGCATTGGCGCTGCTGCCCGTGCTCGATCGCGAGAACGCGGAGGCATGGGTGATGCGGGCGCAGTCAGTCACCGTGCGCCGCTTGGGCGATGAGGTGAACGCCGTCCTCCAAGCGCGCGACATGCTCGGCACCGACGTGCCGCTCGACCCGCCGCCGCTCGACGCGCCGCTCACGTCGTTCGCGACGTTCGTGCCGCGGGATGCGCGTTCTCGCGAACCGTCGGCCGCGGGCGGTCTGCAAATCGGTGCGCAAATCGACGCGACCCTCGATCGCGATCGTCGCGCTGCCTCTGAGCTGTGCGACGTCGAGGTGCGGTTCACGGGGCCCGCATCGGTCGTCGCGCTGTTTCGTGACGTCCTCGACGCGTTCGCACGTCCGGGCGCGCCCCACTGGACGGCGCTCGAAGGGCTACTGCAGCACGTGATCACGTATTGGGAAAACGCTCCCCGCCACCGCGACCCGATCTTTGCGCGCGACGGGTGGCGCTGCGTCGTGCCGGCGTGCAGCTCGCGGCGCAACCTACACGATCATCACCTCCAGTTCCGCTCGCGGGGCGGGACCAACGCGCGCTGGAATCGCAGCAGCGTGTGCGTGGCGCACCACCTGCACGGGCTGCACACGGGCGCGGTCCGCGCGTCGGGAAAAGCACCGGACGCCATCCATTGGCAGCTCGGGGTGCGCATCGACGCGCTGCCGTTGCTCGCGTACGTCGGTGATCGGCTGTGCGCGCCCTCGTCTACGCCGGATGCGCGGTCGGCGGCTCTCGGCACGTGACGACGGTTGCCGAGGGTGCCGCCTTGCGCTCGCGCGTCTCAGTGCACGTCCCAGAACGGGCGCTGCGCCGCGCGCGTCGCGTCGAGGACGCCGGAACGTGGCTGCGGCGTGGCGATCGCGTCGGCGGCACGGGCGCCTTCGAGCTCGTCGAGCACCGCCGGGATCGCGGTCTGCAACGCGCGCAAGTCGTAGCCGCCCTCGAGGATCGCCGCCAAGCGACCGTTCGCGTGCTGCTCGGCGACGCGCACGAGGAGCCGCGCCATCGCGCGGAAGCCCTCGTCGGTCACGGTCATCGCCGCCAGCGGGTCGCGGCGGTGGGCGTCGAAGCCGGCGGAGACGAGGACGAATTCCGGGCGAAACTGCGCCGCTATCGGCACGATCACGTCGGTGAACGCCGCGATGTACTCGTCGTCGCCGCAGCCGGCGGGAAACGGCACGTTGAGCGTGCGCCCGGTTCCTGGACCGGCGCCGACCTCGGTCGCGGCGCCCGTCCCCGGATAGAACGGGTACTGGTGCGTCGACACGTAGAGGACGTCGGGATCGGCGAAGAAGCTGTCCTGCGTACCGTTCCCGTGGTGCACGTCCCAGTCGACGATCAGGACGCGGCGGATGCCGAAGCGGCGCTGCAAATGCCGCGCGGCGATCGCCACGTTGTTGAAGAGGCAGAACCCCATCGCGCGATCGGCCTCAGCGTGATGTCCCGGCGGACGGACGAATGCGAAACCGTTCTGCACTTCGCCGGCCATGACGGCCTCGACGAGCGCGAGCGTGCCGCCGGCGGCGAGACAGGCGGTCTCGAAGGAGCGCGCCGACACGGGCGTATCGGCGTCGAAGGCGTAGTGGCGCTGACCCGCCGTCGCCGCCACGCGCTCGATGTGCGACGGCGCATGGATGAGCGCCAACTCATCACGCGTCGCCGGGCGCGGCTCGAGCGTGACGAGACCGGGCCGGTGATACTGCGAGAGAACGTCGAGGATGGCGCGGATCCGCGCCGGACTCTCCGGGTGTCCGGGCCCGGGATCGTGGGCTTGGAAGCGATCATCGATCACGAGCGCCGTGCGCACGGCGCCGAGTATAACGCCGCGCGCGCGCAAGGTGAATTGACTCCTCACCTTCGATTACGTACCGTCGCGTCGTTGCGACGCCGCAGCGCCGCGACTCGAGGGTTCAATGTTCGGCATCGGGATGCCCGAGTTGATGGTGATCATGGTCGTCGCGCTCATCGTCCTCGGGCCGAAGCGGCTGCCGGAGATCGCGCGCGCCCTCGGCAAGGGACTCGCCGAGTTCCGCCGCGCGACCGCCGACATCAACGACGAGCTGCAAAAGGCGCAGCGCGCGATCGAGACCGAGGCACGACTCGCCGAGGCGGAGCGTCGCGAGGCGGCACGCAAGGCGGCGGCACAGCAGTCGGCGCCGGCGGCGGTCGAATCGGGCGCGGCAGCGCCACCGTCCGGCGTTTCTGCAGCGGGTGCAGGCGCACCGCCTACGGCCGGCGCGGCCGGGTCGCCCCCCGCGACGGCGCCGGCAGCGGCTGACGTGACACCGCCAGGCGCTCCGCCCGCGGGCGCCGTCGCGGCCGCCGACACGCAGGCGTCGAAACCCGGTGAACCCCGTTCGTGAATGACCGACGCGACGATGCCGCTCACGGCGCACCTCGAGGAGTTGCGCTGGCGGTTGATCAAGTCGCTCGCGGCCATCGCAGTCGCGTTCGCGCTTTGCTACGGCTTTTCTGAGCAGGTCTTCACGCTGCTGACGCGGCCGCTCGTCGGCGCCGCCGCCGGCGACGAGCACGTGCTGCTGATCGGCACCGGCGTCACCGAGGCGTTCTTCACGCGCCTCAAGGTGACGTTCATCGCGGCGATCTTCGCCGCGAGCCCGGTCCTCTTCTACCAAGCCTGGCGCTTCATCGCGCCCGGCCTCTACACCAACGAGCGGCGCACCGCGGTGCCGTTCGTGTTCGCCGGAACGTTTTTCTTCATCACCGGCGCCTGGTTCTGCTACGTTGTAGTCTTCCCGGTCGGCTACGCCTTTTTCCTCGAAGAGTACCGCACGATCGGCGTCGCGCCCCAGATCCGCATCAGCGAGTACTTGTCGTTCGCCTCTCGGATGCTGCTCGCGTTCGGGGTGACGTTTGAAATGCCGGTCGTGACGTTCTTCCTGGCGCGCTTCGGGATCGTCACCCACCGCATGCTGATCTCATGGTTCCGCTACGCAATCGTGATCATCTTCATCGTCGCCGCCGTCCTGACGCCCGGTCCCGACGCCGCCTCGCAGTTCCTGATGGCGACGCCGCTCTGTATCCTCTACGGCATCAGCATCGGCGTCGCGTACTTCTTCGGCCGCGCACGCGCCACGGATACCGGTAGCGAGTCGGCGCCGCCCGGCGTCGGCGGGTGAGAACGGGGTGCGCGGGGCCGGCACGCGCGCACGGCGGTCCGCGTCCGCGCGGGCGTCATGGGCGCATGCGGGCGTCTACGTACGTGCGCACGTCGTAGTCAGCGCGCAAATTCTACGTCCCCGCGCACCCCGTTCTCACCCGCCGTCGCTGGGGGACGGGACTTCCTCCCACGGCACCTCGGCGCGGAGCGACTGCAGAATCGCGCGCGCGTCGCGCTCGAAGTCGGCGGCTACGATCAACACGATCAGCGCTGCGGCGCGGTCGATCGTGCGCATGACGCCGATTCCCTCGTACGATTCGACGATGAACTTCATGTAGGCGATGTCGCCAGGCGGCAGCCGCAGATAGATCTCGACGACGTCGGGGCGGCCGACGCTCATGGACGCAGCAAGCGCTCGAAACGCTCGACGGCGGGGGCATCGAGCGGCTGCTCCTCCTCGCCGCTGCGTTTCGCGCGCGCGGCGCCGCGGGCCGGCAACGGGTCGACGCCGCGCAGCCGCAGGCGCTTCAGGTCGGGTTCGGGAACGGGATCGCGCAGCGGGCCGCGGATGCGAAACGGGAACACGAGTTGGCCGTCGCTGCGCGTGAGGTAGCGCAGCGCCGGAACGTCCGCCCGCAATGCCGCCGACAGCTCGGGCGCGAGGACGAGGTCGCCGCGCGCGCGCAGGTCGCGGGCCGTATCGAGGGTTGCCGCGCCCTCGATCGTGTATGTGCCGGCGTCGACGACGGCGCGCGGGCTCGCGAGGACGCCGTCGGCAATCGTGAACGGCAATGTCGCCGTTCGGATTCCCGTGCCCGGCGCCTCGAACACCTCGGGAAACCGCGCGCGCGTCGGCGCCGAGACGACGCGCGGCAACAGCCGCGCGGCGGGAAAGCGCCGCAAGATACGGCTCGCGAGGTTCACGACGTCGATGCGGCCGTCGACGAGGCGTCCCGTTCCCGTCCCCGAGAGCGCCGCCAGCGGCCGCGCCGCCGCCCACGGCATCGCGACGTTTCCCGAGACGTCGGCGCGACCGACGATTCCAGGCGCTTCGGACCAGCGCGCCGCGATCGCGCCGACGTCGACGCCGGTCGCCTCGATGCGGGCGCCGACCGTCTTCGTGCTGTCGGCGGCGAATGTCGCGTCGAGGACGCCGCCGAATCCGGTCGCGCGCACGTGCCCGTCGGCGACGAACGGATCGAGCGTCATGACGCGCGCCGTGCCCTCGAGGCGCAGATCGTCGAGGCGGGCGCGCAGCGACTCGACATGCAAGGCGTCGGCGCCGCCGAGCGTGACGGCGACGTCGGAGAGCCGCCACGGCGGCCGCGCGCCGCCGATCTCGATCCCGCTCTCCGGCACGCTCTGCATCGTCAGCTCGACGTGCCACGGGCGCAGCTCGATGAGACCCGCGGCCGTCCACTCCAAGGTGCCGAACGCGCCGCTCGCGCGCTCGAGGCGGATGGCGTCGCGCGTCGCCTGCGCACGCAGGCTCAGGCGTGACGGCAATCGCGGCACCGCGACGCGCGGGCCGAGCCGCCACGCGTCGTCCGCCGATGCGTCGACGTCGACGGCGAAGCGGTCGAGCACGCCGGTCGCATCGGCGACGAGGTGCGCCAGGCGACCGGCCCAGGGCTCGCGTCGTCCGGCGACCGTCGCCAAGGTGCCGAGATCGGCGTCGCGGAGATCGAGGTGGAGGCTGAAGGGCGTCGCGGCGCCGTCCTGGAGACCGAGCCGTGTGATCTGCAGATCCGCGTGCGAGTCGGGACGTACGCTCCCCGGAAAGAGCGCCGCGTCGACGCGGACGCGCGTGTCGCCGCCGAGTCGCAGCTCGGAGGCACGCAGGCGCACGCTCGCGGCGCTCAGGCGTCGCGGCGTCGGCTCGCTCCGGTCCTCGAGCTCGACGTGGCCGTCACGGATCTCGGTCGCGGCGAGACCGAGCCACAGCACGGGAACGCGGATGGCGCGATGTCGCGGCCGGCGCTCGCCGTCCGTCGGGTGGCGTTCGCCCTCGCTCTCGCCCAGGGTCGCGACGTTCCACCGTCCCGCGGCGTCGCGTACGAGCGTGATGTGTGGGCGATCGAGGACGATCGCCGACACCTCGAGCCGACCGAAGAGGAGCGGACCCGGGCGGACGGCGATGCGCACGGCCGCGGCGTCGACGCACGGGCCGGTGCCGAAACGCGGATCCTCGCCGATCACGACGTCGGCGAAGCGGAGGCCGATCGGCCACCACGACGGCGCGACGTCGCCGATGCGCACGGTGCGGCCGAGCGTACGCTCGCCGCGCGCGACGAGCTCATCGCGGTGCGCCGCGATGAATACGTGCAGGTTGAACGCGGCGAGCGCGAGGAGCGCGAGCACGACCGCCGCGGCAGTCGCGAGCGCGGCAACGATGACCCGCATCGCGGCTCAGTGCCGCCGGAACAGGCGATCGAGCTCGGCGCGCGGGCCGAGTCCGGAAGGCACAGCGGAGGCCGCGTCGGACGTCGCGAACCAGTCGCAAAAGTTCGCGCGCTCTTTGTCGAGGACGCGCTCCGCCTGCGGCTCGCGACACTCGTTGTACGCACGCGTGTCGTAGAAGCGGCATTGGCGGCAGCTGTGCAGATCGACGCCGCAGGAGGGGCACGTGTCGCGCCGGCCGACACGCTCGCGCGCGCCGACGTCGGCGGCGCAGCCGTAGCACGCGATCCGCATCAGCGGCCGGGCGCCGCGCGCCGCGCCGGTGCGGTGCGCTGATCGGCGGCGGGCAGATGCGTCGCGATCCATGCGACGGTGCGGTCGAGCAGCGCCTCCAGGTGTGCGGGGTCGGAGTAGCGATGGTCGCAGCCTGGTGCGACGGCGAGCGCCTTCGGATCGGGCAACGCCGCGTAGAGCGCATGCGCATCCGCGACTGGGACGACATCGTCGGCGTCGCCGTGCGTGACGAGCGTTGCGGCGCGTAGGGTGCGCGCGGCGCCGAGCACGTCGTGGCGCGCGAGGTCGTCGAGAAAATCGCGCTTCAGGCGGCCGGTCGCCTCCTCGCGATACCCGGTTCGCCGCCACGTCTCGACCCTGGCCGGACCGAGACGCTCGACGATGCCGAGCGGCCGCGACACCGCCGCGATCGTCACCAACGCGCGCACGCACGGATCGCTCGCCGCGTACACGAGCGCGACGGTGCCGCCCAGGCTCGAGCCGACGAGCGCGAGATCACCGGCGCCGCGGCGGCGCAGCTCGTCGCACGCACCGCCGAGATCGTCCACCTCGCCGCTGATCGTCAGGTCCTCGAACGCGCCGGCCGACTCGCCGACGTAGGAGAAGTCGAACCGCAGGCAGGCGTAGCCGAGCGCGCCGAGCCGCGCTGCGAGCGCGGTGTGCTTCGTGCCCTCTTTCGTCGACTCCATCCCGTGGCAGAGCACGACCGTCGCGCACGCGGCGAGATCCGTCGTGCCGGCCGGCATCTGGAGCAGCCCCGCGAGGCGGACGCCGCGCCGACTGCGGAGCGTGATGCGCTCGGTGCCGGCGTCGTCGCGTTGCGGCGTCACGGCACTGATTGATACCATGCGGGCGCCGAGGCGAACAGCGGCGAGGTGGATGATGGGGGGACGCGGGCGCGCGGAGGAGACGCGAACGCAACGGTCGATCGAGGCGTTCGGGGCGTATTTGCGCGACGAGGTGAATGCCTCACCGCATACGATCAAGGCGTACGAGACGGACCTCCACCAGCTCGCCGCGTTTCTCGCGGACGCGGGGTCGAGCTTGGCACGGGCCGACGTCCACGGCGTGCGCGGCTACCTCGCGTCGCTCGCGGGCACGCAGCGTAAGAGCTCGATCGCGAGGAAGCTCGCCGCGCTGAAGCATTTCTTTCGCTACTGCGCGCGCACCGGCGGGCGCGCCGACGACCCCGCCGCGCAGCTCATCGGCCCGAAGCGCGAGATGTTCTTGCCGCCGCACCTCTCGGTCGACGAGATGTTCCGCGTCCTCGACGGCATGCAGGGCGCGACGGCGATCGCCCGTCGCGACCGCGCGATCCTCGAGCTCCTCTACTCGAGCGGCTTGCGCGTGAGCGAGCTCACCGCGCTCGACTGGCGCGACCTCGACCGCAACGCCGAGGTGGTGCGCGTCCTCGGCAAAGGCCGCAAAGAGCGCGTCGTCCCCGTCGGCGCGACGGCACTCGCCGCCCTCGAGGACTACCGCCGCCGCTGGCCGCCGAGCGCTCGGCGCGACGCCGACGCGGTTTTTCTGAACGCGCACGGCACGCGTCTCACGTCACGCAGCGTCGCGCGTGTCGTCGCGCGTTGCACGACCGCGGCCGGCACACGCATGCACGCAAGCCCCCACGCCTTCCGTCATTCCTTCGCGACGCATCTCCTGAACGGCGGCGCCGACCTGCGCGCGATCCAGGAGCTCCTCGGCCACGCGAGCCTCTCGACGACGCAGCGCTACACGCACGTCGATTTCGCGCGGCTCGCCGAGGTCTACGACAAGGCATTCCCGCGCGCGTGACGCAGGGCGTGTTTGCGGCCGCGCGCACGCCTCTCTCGCCTGCCGCCCGCCACCGCGCACCTTACGTTTACACGCGCGCCGGGCGACGCTAGTGTCGTCGCTGTGATCGAGGTCATGCACGGCACGACGATCGTCGCCGTCCGCCACCGCGGGAAGGTCGTGCTCGCCGGCGACGGACAGGTGACCATCGGCCAAACCGTCTTGAAGCAGCACGCCCGGAAGCTGCGGCGGCTGTACCAAGGGAAGGTGCTCGCGGGCTTTGCGGGCGCCACGGCGGACGCGTTCACCCTTTTCGAGAAGTTCGAGCAGAAGCTCGAGGCGATGAACGGCAGCTTGCGGCGAGCGGCGGTGGCGCTCGCGAAAGACTGGCGCACCGACCGCGTGCTGCGCCGGCTGGAAGCGCTGCTCGTCGTCGCCGACACCGAGTCGACGCTCGTCATCTCCGGCGCCGGCGATGTCGTCGAGCCCGACGACGGCGTGATCGCGATCGGCTCCGGCGGCAACTTCGCGCTCGCCGCGGCGAAGGCGCTCGTGGCGCACGCCGATCTCGACGCGCACATGATCGCCGCCGAGGCGATGCGCATCGCGAGCACGATCTGCGTCTACACGAACGATCAGGTCACGTTCGAGGAGCTGTAACCGCGATGACCCCGCGTGAGATCGTCTCCGAGCTCGACCGTTACATCGTCGGCCAGCGCGCCGCGAAGCGCGCGGTCGCGATCGCGCTCCGCAATCGCTGGCGTCGCCAGCAGGTGCCCGAGGATCTGCGCGACGAGATTGCCCCGAAGAACATCATCATGATCGGGCCGACCGGCGTCGGAAAGACGGAGATCTCGCGCCGGCTCGCGAAGCTCGCCGGCGCACCATTTCTCAAGGTCGAGGCGTCGAAGTTCACCGAGGTCGGCTACGTCGGCCGCGACGTCGAGTCGATCATCCGCGACCTGGTCGAGCTCGGGATCGCGATCGTGAAGGCCGAGGAGAAGGACAAGGTCGAGCGTCGCGCGCGCGAGGTCGCCGAGGAGCGCCTCCTCGACCTGCTCTTGCCGCCGTCGCCGGCGAGCCCGTCGACACCCGCCGAGGTCGCTGGTGCCGAGAGCGCCAGCTCGGCGCGCGACAAGCTCCGCCGCATGTTGCGCGAAGGGCGGCTCGACGAGCGTCTCGTCGAGCTCGAGGTCACCAAGACCGTGTCGCCGATGGTGGAGGTGCTGACGCCGCAG
>JBGPOW010000159.1:0-10225 GCA_041488235.1 Binatia bacterium
CAAGCCGCGGCCGCCTTCGCGACCACGTGGGCAGGGATGCTGTGCGACGGCGGACCCTCGTCGCTCGTCCACGTCCGGAATTCGGGGGCGTCGGGCTCGGCCGCCGGGCGGAGCCATGACCGGGTGTACGCGCGGAAGCGCTCGAGCGTGCGTCCTTCCTCCGGCACGGGTCGCAAGAGAAACGCTCGCCACTCGATACGGACCGCATCGCCGAACTCCTCCTCGATCCGCCGCACGCGCCGCGTCCCGAGGTAACACCACGGGCACAGATAATCGGACCAGACAACGCGATCGACGTAACCTGCGCCCACGGGCTTCCCCGGTAGCTGCCTGCGGGGATCCTATCAAGCGCAAACGCAGTCGACGGAGGAGCCCAACGTTTGGCCTCACGTGAAGACGTGGTCGCGATGGACCACGTCGCCGCGACGGGGAGTTGGATGCGCATGGGCATTTTTCCCACTAGGTAGAATTGACTACGATCCCGCCGCCGCGCCTACTGCACTCGACTCCACCACTTGCTGATCCCAAGGAGGCAGACATGTCCAACGTCCCTCGCATCTCGTCATTGCGGCTCGGCATCGTCTTGTTGATCGCTCTCGGAGGAGTGTGCCCGAGCCATCGCTCGGCACTGGCATCCGACTCCGTCGCGCTCCCGTGCCGAGACGGCGGAACCGGCTGCATCCACATCGGGTTCACCGACGCGTGGTTCGACGGGAACGTCGTGCAGCTCGAGTACTCCCATCCGTTTTTCTGCGCCCAACCGCAGGACAGTAACGGCGACTCCGCCTGCACGGCGGGCAGCCCCGCGGTCGTGCCGCCGCCGAGCGGTCCGGTGGTGAGCAACGTGTATCTTCTGATCCCGGTCGGGTTCTCGCCGCCCGCGGACACGCTTCAGTGTCCCATCCGCGGCCACTGTATCGATCATCCTCACACGATCGACTTGTCGCGCTCCCTGCCGCGGGGATCCTCCGAAGCCGTGCTTCCCGCCCACAGCTTCGTGATCGAGGACGAAGAGGCATTCCAGTCGACGTGGTGGCCGGTCGTGCTGGTCTTCGTGAAAAATCTCGACGCGTGGAACACGATCGCGGCCGCGAAGAACATCGCCGCCGTGGATGCGTGTCAGGCTAGTGGCGGCTGCTTCGAAGAGGTCGACACGAACGCGTTCCTGTTTTTCCAAGTGCTCGGACCCGGGATGAGCCCGCAAGGACCCCCCTGACCCTCAGGGCCGTTTCGAGCGAATGGGCAAGAAACGAGCGGACCGCCCCCTGAACGCTTCCCGAGCGGCGGTACCGAATTCACTGGAGGTCTCCTCTTGACGCGCGGCTTCGCCGAATGCACGCGCGGGACCAGAGAGGCGGACTACTTGGCCCGGCAGCCGCGTCGACCGGTAGATCGACGCGATTCTACCCGAGCTCAGCGATCGCGACCTCGCGGTGCTCCTGCGCCGAGCGCTGCGCGGCGAGGGCAAACGCGAGCGTCGCGCGCGCGTCGGCGAGGATGAGGGGGCTCTCGCGGCCCTCAAGGATCGCGTCGATGAAATCCCGCGTGCCGTCGCGGAACGATGCTGCCCAGTCGGTCTCGACGGCGTGGAAGGCGCGCGTCTCGCCGTCGCGGTAGAGGACCACGGGCGGCTCCTCGAGGAGCTTCCCCGTGCAGCGACTGACCCACACAACGCCGCGCGTCCCACGCAACTCGAGGCGGTCGTCGCTGACGTAGTAGCGCCAATCACAATCGACGTCCTTGATCTGTTGCGCTCCCCTGTCGCTTTCGGTCAGCGACGTCGAGGACTGCCCTCCGCTTTCCTCCGAACGTCGGCTACACGACTACACTTCGCTCTCGTCGAGGAGTTGCTCAAACCAGGGCGGCGCGACGATTGCCAGGAAGAAAGGTGCGTGCCGATCGTGATCGTCGTGAAAGGGAGACATCGATGTTCTGGTTGCTCGTGATCGTTGGCGGGCTGCTCGGCCAGCCGCTGCTGCTCGCCGCTGCGCTCCTGATGCGCCTCGCCACGTTCCTCGCGGAGAAGCCGCAGCGGCGGTAATGGCACTGATACCCTCAGCCACGCCGCCCACTACCCTCTGCGGCTCCCGCCAGGAGGGTCCTCGATTAGATCCGCCACACGGATTAGCCGGGACCGGACCAGCATGAGAACGCGTCGCCTACGTCGCCGTCTGCTGATGATGGCGCTCGCCGGGCTGGTGTTCGCGTGCCAAGCGGAGCGCGCGCCGACGGCGCGAGACGAGGGTCGGTTCGGCACCGTCGAGGTCTTCGTGCCCCGCAACGCTCCGACCGGCATCGTGTTCCTCTTTTCCGACGTGGACGGGTGGAGCGCGGCGCTCGCGCGTGTCGCGCAGCGCCTTGCGGCGCGCGACACGCTCGTCGTCGGGGTGGATCTCCGCCGCTATCTCGACGGCCTCGCAGCTAGCGACGACGGCTGCCACTACGTCGTCGCCGAGATCGAGGACCTGAGCCATCGCCTCGAGCGCGAGACCGACGTTCCGGTCTATCGCTCGCCGCTCCTCGCCGGCATGGGCGCGGGCGCGACGTTGGCATACGCAGCGCTCGCGCAGTCGCCGGCGGCGACCGTCGCCGGCGCGGCCGGAGTCGACCCGGCGCCCGCCCTCGCGACGAAGGTACCGCTCTGCCCCGGCGCGCCGGCGACGCCGGATCCGCAGGGCGGCTTCCGATACACGACGGGTGTGCCGCTCCCCGGCATCTGGCGCGTCGAGCGCACGCGTGACCCCGACATCACCGCGGAGCTCACGGACCTGATCACGCCGATGCTCGCCGGCGCCGCGGCGCCCGGCTCGATCGCGGCGGCGCTTCCCGACTTGCCGGTCGTCGAGATTCCGGCGCGCGCGCCGGGGCGCCTGGCGGCGATCATCTACTCGGGCGACGGCGGCTGGCGCGATCTCGACAAGACGATCGGCGAGACCCTGGCGACGCGCGGCGCGCCGGTCGTCGGCGTCGACAGCCTGCGCTACTTCTGGCGCGCGAAGACGCCGGAACGCGTCGCGGCCGATCTCTCGGCGATCATCGGCGCGTGCCGTGCGGCGTGGGGCGACGTCCAGCTCATGCTGGTCGGTTACTCGTTCGGCGCGGGTGTCCTGCCCTTCGCGGTGAACCGCTTGCCGCTCGCCGAGCGCGGCCACGTCGTCGAGGTGTCGCTGCTCGGTCTCGAAGCGCACGCGCCGTTCGAGATCGAGGTCACCGGATGGCTCGGCCGCGCGCCGTCCGCGAGCGCCCTTCCCGTCCTGCCGGAGATCCAACGGCTCGATCCGAGCCTCCTCCAGTGCTTCTACGGCGACGAGGAGACGGACAGCTTGTGCCGCGACCCGGCCCTCGCGCGCGCGGAGGTCATCCATACCGCGGGCGGGCACCATTTCGACGGCAACTACGTCGGCCTCGCCGATCGCATCCTCGGCGGCGGGGAGCGGCGCTTGGCGGCGCACGCCGCGCCTCCGGACGTCAGCGACCGATGACGCCTCCGACGCCGCCGGAAATCAGGGTCGCGATATCGGTCAGCACGAACGGGAGGGCGAGACCTCCCGGTGACGCCAGATAGCGCGGCTCCCACACCGGACGGAACTTCTCCTTGAAGGCACGCAGGCCGCGATAGTTGTAGAAGTGATCGCCAAAGCGGAAGAGCAATCGCCCGAGCCGCGTCCAACCGGGCGCGAGGCGGTGACGCTCGAAGCCGGAGAGCGGTGCCATGCCGATGCTGAACCAGCGGTATCCCTGGGCTTTGCCCCAGAGGATGAGCTCGGTGAAGAGATAGTCCATCACCACCGGCGGCGCGTCGTCGGCGTAGCGCATGAGATCGACGGACAGCTCCTCCTTGGACGCGCCCGCCCACACGTTCGCGAACGCGAGGATGCGCCCGCCCTGGCGCACGATGGCTACCGGTAGGCGCGCCAGGTACGCGCGATCGAAGTAGCCCAGCGAGAACCGTTTCTCGCGCACGTTCTTGCGCGCCAACCATTCGTCCGAGATCTCCTCGAGGCGATCGAGGACGGCGGGAACCTCGGACGGTGGAAGGACGGCGAACTCCCCCCCGTCGCGGGCCATACGGTTCTGCGCCGTGCGGAGATCCTGGCGGTCCTTGCCGGACATGCTGAAGCGATCGAGCGGGACGCGCCCCTCTTCGCCGAGCTTGTAGAGCTTGAGCCCGAGGTCGAGATAGATCGGCAGCTCGCCGACGCTCACCTCGTAGAACACCGCGGATCCGCCGTGCTGATCGGCGAGCTCGCGAAATCTCCACGCCAGCTCGCGGCGCACCGCCGGCGGGCCGACCGGATCCGCGAGGGCAACCCACGACCGGCCGCGCACCCCGTACATCAAGAATCCGCCGTCCTCGTGAAAAAGCAGACAGTTGCTGCCGAGGAGCGCGAGGTGCGCGATCGCCCGCGGCGCCGTGGTGGCGATCGCGGCCGCTCGGGTGATGTCTTCCGTAGAGGGTGCCAGCGGGACGGAGCGTGCCGGCCGCAAAAGCCGCGCGAGCGAGTAGACCGCTGCGAGACCGCACGCGCCAGCGAGCGCGCGCAGCGAGCGCGGCGCATGCGCCGACAGTTCGAATTGCCACCACAGCTCACGCGAGTACTCGACGTTGCGGTACGCAATCGCGACCATCGCCCCCGTCCCGACGAGCGCGAGGACCACGGCGATGATCCACGACACCGAGAACGACTGCCCGATGAGCGAGCTCCGTCGATAGAAGTACGGGCGGCAGCGCGACAGCGCGATTGCGACCGCGGTGAGCACGAGCGCCTCTTCGTACTTGATGCCCTTCAGCAAGGACGTCGCGGCGCCCGCGATCAGCAAGACGAGCGCAAGGTAGTACGCCGCGTCGACGCGCTGCTGGAGCGCGCGCGTGAGCAGCAGAAGCCCGACACCGACGAGGCTGCCGGCGAAGTGCGAGACCTCCACGAGCGGCAGGGGAAGCAGCGTGTGCAGGAGCGCCATGCGTCCGGGCGCGGCCGGTCGCGCGGACGAGAACAGCAAGATGAGCCCGGCCGCAAACGTGATGATGGCGAATGCGCGCGGCGCCAGCTCTGGCCACCACTCATCGAGCGCGCTGCGCGCGCGCACGAACCCGCTTTGTTTCGTCAGCTCGTACGCGGTGAAGGCCACGAACGCCGCCGCGAGCGGCACCAGGTAGATGACGCGGTAGGCCAGCACCGCGGCGAGGGCGACCGGTGCGCGATGATACGGCGCGAGCAAGGTCACGATGGTCGCCTCGAAGACGCCGAAGCCAGCGGGCACGTAGCTGACGAGCCCGAGCGCGCGCGCCGCAACAAAGATGCCCGTGAGGCGCGCGAACGAGAGCGCATGCGCGGGCGGCAGCAGCGTGTAGAGTACCGCGGCGCCGAGCGTCCACTCGAGGCTCGAAAGCGCGATCTGCGCCGCCGTGGTGCCCGCGTGCGGGAGGGCAACCTCGAACCCGCGCAGGCGGAGGTTGCGCGTCCGGCTCGCCGTCCACGCCCAATACCCGAACCCGAGCGTGAGCAAGAGCACGCCGACGAGGCGGCTCGCGGTCTGGAGCAGCGGAAGGTGCGCCGGCAGCCGGAGCGGCGTAACCGTGAGGGCGGCGCCTCCCAGAAACAGCACGGCGAGCCAGAACGTCACGAGCTCGAGCGCCATCACGTCGGCGATCTCGCCAGCCGTCAGACCATCGGCCGCCAAGATCCGGTAGCGCAACGCCCCGCCGCCGAGAAACTCCGGGCCGACGCTGTGGTTCACGACGTACGTAGTAAACGAGGTGAGCGCGACACGCGGCAGCGCGAAACGCCGCCCGATGTGGCGGAGAGCGAGCAGATCGTACGCGAGGACCGTGCAATAGCTCGCGATCGTGAGCGCGAACCCGAGCGACAGGTGACTGCGAGACATCGCCCGCAGCCGAACGACCAGCGCCTCGTAGCCGGCCGGACCCCCGAGCCGGCGATGAACGATCCAGACGCTCACCGCGAGCAGCGTGAGCGCGACCGTCGTGACCGTCGTCGAAGATGAACGCTTGCTCAGAGCCCTTGAAAAGACACGAAATCCGCGGCGAATGCGAGCGCCGGGTCGACGGACACGCAACGCGCGGATATGAGGGCCGGTCAACAACTCACTCGCCCCTGGGCGCACTTTCGTCGTGCCCAGCGCCGCCTGCACGCGGGTGAATCGTCGCATCACTTCGCTGTCGTGGATCGCATAGATGGCATCCTCAGCCTGCGGGTCCGATAGGTTGAACCACTGCGCAGGAAGTAGATGCGCGGCATCGTTTCGAGGCCCCTACGCGGTCGCCGTACGAGCGGGCGCAACACGTGATCTTGCCAAGAGCGTCGGCGTAACCGACGACGAGATTGCGAAGGTCGCCGTCGATGGAACGGTCGGCACCCGCGACGCGGAGAGCACTCTGTCGCGTCGCGGACGAGATCTCGCGCGAACGTACGTCTGAGCGACGCGCCGGCGGCACTGACCGAGCGCTACGACGTGCGGCAAGCGACCGAGCTCATGGGGCGCCGCGCTCGAGTGCAATATCGAAGGCGATCCGCAGCCGGAATGGTTCGACCTCGTGTGCGAGCGGCGCCTTCCCGCTCTGATTAAGCCTTTTCTTCGAGGCGCTTCGATTCATCCTTCGGCGAATCTTCTTCCAGCGCTTTTTAAAGTCGCGGATCGACCGGCCGACCGTTCCGCCGAGCTCCGGAAGCTTGCCGGGACCGAACACGATCAGCACGATCGCCAGCACCAAGATGAGGTGCGATGGCATGAAGAGCCCTTCGAACATGATGCCTCCTTCGCACACAAACGTAGCAGATCGATCGATCCCGGATAGCGGTCATCGGTAGCCGTCGCCCGATGATGAATATCATCCTGGACCGGCGTCAGATGCCCGGCGTTGCGGCCGCTCACGAGGCTGCCCTGGAGAATTTGGACGCCGAGGAACGTCCCGAGCTCCTCGAGGCGTGGCACCTGACGCTCGAGCATCTGCTTGCCCTCGCAGCGGTCCTGCGCGCTCGTCGGCGTCGTGGCACTGTCGGAGGACAGGCGCGGCGGTCGGCGCGATGATCGTAGAGTCGTAGCGGCGAAGAAAATTGCGTCGACGCAAATTCTCGATACCGGCGACGACGGCGACGACATAGGAAGCAGCGCAGCGACGGAGGCCCGTTCCGGGCGGCGGACCCCCGTACCGCTCCCCCACCTCAGTCTCACACCCGTTACCGACCCAGCCAACCCTGGTGACGCCGGAGCGGCTATCGGCGGTACGGCAATGCGGACGCGATCGCCAATTGCTAGTGCGTCGAAAACCCCGTCATCGAAGTGCGACCTCAGCGGCGCCAACTCCTCGACTTCGCGAGACGCGCCAAGGGACCTCGATACGCGTAACAATCGAGCGGTTGCTGCGCGGCCTACAGCCGCTCTCCTCAAGTCATTGACTGCGCCGATCTTTCCATCGCACGCGACTTGTCGCACCATGGGACGGCCATGCCGAGAGTATATGTACTAGGCGCTGGAGCTTCGCGCTTCGCCGGATTCCGCTCGCGCAAGACCTCTGGAGCTTCGTGCGGGACCAGCCGAGGTCACCCGAAGTCATGGCCGAAACACTCCGTGCTGAGGTCGTGACGGAAATCGAGCGGGTAATTCTGCGCTTCCCGCCTACCAATGACGACAGGCCGAATCTCGAAGAGCTATTCACGTTCCTCGATCTTACGCTTCTGGTTGATAGTACTTTCTAGCTGCGTTTGTGCGCCGGCTGAGTGACATATCGCTCAATCTCGGACCTTGGCCCGCGTGCCGCCGTTCGCTACAGCGACTGCAAAACTCCGTCGTCACCGGCAACAACGGCAGAGGCATGGCCATCGACGTCGCGGCCGGAGGCAATCTGCTGGCGAGCGGCACGACCTGCGGCCTCAGCGGATCGAGCGATCCGCCCTACACGCCTGGCCACTGGGGCGTGTGCACGAACGATTGAATACGCTTCAGCCGTCCACCGCCGCGGTGATCGCGTTCTGGAAGAGATCGAAGTTCCACAGCAGGTTGTACTCGGGGCTCAGACGCGCAGTCACTTCGAAGTACGCTCCGACCAGATCGTGGTCGCGGTCGACCCAGTAGTTCACGCCGCCAGCGCCCGGATGTCCGAACGTGCCGAGCGGCTGCAGGCTGCCGTCGAAATACTTCCACTTGGTCGGCGACACGATTTGCCACCCGTAGCCCCACGAGGCCCGCGCCGCGACGATGTTGAGAAGGAGCGCGCTGAGACCGGGTATCTGGTCACGCGTCATCGTTGCCACTGAAGCGGGAGAGAGAATGCGCGCGTCGCCGTAACGCCCACGGTTGAGGAACACCTGCCCGAAAGTGACCATGTCGCGCGGCGTGGAGAAGACGCCGCCACCGCCGTCCGGAGTGTTCTGCCAATCGCGTGATCCGATATCTGGTATGACCGGGACGTCGGGACCGAAGGGAACGCCGGGCGCGCGCTGCACCACACGCTGCGACGCGGACTCGGGCACCACGTAGTAGCTGTCGTGCATGCCGAGCGGATCGAAGATGCGCTCGCGCGCCAGTTTCTCGAGCCCGCGGCCAGTGAGGCGCCGCACGATCTCGCCGAGCAGCACGTAGTTGTGGCTGGAGTAGACCATCACTTCGCCGACGCGCGCGACGCGCGGTCCGCCCCAGTGCAGCGAGAGCTTCTCGTGAATGATCGGGTCCTGGCCCTCAGGACACGGAGGTACGTCGAAGCCGGCTGCGCGCTTCTTCGCCTCGTCCTTGAGCCATGACGGCTCGATCTCAAAGGGGTAGCCGGTCGTGTGCGTCAACAGGTGGTGGACGAGGATCTCGTCGGCGCCGTCACCGCAGAGCTCGGGCAAGTAGTCTTTCGCCGGGCGGTTCAGTCCCAACAGTCCGTCCTCGACGAGCTGCATGACGAGCGTTGCCGTAATCGGCTTGGTGAGCGAGCAGATCGCAAAGAGCGTGTCGCGTTCGAGCGGCGGCGAGTGGGGCCCTGGGCCGAGAACTCCGAATGCCTCGTGCAGGACGATGACCCCGCGCCGCGCGACGCAGACACCGAGCGTCGGCGTGTGGCCGGACTTCACCCAGTGCGCGCACAGGTCGCGAGCGTACGCGACGCGCTCGGGAAGCATGCCGACCTCGTCCGGCGTGCCGTAGCGAAGCTCCATCTCAGTCGTCCACCGCTGCCGTGATTGCGTTCTGGAAGAGATCGAAGTTCCAGAGAAACTCGTACTCCGGCGTCACCCGCGTGGCGACCTCGAAGTAGGCGCCGACTACCTCGTTCTCGGGATCGGCCCAGAACATCTGGCCCGCGGCGCCCGGGTGGCCGAACGTCCCGAGCGGGACCAGGCTGCCGTCGAAATACTTCCACTTGGTCGGCGACGCGACGAGGAAGCCGTAGCCACACGAGGCGCGCGCGCTCTCCTTCCCCACGATGAGCGCCCGAAGACCGGGGACCTGGTCGCGCGTCATTGCCGCAACGGCGGCCGGAGAGAGGATGCGCGCCTCGCCGTAACGGCCGCCGTTCAGAAAGGTCTGGGCGAAAACGGCCATGTCGAGCGGCGTCGTGAAGAGGCCCGCTCCGCCGTAAGGCGTCTCCTGCATCTGGCGTGAGCCAAGGCCCTCCATGAAGGGATTCTCGAAATCCGCCAGGGGGAGACCGGGCGCTCGCTGCACCACGCGATGAGATTCCGACTCGGGCACCTCGTAATAGGTGTCGTGCATGCCGAGCGGGCCGAAGATGCGCTCGCGCGCTTGCTGTTCGAGGCTCCGGCCCGACAGGCGCCGCACGATCTCGCCGAGCAATTCGTAGTTGTAGGAGGAGTAGACCATGAGCTCGCCAACTGGAGCGACCCGCGGGAGGTCCCAGAAGAGAGAAAGCAACTGGTGCATGAGCGGATGCTGACCCGGAGGGCAAGGTGGCGCTACGAAACCATCCTGGAACTTCCTCTGCCCGTGTTCGATCCACGGCTGATCGGTGTGAAACGGATAGCCGCTCGTGTGCGTCAGGAGATGATGCACAAGGATCTCCTCGACACCCTCGCCTGACATCTCGGGCAGACAATCCTTCGCCGGGCGATTGAGGCCGAGGAGGCCGTCCTCGACGAGCTGCATCACGAGCGTCGCCGTTATCGCTTTGGTGACCGACGCGCCCGCGAAGATCGCGTCCTTTGCAAGGCGCGGCGAATCCGGTCCTGGGCCGAGGATTCCGAACGCCTCGTGCAAGACGATGACG
>JBGPOW010000160.1:0-10211 GCA_041488235.1 Binatia bacterium
CGAGGAGCAGGAGGAGCCACGCCCAGTACGCTTTCCCGCCGCGCAGGACGAGCCGCATGCTCGTCGACAAGAATTGGAACGGTCCCATCGTCGCCCTAGAGCCCATAGAAGTAGAAGAACTTCGGCTCGGTCTTGAGCTCGCTCTTCAACACGAAGACGCGCTTCTCGTGGATGATGCGCGAGATCTCGCTCTCGGGATCGAGCAGGTTGCCGAACTTGCGGGCGCCGACCGGGCAGATCTCGACGCACGCCGGATAGCGTCCCGCCCGCGTCCGCTGGATGCAGAACGTGCACTTCTCGACGACGCCGCGCGGCCGCGGCCGGTTGCCGAGGACGTGCAGGTTCGGATTCAGGTCCTCCGGCGGCAGGTGCGGCTCGCCCCAGTTGAAGTGACGCGCGCCGTACGGGCACGCCGCCATGCAGTAACGGCAGCCGATGCACCAGTCGTAGTCGATGACGACGATGCCGTCGGGCTCCTGCCAGGTCGCGCCGACGGGGCACACGCGCGTGCACTGCGGATTGCGGCACTGCTGGCAGGCGACCGGCAGGTAGAAGTGATCGGGATCGGGAACTTTGTCCGGGTCGTAGTAGGGATTGGCGCCCTCGAAGTCGATGCCCTTCTCCTTCTCCATCTCGAGGACGCGGATCCACTGGATCTGCGGATCGCGCGACTGATTGTTCTCCTTGACGCACGCGTAGACGCAGCGCCGGCAGCCGATGCAGCGCGAGAGGTCGAGCGCGTAGCCGAACGTCACCCCGGCCTGCGCCGGCAGCGCCGACACGTGGACGTCGCGCCCGAAGCGCCGCTCGGCGTCGTCGCGGATGCGCGCGACCCGGCGCTCGAGCTCGTCGGGTGAGAGCTCGAGGAAATGCTTCTGGAAGAACTGCTCGCGCGCGACCGGCGAGCAGCCGGCGAGGATCGTCGCGACCGAGAGGCCGACCGACGTCAGGAAGTCGCGGCGGCTGAGGGTCGTCGCGTCCTGCGCCGCCTCGATCGCGCTCGGGTCGAGCGCGGGCGTGTCAGGGCGCGGCATCGGGCCCTCCTTGTCTCGTCAGGAACTGCGGCCGCACCGGCGGCGGCAGCGGTTGGAGCGGCGCGAAGCGCGGGCTGTGCGGGTTGTGACAATTGACGCAGAGCAGGTACCGCTTCGAGCCGTCCCAGTACCCGGTGCGCTTTCCGTGGATGCCGCTCCGCCAGTCGCGGAACTGCGTGCCGTGACACTGGCCGCAGAGCCGGTACGACTCCGTGAACGGCACGAGCGTGCCGCTCGCGAGCCGCAGTTGATTGCGGTCCTCGGCGTCGTGACAATCGAGGCACCAGCGGTGCTCCTCGTCGTGGTGCAGGACGATGTCGCTGTGCATGCCCTCGAGCGGACGGCGCTCGCGGTCGGGCGCAAAGGTCGCGTGACACTCCATGCACGGGAAGAGACCTTCGGTGAAGGGTGGCGCCGGCACCGGGAACAGTACCTTCGTGCTGCCCGAGCCACCGATCGCGTCGAGGCCCGTGAGCGCCTCGTCGTGCGCGAACAGCGCGGGAAAATCGGCGGGCGCGAACGAGCGGTCGGCGGAGGCGCCGACCGGCGGCACGAACGGCTTGGCGCGCACGATCACGACCAGCACCGCGAACACGGTGAGCGCGAAGAGCACGAGCAGCGGGATGAGCGCGTTCGAGCGGCCGATCGAGAACTCGGGCTCGGCGCTCTCGTGCTCGTCGTGCGCGTCGTCGTGGTCGTCAGCCGATGCCATCGATCACTCCGCGTGCCGCTGCGTCCGCAGGAACGCGACGAGATCGCGCATCTCGTCGTCCGCGAACTGCGGCCACACGACGCCCTCGGCGCGCGCCTTCTGCGCCATCGCGGGCGCGTGGTTCCACATCGCCGACGCCCAGCCGAGCGACGAGCGTACGAGCCCCGACGCCGCGAGGTTCGGGCCGATCGCGGGACCCGACGCCGGCGCGTGACAGCCGGCGCACGACTTCTCGCGGAAGATCGCGGCGCCGCGAATCGCGTCGCCGCGTTCGTCCATGTACTGCGCGAAGTAGAGGTACGCGAGCAGATCGGCCGTCTGCGCGGTGTCGAGGCGCGGGAATGCGATCCCGAGCGCACGCATCTTCGCCCACATCTGCGGGCCATGGTTCCAAAGCGCGCCCGCCATCTCGCCGACGTGGCGCATCGGGCGATGCGCGCCGAGATCGGGCGCCACAGTGCCGCCGACGCCCGCGATCGCGTGGCACTTGACGCAACCCTTATCCGCGAAGAGCGCCTTCCCGGCGCGCGGACTGCCGAGCTGCGCCGCGACGTCGGCCGCGGACGGCGGCGCCGCGTCGGCGCCGCGGATGAACGCGACGAGGTGCGCGACGTCATCGTGCTCGAGGCGCGACCGCTCGATCCCGAGCTCCGTCATCTTCGCCGCCATGTCGGGACCGTGGTTCCAGAGGGCCTGCGCCAGAAAGAGCGACGACACGAACGGACGCAGCTCGTCGAGCCGGGGCCCCACCGTGCCGCCCTTCCCGTCCAGCTGATGGCAGCGCGCGCACGAGCGACCGACGAAGAGCGCTCGCCCGCGCTCGAAGTCGCCGGGCTCGTCGAGGAAGTTCAGGTAGAGGAGATACGCCGAGAGCTTCTCCATGTCGTCGGCGGAAAGCGTGGCGCGCGTGACGCCCTCGCTGCGCATGCGGTCGAGCATCGCGGGCGTGTGATTCCAGAGGCTGCCGGCGAGCTGCATCACGTCCTGCCACGAACGGGCGCGACCGAGGTCGGGGCCGATGCGTCGCTCGGCGCCGCTGCCGACGCCGTGGCAGTGGGCGCAGCCTTTGGTGGCGAAGACCTCCTCGCCTTCGACGAGCGGCCGACTCGGCACCGCATCGTGATCGTCCGCGGCGACGCGCGGCGATCGGCTCGCGGCAACGGCGAGTACGACGAGGAGCAGGGTCACGATCGCCGGTCGCCGCATGCTGCACGGCATAGTTGCAAGGGTTGTGCCCCGCGTTCCGCGACGGCCGCCTCGTCGCCGAGCGCTCGACGACCGTGCCGTGGCGTCCGACGCTCGCGAATGGGCGCAGCGATTTTCCCGTGCCTGCCACTGTTCCCGGATGGGCTTTTCTCACGTGTGATACGACCGGTGTGCCACGTCGCCAGCCGGCGCATCGCTCGCGACTGACCAACGTCAGCGCCGCGGCCGGCGCTTGCGTGCGGTCGGGACGCGCGCGATGTATCGAGCGAACGAGAGGAGGCGCGATGCAGGTCGGAATGATCGGGCTTGGACGAATGGGCGCGAACATGGCGCGCCGACTCATGGGCGGCGGACACACGTGCGTCGTGCACGACGTCAGCGCGGACGCCGTGCGGGCGCTCGCCGGCGAGGGCGCAGTCGGCGCGTCGTCGGTCGACGACCTCGTCGCGCGTCTCGCCACCCCGCGCGTCGTCTGGCTCATGGTGCCGGCCGCCGTCGTCGATACGACGCTCGCCGGGCTGGTGTCGCGACTCGCCGCCGGTGACGTCGTCGTGGACGGCGGCAATTCCTATTACCGAGACGACGTCGACCGCGCCCAGCGTCTCCAGGCGCGCGGCATCCACTACGTCGACTGCGGGACGAGCGGCGGCGTCTGGGGTCGCGAGCGCGGCTACTGTCTCATGATCGGCGGCGAGCGCGACGTCGTCGGCCGGCTCGATCCGCTGTTCGCGACCCTCGCTCCCGGCCGCGGCACGCTCGCGCCGACACCGGGCCGCGAGGGGCGCGGCGGCACCGCCGAACGCGGGTATCTCCACTGCGGCCCGAACGGCGCGGGCCACTTCGTGAAGATGGTCCACAACGGCATCGAGTACGGCCTGATGGCGGCGTACGCCGAGGGCCTGAACGTGCTGCGCCACGCCAACGTCGGCAAGCAGGCGCGCGCGGCCGACGCCGAGACGACGCCGCTCCGCGATCCGGAGTACTACCGCTACGATTTCGACCTCGCCGACGTGACCGAGGTGTGGCGACGCGGCAGCGTCATCGCCTCGTGGCTGCTCGATCTCACGGCGGCGGCGTTCGCGAGCGATCCGCAGCTCGAGCGCTTCAGCGGTCGCGTCTCCGACTCCGGCGAGGGGCGCTGGACGCTCGATGCCGCCGTCGACGAGGGCGTGCCGGCGCACGTCCTGGCTTCTGCGCTCTTTCAGCGCTTCAGCTCGCGCGGCGAGGCCGAGTTCCAGGATCGGCTGCTCTCGGCGATGCGCTTCGAGTTCGGCGGCCACCACGAGAAAGCTCCGGGCACGTGAGCGTCGTCCTCTCCGACGCGCTCGTCTTCTTCGGCGCGACCGGCGATCTCGCGTACAAGAAGATCTTCCCCGCGCTGCAAGCGATGACCCGGCGCGGCCGTCTCGACGTGCCGGTGATCGGCGTCGGCAAATCCGGCTGGAACCTCGAGCAGCTGCGGGCGCGCGCGCGCGAGAGTCTCGACCGTCATGGCGGCGTCGACGAGCGCGCGTTCGCGCAGCTTTCCGCGCGGCTGCGCTACGTCGACGGTGACTACGGCGACCCTGCGACGTACGCTGCGATCGTGAAGGAGCTCGCCGGCGCCAAGTGCCCGGCGCACTATCTCGCGATCCCGCCCGGCGCCTTTGCGACCGTCGTCGAAAAGCTCGCCGCCTCGGGCTGCGCGCGCAACGCGCGCATCATCGTCGAGAAGCCGTTCGGACGCGACCTGGAGTCGGCGCGGCAGTTGAACGCGATCATTCACCGCGTCTTCGACGAGTCGGCGGTCTTCCGCATCGACCACTACCTCGGCAAGGAGCCGGTGCAGAATCTGCTGCTCTTCCGCTTCGCGAACACCTTCCTCGAGCCGATCTGGAACCGCAACTACGTCGCGAGCGTGCAGATCACGATGGCGGAGAGCTTCGGCGTCCAAGGGCGCGGGCGCTTCTACGAGGAGGCGGGCGCCATCCGCGACGTCATCCAGAATCACATGCTGCAGGTGATCGCGTTCCTCGCGATGGAAGCACCGACGACCACCTACGCGGAGTCGATCCACGACGAGCAGGTGAAGGTCTTCCGCATGATCCGCCCGCTCAGCCCCGACGACCTCGTGCGCGGCCAGTTCCGCGGCTACCGCAACGAGCCCGGGGTGGCGCCGAACTCGAACGTGGAGACCTTCGCCGCCGTGCGGCTGCACATCGACTCCTGGCGCTGGGACGGCGTGCCGTTCTTCATCCGCGCCGGCAAATGCCTGCCGACGACGACGACCGAGGTGACGGTGACCCTCAAACGCCCGCCGCTCAGCCGGATCCCTGCGGGCGACGCGAACTACGTGCGCTTCCGCCTCAGCCCCGAGGTCGTGATCGGCATCGGCGCTCGCATCAAGCGGCCCGGCGAGGAGATGGCGACCGAGCCGACCGAGCTCAAGGTCGTCCACAAGCCCGAGGGCGACGAGATGGACGCGTACGAGCGCCTCCTCGGCGACGCGATGGAGGGCGACCGCACGCTCTTCGCGCGCCAGGACGGCGTCGAGGCGGCGTGGGCGATCGTCGAACCGATCCTGCGCGAGAGCACTGCGCTCCACGAGTACGACTGCGGCACGTGGGGACCCTTGGAGTCGGAGGCGTTGACGGCGGACGTCGGCGGATGGCACTGCTGCGAGTCGCCGATCGCGCCGTGACGATGGGGAGGAGGGTCCGATGAGCGAGCGAAGAGGCGACGAGGATGCGATCCTGCGCGCGGTCGCGGCGCACGCGCTCGACCTCGTCGTCGACGGCACGACGATCGGCCTCGGCACCGGACGCGCGGCGGCCGCCTTCATCGCCGCCCTCGGTGCCCGTGTCCGCGACGGCCTGCGCGTGCGTGGCGTGCCGACGTCGACCGCGTCGGCCGATCAAGCGCGCGCGCTCGGCATCCCGCTCGTCGAGCTCGACGGCGACGTGGAGCTCGACCTCACCGTCGACGGGGCCGACGAGGTGGCGCCGAACCTCGACCTCGTGAAGGGCTGGGGCGGCGCGCTCGTCCGCGAGCGTATCGTCGCCGCGGCGTCGCGCCGCCAGGTCATCCTCGTCGGCGAGGAGAAGCTCGTGCGTGGTCTCGGTGAGCGCGGCCGCATCCCGGTCGAGGTGATTCCGCTCGCGCGCGGCGTCGTCACCCGCGCGCTCGCCCGCCTCGGTCTTGCGGTGACGGTACGAGCCGGCGCCGGCGGCGCGCCGCTCGTCACCGAAAACGGCAATCTGACGCTCGACTGTGCGCCTGCCACGCCGCTCGATCCCGCCGCCGCGCGCGCACTCGACGCGGCCGTGCTGGCGCTGCCGGGCGTCGTCGACACCGGGCTCTTCCTCGGCACCGCGGAGCGCGTGCTCGTCGGCCGGCCTGGCGGTAAGGTCGACGTGCTACGCAGGTCGCCGTGAGCGCGCGCATCACGATCGACGTGCAGCCGACCCGCGAGGCCGCGACGCGTGCCGCCGCCGAGCGCCTGATCGACGCCGCGGCGCGCGCGGTGCTCGTGTCGGATCGCTTCACGATCGCGCTCTCCGGCGGCGCCACGCCACGCGGCTTGTACGCGCTCCTCGCGACACCGGCATACGCGACGCGCGTCGCGTGGCCGGCGGCGCACGTGTTCTGGGGGGACGAGCGCTGCGTTCCGCCGGACGACGCGGCCAGCAACTATCGTCTCGCCTACGAGACGCTCCTCGCGCACGTGCCCGTCGCCGCGGAGCACGTGCACCGCGTCCGCGGCGAGGACGAGCCGTTCGCCGCCGCGGCGCTCTACGAGCGTGAGATCCGCTCTGCGTTGAACACCCCGCACGGACCGCCGACGACGAAACCGGGGAAGCGGCTCGATGTGATCCTCCTCGGGCTCGGCGGCAACGGCCACACGGCGTCGCTCTTCCCCTACTCGCCGGCGCTCGACGAGCGCGAGTGCTGGGTGATCGCGGCCGACGTCGACGCCACGCCGCCGGCGCGTGTCACCCTGACGCCGGCGGTGATCAATGCCGCCGCACGCGCGCTCTTTCTCGTCGTCGGCGCCGAGAAGGCATCGATCCTGCGCCTCGTCCTCGAGGGACCGCGCGACCCCGCCGCGCTGCCGGCACAGCTCGTCGATCCCGCTGACGGCGAGGTATGCTGGATCGTCGACGCGGCGGCCGCCGCCGAGTTGAGCGGAGGGTGACGATGGCGGATACGTCGAAGCCAACCGTGTTTTTGATCGACGTCGACAACACGCTCCTCGACAACGATCGCGTGACCGCCGACCTCGGCCGCTATTTGACGCGTGAGGTCGGCGCCGAGCGCCAAGCGCGGTACTTCGCGATCTTCGAGCAGCTCCGCACCGAGCTCGGCTATGCGGATTATCTCGGTGCCTTGCAACGCTACCGGATCGAGTACCCGCGCGACCCGCATCTGCTGGCGGTGTCGTCATTTCTCATCGACTACCATTTCGCGAACCGTCTCTACCCGGGGTCCCTCGACGCGCTCGACCACCTCGCCGCGTTCGGGCGCACCGTCATCCTCAGCGACGGCGACGTCGTGTTCCAGCCGCGTAAGGTCGAACGCTCGGGTCTCTTCGACGCCGTCGACGGCAACGTGCTCATCTACATCCACAAGGAGCGCGAGCTCGACGACGTCGAGCGCCGCTATCCCGCCGCGCACTATGTGCTCGTCGACGACAAGATTCGCATCCTCACCGCCGTGAAGCAGGTCTGGGGTACGCGCTGCACGAGCGTCTTCGTCCGCCAGGGACACTACGCACAGGCTCCCGACGTCGGGAGCTATCCCGAACCCGACGTCACGATTGCGCGGATCGACGAGCTCACCGGCTACGACGCGGCGGCGCTCGTCGCCGCGGGGCGGCGGAGCACCGCATGAGCGCCCCGGAAGCGACTCCCCGTCTGCCGCTCACCCGCCTCCCCGCCTGGCAGGCGCTGGCGCGCCACTACCCGACCGTCCGCGACGTCCACCTGCGAGCGCTCTTCGGCGACGACTCGCGGCGCGGCGAGCGGCTCACTGCGGAAGCGGCGGGTCTTTTCCTCGATTACTCGAAGCATCGGGTGACGGACGAGACGCTGCGCCTGCTCGTCGGCCTCGCCGAGGAATCGGGGCTGCGGGCGCGGATCGACGCGATGTTCGCCGGCGCGAAGATCAACGTCACGGAGGCGCGCGCCGTGCTCCACGTCGCGCTGCGCGCCCCACGCGACGCGACGATCGTCGTCGACGGCACGAACGTCGTCCCCGAGGTGCACGCCGTGCTCGATCGCATGGCCGACTTCGCGACCCGCGTCCGCGACGGCCGCTTCAGCGGGCACACGGGGCGGCGCCTCCGCGCCGTCGTCAACATCGGCATCGGCGGCTCGGATCTCGGCCCGGTGATGACGTACGAGGCGCTGCGCCGCTACGCCGATCGTGCGCTCACGGTGCGTTTCGTCTCCAACGTCGACGGCGCCGACCTCGTCGAGGCGACGCGCGACCTCGATCCCGCAGAGACACTCTTCATCGTCTCGTCCAAGACCTTCACGACGGTGGAGACGATGACGAACGCGGCGAGCGCGCGTGCGTGGCTCCTGGCTGCGCTCGGCGACGAGCGCGCGATCGCGCGGCACTTCGTCGCGGTCTCGACCAACGCCGGCGAAGTGACGAAGTTCGGGATCGATCCCGCGAACATGTTCGGCTTCTGGGATTGGGTCGGCGGTCGCTACTCGATGGACTCGGCGATCGGGCTCTCGACGATGCTCGCGATCGGCCCCGATCATTTTCGCGCAATGCTCGACGGGTTCCACGCGATGGACGAGCACTTCCGGACGGCGCCGTTCGACCGTAATCTGCCGGTGCTGATGGCGCTCCTCACCGTCTGGTACGTCGATTTCTTCGGCGCCCAGACGGTCGCGGTGCTGCCGTACGCGCAGTACCTGAAGCGCTTCCCCGCCTACCTCCAGCAGCTCACGATGGAGTCGAACGGCAAACACGTCACGCTCGAAGGACGCCGCGTCGAGTACGCGACCGGCCCGATCTTCTGGGGCGAGCCCGGCACGAACGGCCAGCACTCGTTCTACCAGCTCCTGCACCAAGGTACGCCGCTCGTTCCGTGCGACTTCATCGGGTTTCTCGAGCCGCTCGACGCGCTCGGTGCGCACCACGACCTCCTCACGGCGAATCTTTTCGCGCAGGCCGAGGCGCTCGCGTTCGGCCGGACGCCCGCGGAGGTCGCGAGCGCAGGCGTTTCGGCGATGCTCGTCCCGCACCGCACGTTTCCGGGGAACCGGCCGTCGTCGACGATTCTTGCCGAGCGCCTGACGCCGGCGACGCTCGGTGCGCTCGTCGCGCTCTATGAGCACAGCGTCTTCACGCAGGGTACGATCTGGCAGATCGACTCGTTCGATCAGTGGGGCGTCGAGCTCGGAAAGGCGCTCGCGCAGCGCATCGTCCCCGAGCTGACGGCCGCGGGCGCGCCGCCTGCGCACGACAGCTCGACGAACGCCCTCATTGCGCGCTACCGCCGCCACCGCGCGCGTCAGCGGTAGCCGAACACCTCCGCCCAGATGATCAGACCGACGAGCGTCAGCCCGAGCACGAGCGCGATCGTCCCGAAGATGCGGAAGCCGCGTACGACGTAGTACGGCAGCGGCTCGACGAGGTGCTGCTCCAGCTCCCCGGAGGCGACGAGCTCCTCGTACTCGCGCGGCCGCTCCACCTTGAACTCCTCCAGCGGGACGCGGCCGGTGAAAATCACCATGTCCATCGGGAAGCGATCCGGACGGAAGTGCGTGTTGAAGAAGTGCACGGTGAAGATGAACCCGACCGCGAGCAGCGCCTCGTCGGAGTGGATGATCGTCGCGACGTTGATCGCCCACCCCGGCAGGAAGAGCGTGAATGCCTCGGGGAACCAGAGCACGAGGCCGGTCGCGCCGATCACGACGATCCCCCAGAAGACCGCGAAGTAGTCGAACTTCTCCCAGTAGGTCCAGCGACCGTACGCCGGGCGCGGGCCCATGCCGAGGAACCAGCGCAGCGTGTCGCGCGCGTCGCGCAGGTCGTGCAGGTTCGGAATCAGCGAGTTGCGGTGCAACAGGAACTCGCGCCAGGTCTGTCCGGAGCGGATCTTCTGCAGCAGCACGTCGGTGAGGTGGATGCCGGCATACGTGAACGTGATGAGGGCGCAGATGCGGTGGATGATCCCCGCCGCCGCAAACCCGCCGAACAACCGTGAGAGCGCTGCAGCCCACGGCAGGTACGAGAACTTGAGCGTCATGCCGGTGAGCGCG
>JBGPOW010000161.1:0-10039 GCA_041488235.1 Binatia bacterium
CCCACATACCGTGTCATTGGGCTGCTCCTCCTTTTCTTGGGGCTCCGCGAGGATGACCCCGTAGTCCGCCGCGAACTCTATCGCGGTTCGGAGGGGCAGCCCGTCTTCATTGATACAAATCGGTGTGCATCGTCGACGAGTGCAAATCGGTGCGCGTCGAGCGCCGCGCGGCCGAAGCAGGTGGCCTCCGCGACGGCCATGCGCGACGGGAGGCTCGCGAGGACCCGCCGCTCGTGCGGCGCCCAGTGCGACTTGCGCTCCGTCTGCTCGCACGCGCGCGTCGCGCGTGTCTCGCCGCGGTCGGGGCGACTTCCGCTCAGCCGGACTTCCCGCTCACCCCGCGGCGCGCTTGCGCGACGGCTTGGCCGGCAGCGTCGTGTCGGCATTTCCCGCATCCGACGCCGCTTTCGCGCGGGCGCGACCTCGGCCACGCGCGGGTTTCTTCTTCTTGTCGCCCGCCTTCGCCGCTTCGACGTCTTCGGCGAGCGTGGTGAGCTGGAGGACGGAGATCGGCGCGGCATCGCCGTGGCGGATGCCGAGCTTGATGATGCGGGTGTAGCCGCCGGCACGCTCGGCGAAGCGCGGGGCGATGTCGGTGAAGAGCTTGGCGACGACGGCGCGTTTCTGGATGAACGAGAGGGCGCGGCGGCGGGCGGCGAGGGAGCCGTCCTTGCCGAGCGTTATCATGCGCTCAGCGAGGCGGCGGACCTCCTTGGCTTTGGCGTCGGTCGTACGGATGCGCTCGCGCTCGAAGAGCGCGGTGACGAGATTGCGAAACAGGGCGCGCCGATGCGAGGCGGAGCGGTTGAGCTTGCGACCGGCGTTCAGGTGGCGCATCAGGCGCTCTCCTTCTCCTTCTGCAGCCGCCGGCGCTCGAGCTCCTCGCGGTTGGGGAAGTTCTCGAGGCGCACGCCGAAGCCGAGACCCATCTCGTGGAGGATCTCGCGGATCTCGTTCAGGCTCTTGCGGCCGAAGTTCTTGGTCTTCAACATCTCCTGCTCGGAGCGCTGCACGAGCTCGCCGATGAACTTGATGTCGGCGTTCTGCAAGCAGTTCGCCGAGCGCACCGAGAGCTCGAGCTCGTCGACGGGGCGGTAGAGGTTCTCGTTGACCTTGCCCTCCGTCGTCTCCTCGACGACCTCATGCGCCTCGGCCTCCTCCTCGAAGTTGATGAAGATGTCGAGCTGGTCCTGGAGGATGCGCGCGGCGAACGCGATCGCGTCCTCGGGGCCGATCGAGCCGTCGGTCCAGACCTCCATGACGAGGCGGTCGTAGTCGGTGCGCTGGCCGACGCGCGCGTTGGTGACGTTGAAGTTCACCTTGCGGACGGGCGCGAAGATGGCGTCGAGCGGGATGGTACCGACCGGATCGCCCTCGTCCTTGTTGTGCTCGGCGGCGACGTAGCCGCGACCGCGGCGCACGACGAGCTCCATGTCGAGGCCGCCCTCTTTGCTGAGGGTCGCGATGTGCTGCTCGGGGTTGAGGATCTCGACCCGCGGGCCGGTCACGATGTCGGCGGCGGTGACCTCACGCTCGCCCTTCACCGACAGGCGCACGGTGTCTTGCGCGGCGTCGATGAGCTTGAGTCGCACCTCTTTCAGGTTGAGGACGATGTCGGTCACGTCCTCGGTGACACCGGGCAACGTCGAGAACTCGTGCAAAATACCTTTGATACGCACGGCGCTGATCGCAGCGCCGTAGAGCGACGACAGCAGCACGCGCCGCAGCGAGTTGCCGATGGTGGTGCCGAAGCCGCGTTCCAACGGCTCGCCCACGAACTTGCCGTATGTGCCAGTGAGGCTCTTCTCATCGGCCTCGAGCTTCTTCGGTTTGATCAAATCGCGCCAGTTTTTCTGCATCGGTATGAGCGCCCCCCGCGCGTATTACTTGGAGTACAGCTCGACGACGAGCTTCTCGTTGATCGGCATGGTGAGGTCGTTGCGCGCCGGTAATGCGCGAATGCGGCCCGTGAAGTTGGGCCGATCCACCTCCAGCCATTCAGGGACGCCGCGGCGCTGCGACAGCTCGAGCGCCTCCTGAATGCGCGTGACCTTACGGCTGCGGTCGCGCACCGTGACGACGTCGCCGGGTTTCACCAGCGCCGACGGAATGTCGATCTTGCGGTCGTTCACGAGAAAATGCCCGTGGCGGACGAGCTGGCGCGCCTCGGCGCGCGAGTTCGCGAAGCCGAGACGGTAGATCATGTTGTCGAGCCGTCGCTCGAGCAGAATCATCAGCGTCTCGCCGGTGATCCCCCTCATGCGGTCGGCACGCTCGAAGAGGCGACGGAACTGCCCTTCGAGCAGACGGTACATGCGCTTCAGCTTCTGCTTCTCGCGCAGCTGCAGGCTGTACTCGGAAAACTTCACGCGTCCCTGGCCGTGCTCTCCCGGCGGATAGTTCCGCCGCTCGATGGCGCACTTGTCGGTGTAGCAACGTTCGCCCTTGAGAAAGAGCTTCAATCCTTCACGCCGGCAGAGCCGACACACGGACGCTCGATAACGAGCCACGCGTTAGAACCTCCTGGGCCGGACCATCCGGCCTTCCACTGCGGTTTCGACCGTCACACGCGCCGCCGTTTCGGCGGGCGACACCCGTTGTGCGGGATCGGCGTCACGTCCTTGATGAGACTGATCGTGAACCCCGCTGCTTGCAGCGATCGCAGCGCCGACTCGCGGCCCGCGCCCGGACCCTTCACGAAGACCTGCACGGTGCGCATACCGACGTCGATCGCGCGCTTCGCCGCCGCCTCGGCGGCGAGCTGCGCCGCGAACGGCGTTCCTTTGCGCGAGCCTTTGAACCCGACGTTACCGGCGCTCGCCCATGAGACGACGTTGCCGGTCGGGTCGGTGATCGTGACGATCGTGTTGTTGAACGTCGAATGGATGTGCGCGATGCCCTCGGGCACCGTGCGCTTCGCCTTCTTGCGCCGCGTCGGCGCTTGTACCGCCGGGGCGGCGGCAGGCTTCGCTTCGGGTCTTGCCATTTTGTCTGGATCTCCTCGCGCGCTCAGCTAACCGGCTTACTTGGTCGGCGCCTGCTTCTTGCCGGCGATCGTCCGGCGCGGCCCCTTGCGGGTACGCGCATTCGTGTGCGTGCGCTGGCCGCGCACCGGCAGGTTCTTGCGGTGGCGCAGACCGCGGTACGCGCCGAGTTCGACGTAGCGCTTGATGTTGAGGGCCACCTCGCGGCGGAGATCACCCTCGACCTTCAACCCGTCGATCACCCGGCGCAGCTTGACGAGATCCTCCTCGGGAAGATCGTCGGTCTTCACGTCGAGATCGACGCCGGCCTCACGCAGCACCTTCCGCGCCGTGCTGCGGCCGACACCGTAGATGTACGTGAGCGCGATCTCCATGCGCTTCGCCTTTGGAAGGTCGACTCCTGCGATACGTGCCATGACGCCTCTCTCGCTCAGCCTTGGCGCTGCTTGTGCCGGGGGTTGGAGCAGAGAATCCGCACCACGCCCTGGCGGCGCACCACCTGGCAGTTCTTGCAAATCTTCTTGACCGACGCGCGCACCTTCATACCCGTGCTCCCTGCCTCACTTCGAGCGATACGTGATCCGCCCGCGCCCGAGGTCGTAGGGCGAGATCTCCACCGTCACCTTGTCGCCGGGGGCGAGCTTCACGGAATGGAACCGCGGGTCGATCGCAGTCTGCGCGACGACGCGATGACCGTTGTCGAGCGCCACGCGGAACGTCGCGTTCGGCAGCGAGTCGAGGACCGTCCCGTGGACTTCCATCGCTTCGGTTCTGGGCATCAGCATGGTCATGGGTTCACCATCCTTTACAGGGAGCTCAAGACGTAGGGGCCGCCCTCGACGATGGCGACCGAGTGTTCGAAATGGGCCGACAAGCTGCCGTCGCTCGTCACCGCCGTCCACCCATCCTCCTTGAGCTCGACCTCCGGCCCCCCCGCGTTCAGCATCGGCTCGATCGCCAACACCATTCCTTCGCGCAGCCGGATGCCGCGATCCGCTTGGCCGAAATTCGGCACCTGCGGATCCTCGTGCAGCCGTTTGCCGATTCCGTGACCGACGAAATCGCGCACCACCGAGAAGTGCCGGCTCTCGGCGTGCGTCTGAATCGCCGACGACACGTCGCCGAGCCGCCGCCCCGGACGCGCCGCCTCGATCCCGGCCTCCAGCGCCTCACGCGTCGTCCGCATCAGCTCGACGGCCTCCGCGCTCACCGCGCCGACGGGGACCGTGACCGCCGAGTCGCCGTAGTAGCCGCGGTAGATGACGCCGTAGTCGAGACCGATGATATCGCCCTCGCGCAGCGGGCGCGACGCCGACGGGATCCCGTGCACGACCTCGTCGTTGATCGAGGCGCAGAGCGCCGCCGGATACACGCGGCCGGCGACGCTGTAGCCCTTGAACGCGGGGATCGCGCCGCGCTTGCGCGTCAGGTCCTCGGCGATGCGATCGAGGTCGGCCGTCGTGACGCCCGGGCGCACCGCGGCACGCAGCTCGGCGAGCACCTCGGCGACGATGACGTTCGCCGCGCGCATGATCTCGATCTCTTCCGGTCCCTTGAGCACGATCATCAGGCCCGGCGCTCCAGGCGCTCCAAGCGTTCGACGATGCGGCCGAGAATGTCGTCGCGAGAGCCCGTCCCATCGACCTCGGCGAGGAGGTTGCGCGCGCGATAGAGCTGCAGCACCGGAGCCGTCGCGCGCACGTACACCTCGAGGCGCGACGCGATGATGTCCTCGTGGTCGTCGTCGCGCTGGTAGAGGTCGCCGTTGCACTTGTTGCAGATCCCCGCGTTCGTCGGCGGGTCGAAGATGATGTGGTGCATCGCGCCGCACTCGCGGCACGTGCGTCGACCGGAGAGGCGCTTGATGAGCTCCTCGTCGGGCACGACCATGCTGATCACGATGTCGAGCTGGCGACCGAGCGACGTGAGCGTACGGTCGAGCCACTCCGCTTGCGGCATCGTCCGCGGCACGCCGTCGAGGATGAACCCCGGCCGGCAGTCGGGCTGACGCAGGCGCTCCTCGAGGATCCGCATGATGACGTCGTCGGGAACGAGCTCGCCCTTGTCCATGTGGCGCTTCGCCTCGAGGCCGAGCGGCGACTTGCGGCGCACCTCCTCGCGGAAAATGTGGCCCGTCGAGATGCCCGGCACCCGTAAGCGTTCCGCGAGCAGCGCGGATTGCGTGCCCTTCCCTGCTCCTGGCGGCCCCATGAGGATGAGATCCAACCGATCAGCTCCGTCGCCCGCGCAGACGGCCGCGCTTCATGAAGCCTTCGTAGTTACGGGTGAGCAGATGCGTCTCCATCTGCGCCACCGTGTCGAGCGCCACGCCGACGACGATCAGCAGCGACGTGCCGCCGAAGAAGAACGTCACGTTGAAGCGTGAGATCAGGATCGTCGGCAGGATGCAGACTGCCGCGATGTAGAGCGCGCCGCCGAGGGTGATGCGCGTCAGGATGCGATCGATGTACTCGGCGGTGCGCTTCCCGGGACGGATGCCGGGAATGTAGCCGCCGAACTTCTTCATGTTGTCGGAGACCTCGACCGGGTTGAAGGTCACCGCGGTGTAGAAATAACAGAAGAAGATGATCAGTCCGATGTAGAGCAAGTTGTAGACCGCGGATTGCGGCCCGAGCAGGTCGGCGGCCTTCAGCGCCCACGGGTTGTCGGGGAAGAAGCTCGCGATCGTCCCCGGGAAGATCAAGATCGACGAGGCGAAGATCGGCGGGATGACGCCCGAGGTGTTGATCTTGAGCGGCAGATGCGAGCTCTGGCCGCCGTACATCTTCCGGCCGACGACGCGCTTCGCGTACTGCACCGGGATGCGGCGCTGCCCGCGCTCCATGAAGATGATCGCGGCGACGACGACGACCATGAAGAACAGCAGAAAGATGAGGAAGAAGAGTTGGATCTCGCCCTCATTGAAGAACTGAATCGTGGTGCTGATCGCCGACGGCAGGCGGGCGACGATGCCAGCGAAAATGAGGAGCGAGATGCCGTTGCCGATTCCGCGCTCGGTCACCTGCTCGCCGACCCACATGAGAAATGCGGTACCGGAGCTGAGGGTCACGACGCACATCAGGCGAAACGCCCAACCGGGATTGAGGACGACCGACGCGCCCGTCGGCGACTGGATCTGCTCGAGCCCCATGCTGATGAAGAGGCTCTGCACGACCGAGAGCACGACGGTGCCGTAGCGCGTGTACTGCGTGATCTTCCGCCGCCCCATCTCGCCTTCCTTCGAAAGGCGCTCGAGGTAGGGGACGACGACCGTCAGCAACTGCAGAATGATCGACGCGCTGATGTACGGCATGATGCCGAGCGCGAAGATCGAGAAGCGCTCGAGCGCACCGCCCGAGAACAGGTTCACGAGGCCGAAGAAGTTGCTCGCCGCATCCTCGAAGAACTTCTTCAGCGCGGCGTTGTCGATCCCCGGCGTGGGAATCGCAACGCCGACGCGGTACACCGCGAGCATTCCGAACGTGAAGAAGATCCGGCGCCGCAGCTCCGGAATCCGCGCGGAATTTTGGAACCCTTCGAGCACGAGCTACTCCCTCGAGCCTTCCGGTGCGGGCGCGGCCGCGTTGTCGCCGGATGCGTCGGCGGCGAGCTCGAGCGTCCCGCCCGCGGCCGCGACCTGGTCGCGCGCCGACTGGCTCGCCTTGTCGATTTTGATCGTGAGCGCACGCGTGAGCCTCGTGTCGTCGCTGAGAAGCTTCACCTGGTCTCGGGCGCGCACGAGCCCGGCGGCGACGAGCGCGTGGACGTCGACGATCGAGCCGCTCTCGAAGCGCTCGAGCTGCGCGATTTTGACGATCGCGTAGCGCACGCGATTCGGGCTGCGGAAGCCGCGCTTCGGCAGGCGGCGCTGCAAGGGCATCTGCCCGCCCTCGTAACCCGGCGGAGTGTTGCCGCCGGAGCGCGCGCCTTTTCCTTTGTGCCCCTTGCCCGCGGTCTTGCCGGTGCCGGATCCGGGACCGCGGCCGATACGCTTGCGGGCGCGCCGCGCGCCCTTCGCGGGCCGGAGATTGGAGAGATCGAGCAGTTCCACGTCCTTAACCCTCGCTATGCTGGCTATTCCTCGACCGCCAGCAGGTGCTGGACGCGGCGGATAAGGCCGCGGTTCGCCGGGTTGTCCTGCACGATGGCCGAGGCACCGATGCGGCTCAGCCCGAGGCCACGCAGGCTCTCGCGCTGGCGCATGGTGCCGCCGATCGCGCTCCGCACCTGCGTCACGCGCAGCATCTTGCCCATTCCCTTGCCGGTCGTCGTCTTCGTCATCGTCGTGTCGACCATGCGGAGCGCGCTCAGCGCAGCTCGGCGAGATCCTTGCCGCGCATCGCCGCCACCTTCTCGGGCTCGCGGAGCTCGGAGAGCGCCTGGATGGTCGCCTTCACCATGTTATGGGGATTGTTCGAGCCGAGGCATTTGGCGAGCACGTTGTGGATCCCCGCGAGCTCGACGACGGCACGCACGCCGCCGCCGGCGATCACACCGGTCCCGTCCGAGGCCGGGCGCAGCAGCACGCTGCCGGCACCGTAGAGGCCGTTCACCTGGAACGGAATCGTGCCGTTCGCGATCGGCACCGTCATGAGCGTCTTCTTCGCCTTCTCGATGCCCTTGCGGATCGCCTCCGGCACCTCGTTCGCCTTCCCGAGCCCGTAGCCGACGTGCCCGGCGCCGTCACCGACGACGACGAGCGCGCTGAAACTGAACCGCCGTCCGCCCTTCACCACCTTGGCGACGCGGTTGATGTGCACCACCTTCTCTTTGAGCTCGAGGCCGTGGGACTCGATGCGCCGTGCTGATCCTCTCGCCATAATGCTCCTTCAGATCTTGAGGCCGGCTTCGCGCGCGCCCTCGGCCACGGCGCGTACGCGCCCGTGGTACAGAAACCCGTTGCGGTCGAACACCGCCGCGGTAATGCCCCGCTCCACGCAGCGCTTACCGACGATCGCGCCGATCCGCTTCGCGGCCTCGACCGATCCGGGCTTCTTCACCTCGTCGCGCAGGTCGGGCGCGAGCGTCGAGGCGGCGAGCAACGTCCGGCCCGTGTCGTCGGCGATCACTTGCACGTACATGTGCTTCTCGCTGCGGAACACGCAGAGCCGCGGCCGCTCCGCGTCGCCGCGCAGCTTGCGGCGTACGCGCGCCTGGCGCAGCTTGCGGGCCTGATGACGCTGGTCGTTGAACATCCGATCTCTCCTCAGGAGGCCGCGCCGACGGCCTTCCCCGCCTTGCGGCGGATCTTCTCCTCCGCGTACTTGATGCCTTTGCCCTTGTACGGCTCCGGCGGCCGCAGTTTGCGGATGGCCGCCGCGGTCTCGCCGAGCACTTGTCGATCCGCGCCCTCGAGCGTGATCACCGTCTGCTTGTCGACCTTGGCATCGACGCCGTCGGGCAGCGGAAAGATCACGGGGTGCGAGTAGCCGAGGGCGAGCTGAATCGCGCGGCCCTTCACCTCGGCGCGGTAGCCGACGCCGTTGATCTCGAGGACGCGGCGGAAGCCCGTGCTCACGCCGGTCACCATGTTGGAAACGAGGACGCGGGTGAGACCGTGGACACCGCGCGCGATGCGGCTGTCGTCGCGACGGATGATGCTGACCTTATTGCCCTCGACCTTCACCTCGGCGAGGGGGTTGATCGTCACCGCGAGCTTGCCGCGCGGTCCGGAAACCCGCACCGCGCCGGGCTCGACGGCGACCGTGACGCCGGACGGGACACTGATGGGCAGCTTGCCTATACGCGACATGATTCGATCACCACACCGAGCAGAGCAGCTCGCCGCCGACGCCGCGCCGCTTGGCGTCGCGGTCGACGAGGATGCCGGCCGGCGTCGACAACACGCTCACCCCGAGGCCGGCGCGCACCGAGGGAATCTCCTGCTTGCCGACGTAGATGCGCAGGCTCGGACGGCTCACACGCTGCAGCGCCGTGATCACCGGCCGGCGCTGCTCGTCGTACTTGAGGCCGATGCGGAGCAGCTTCTGTACGCCCTCGCCGACGGTCGCGGAGTCGCGCAGGAACCCCTCGGCGACCAGCACGCGCACGATCGCCTCCTTCGTGCGCGACCACGGGACATCCACGCGCTCCTTGCGCGCCTGATTGCCGTTGCGAATGCGCGTCAGCAGATCGGCGATGGGATCGGTCATCGACATGCCGTCACCAGCTCGCCTTGATGACGCCGGGGATCTGTCCTTTGCGCGCGAGGTCGCGCAGGCAGAGCCGGCACATCCGGAACTTGCGGAAGAATCCGCGCGCGCGCCCGCAGAGCGGACAGCGATTGTACTGGCGGACGCCGAACTTCTGCCGCCGCGTCGCCTTGATGCGTAGACACGTCTTCGCCACTACGGCGCCTCCTCGAGCCGGCTCTGCGCGCGCGCAGCGGCGCCGGTCGCTTCTCCGTTCAATTGCGGAATGGGAACCCCAATGCGCGCAGCAGCATCTTCGCGTCGTTGTCGCTGCGCGCCGTCGTGATGACGGAGATCGTGAGTCCCTTCACCTTGTCGATCTTGTCGAGGTTGATCTCCGGGAAGATGATCTGCTCGCGAATGCCGAGGGAGTAGTTGCCGCGGCCGTCGAACGAGCGGTCGGAAAGACCTTTGAAATCGCGCACGCGCGGCAGCGCGACGCTCACCAAGCGATCGAAGAACTCGTACATGCGATCGCCGCGGAGCGTGACCATGCAGCCGATCGGCACCCCCTCGCGCAGCTTGAAGTTGGCGATCGCCTTGCGTGCCTTGGTTACGACCGGCTTCTGGCCGGTGATCGTCGCCAGCTCCTCGACCGCGGAGTCGAGGAGTTTCACGTTCTGGATCGCCTCGCCGAGGCCCAGATTGATGACGATCTTGTCGAGCCGCGGCACCTCGTGCACGTTGCCGCAGCCGATCTCCTTCATGAGCGCGGGGCGGATCTCGCTCCCGTACCGCGCCCGCAGTCGCGCTGGCTCGTTCACCGGTCGATCACCTCGCCGCAGCGGCGACAGACGCGCGTCGCCGTGCCGTCCTCGAGCCGCCGCGCGCCGATGCGCGCCGGCGCGTTGCAACGGTCACACA
>JBGPOW010000162.1:0-10014 GCA_041488235.1 Binatia bacterium
CCCGCTCCCCCCCAACTCCGCGGCGCTGCACTCTTACCCGCCGCCCTTCTGCGCCGCCCCCCCCCACCCCCACGTCCCACCGCCGGGTCTTCGTGGACGCGGTGTACGCGGCGGCGACAACAAGCCGTCGGTCCGCGGCGGTAGACGCAGCGTGGGCATCAGTTCATCGCCGCCCATCGGCACACGCGGGCTGTCATCAGTCCGTTGCGGCCCAGTTGGGGCCGGCGCCGATGTCGACCTGTAGCGGCACTTGGAGCGGAACGACGTGCTCCATTTCGTCGCGGATCACGGCGATCGCGGCGTCGGCGGCGTGCGTGTCGACCTCGAACACCAGCTCGTCGTGGACTTGTAGGGTCATCGCTGCGGGGACTTGCTCGCGGGCGAGGCGGGCATCGAGCTTGACCATCGCGAGCTTGATGAGGTCGGCGGCGGAGCCTTGGACTGGCGTGTTGATGGCGGTGCGCTCGGCGAATTGGCGGACGCCTTCCTCGCGGCTCGTGAGCTCGGGGAGGTAACGGCGGCGCTTCAAGAGCGTCGCGACGTAGCCCTGGCGGCGCGCTTCGGCGAGCGTCTCCTCGATGAAACGCGTCACTCCGGCGTAACGGTCGAAGTAGTTGGCGATGTACCGTTGCGCGTCGGCGAGCGGGATCGCGAGCTCGCGGGCGAGGCGCTGCGGTCCCATGCCGTAGATGATACCGAAGTTGATCACCTTCGCGCGGCGGCGCATCTCGCTCGACACCAGCGCCGGCGCGACGTCGAAAACCTCGGCGGCGGTGCGGGTGTGGATGTCCTCGCCGGTCGTGAACGCCTCGAGGAGCACGGGGTCGCCGGTCAGGTGGGCGAGGATGCGCAGCTCGATCTGCGAGTAGTCGGCGGCCACCAACACCTTGCCGGGTTCGGGGATGAAGGCCGCACGAATGCGACGTCCCTCCTCGGTGCGGATCGGGATGTTCTGGAGATTGGGGTCGGTCGAGGAGAGGCGGCCAGTCGCCGTGACGGTCTGGTTGAAGCAGGTGTGAATGCGGCCGGTATCGGGATGCACGAGCACGATCAGCGGATCGACGTACGTCGAGAGCAGCTTCGCGAGGCCGCGGTGCTCGAGGATCTTCGCCGGCAAGGGGTGGACGGCCGCGAGGCGCGTGAGCACGTCGACGTCGGTCGAAAAGCCGGTCTTGCCCTTGCGGATGCCGCGCGTCGAGATCTTGAGGCGCTCGAAGAGGACGTCGCGAAGCTGCAGCGTCGAGTTGATCTTGAACTCGCCGCCGGCGAGCTCGTAGATCTCGCGCTCGAGCCGCGCCAGGCTGTCGCGGAATTCGCTACCCAGCGCGGCGAGAGCGTCGACGTCGACCTTGACGCCGCGCCGCTCCATCGCCGCGAGGACGCGCGTGAGCGGCATCTCGACGTCGCGGAAGAGCCCGAGCTCGTCGTGCTCCTCGAGGGCGCGCTCGAGGACGGGACGGAGGGCGAGCGCCGTGCGCGCCTCCCATTCGAGTCGGCTCGGGCCCTCGGCCTCGGCGGGCGCGGCGGCGCCGAGGAAGTGTCGCGCCAGCTCCTCGACGCCGTGGCTCGACCGCGACGGGTCGAGGACGTACGACGCGATGCCGAGGTCGAAGAGCGCCCCCGCGAGCGGCAGCCCGTGGCGCTCGAGGACGATCGACACCCGCTTGAGATCGGTGCCGACCTTCTCGCACGTCGTCGACGCGAGCGCGCTCGCGACCTCGCTCGGCCACGGCGGCACGGCATGCACACTCGCGTCGACGGCGGGCGCGAGCGCGACGACCGCGGGCACGGCGCGCATCGCCTCGCCCCCCGCGTCGACCACCACCGCACACTGCGCGGCGACGGCGACCTCCGCGAGGACCGCGGGACCCGAGCGCGCCGCCGCCGTCGCCGCGGTGAGCGTCTCCGGCATCGCGTTCCCGAGCTCGCGCAGGAGCGAGTGGAACTCGAGCTCGCGGCAGAGCTCCTCGACCTCGGGCCGGCGCAGCCCGTGGCAGCGGAACTCGTCGAGGGCGTACGCGAGTGGCAGGTCGCAGCGGATCTTCGCCAGCGTCTTCGCGAGCCGCGTCTGGTCGGCATGCTCGCGGATCTTCGCGGCAAGGCCCTTCGCGCCGCGGATGCCGCTCGCGTCGAGACCGTCGAGCCCGTCGAGCAGCGCTTCCAGGCTGCCGGCGTGCTTGATGAGCGCCGCCGCCGTCTTCTCGCCGATGCCGCGAATGCCGGGGATGTTGTCGATCGCGTCGCCCATGAGGCCGACGACGTCGATCCAGCGCTCCGGCTCGACGCCGTAACGCGCGCGGACGTCGTCGAGCGTCGTGCGCTTGCCGTACATCGTGTCGAGGAGCGAGATGCGGGGACCGACGAGCTGCTGGAAGTCCTTGTCGCCGGTGACGATCACGACGTCGGTGCCGGCCGTCGCCGCCGCCGTCGCCAAGGTGCCGATGACGTCGTCGGCCTCAACGCCGCGCTCCTCGATCACCGGGATCGCCAGCGCGGCGACGAGCCGGCGCACCAGCGGCAGCTGCGGCTTGAGCTCGTCGGGCAGCGCGCCACGGTTCGCCTTGTAATCGGCGAAAAGCTCGTCGCGGAAGGTCTCGCCGGGCGCGTCGAAGACGATCGCGAGGTGCGACGGCCGCTCGTCGCGGATCAGCTTCAACAGCATCGTCGCGAAGCCGTAGACGGCGTTCGTCGGCACGCCTTTCGACGTCGAGAGGAACGGGATCGCGTGGAACGCGCGGAAGACGTACGAGCTGCCGTCGACGAGGTAGAGCCGCGTCGGCGTCGCCTCACTCATCGGCAGTTTCTCCATTGTGGAGGTTATCTTGACAACTCCGGAGGCGCTGGCTAAACGTGCGCCGCTTTAATTTCTGGATGATTCCACCAGCATTTAGCCACACAAACGCATATCGCGCGACCGCCGCGCATGCGTACTCGGCGCGGGAGGCGGCGCATGCTTGAAGTGCGGAATCTCACGAAGCGCTACGGCGACATCGTCGCCGTCCGCGACGTGAGCTTCAGCGCCGCGCAGGGGCAGATCCTCGGCTTCCTCGGCCCGAACGGCGCCGGCAAGACGACGACGATGCGCATCCTCACCGGCTTCCAGCCGGCGACGAGCGGCACCGCGAAGGTCGCCGGCTTCGACGTCTTCACCGAGAGCGCCGAGGTGCGGCGGCGGATCGGCTACCTGCCCGAGAGCCCGCCGCTCTACGCCGACATGGCGACCGAGCCGTACCTGCGCTTCGTCGCCCGCATCAAGGGCATGCCGAAGGCCGCGATCGAGGACGCGATCGACCGCGTCGTGAAGCTCTGCGGCCTGACGACGGTCCGCGACCGGCTCCTCGGGCATCTCTCGAAGGGCTTTCGGCAGCGCGTCGGCCTGGCGCAGGCCCTGATCCACGACCCGCCCGTCCTCGTCCTCGACGAGCCGACGATCGGCCTCGACCCGCGGCAGATCATCGAGATCCGCTCGCTCATCCGTGAGCTCGCGGGACAGCGCACCGTGATTCTCTCGACGCACATCCTCCCCGAGGTGTCGCAGATCTGCGAAAAGGTCGTGATCATCAACGAGGGCCGCGTCGTCCTCGAGGAGGACATGGCGACGCTCACCCGCGGCGGCAGCCTCGAAGAAGTCTTCTTGCGGGCGATCGCCAAGGAGAGCGTCGAAGAAGCCGGCGTGAGCAGCGAGGAGCAGGGCTGAGGCCATGCGCAACGTCCTCACCATCGCCGGCCGCGAGCTCAAGTCGTACTTCGTGTCGCCGATCGCGTACGTCGTCCTGACCGGCTTTATGCTGCTTGGCGGCTGGTTCTTCTTCAACTTGCTCGCGCGCTTCAACCTCCTGCTGACGATCTACTCGGCGCAGCAGAACCCCCAGGTGCTGCAGCGGCTGAACCTGAACGAGTTCGTGATCGCGCCGCTGCTCCACAACCTGTCGGTCGTGCTGGTGATCCTGGTGCCGGTGATTACGATGCGCACGCTCGCCGAGGAGAAGAAGGCGGGCACGTACGAGCTGCTCCTCACCTCGCCGTTGCGTATCTCCGAAATCGTGATCGGCAAGTTCCTCGGCTCGTTCGTCTTCGTCGCGATCATGGTGGCGCTGACGGGCGTCTATCCGCTGATCCTTTTCGCGTACGGCAACCCGGAGACCGGCGTCGTGCTCGGCGGCTACCTCGGGCTCCTGCTGCTGGCGACGTCGTTCGTCGCGGTCGGCGTGCTCACGTCGTCCTTCACCGAGAACCAGATCATCGCCGCCGTGAGCTGTCTCGTGTCGCTGCTGCTGCTCTACATCATCGCCTGGCCGGCGGATAACGCCGGCGAGACGATCGGCGCGCTGCTCAGGTACGTGTCGCTCACCGAGCACTTCGCGCAGATGGTGAAGGGCGTCATCGACTCGAAGGACCTCGTCTACTTCGCGACCGTGATCGTGCTGGCGCTCTTTCTCACGCACCGCTCGGTCGAGTCCGTGCGCTGGAGGTGACGGTGGGCGGGCGCTCGACCTCGCTGTTCGGCCTCTGGGGCCTCGTCCTCCTCGTCTTCGGCGTCGTCGCCTACGTGGTGACGCCGGCGGCCTCCGGCTACGTGTTCCTGCACGTCGGGATCGGTTTCCTGCTGATCGTCCTCTACCTCACCGCGAGCCGCGACAGCCTGACGACGATCCTCGGCGAGCGCTCGACGAAGTACGGCGCCAACGCCGTCGTCTACTCGCTGATTTTCGTCGGCGTCGTCGTGGCGGTGAACTGGCTCGCCGCGCGGCACAACCACCGCTGGGACCTGACGTCGCAGAACGTCTTCTCGCTGTCGACGCAATCGAAGTCGGTCCTCGCCAAGCTCGAGAAGCCGATCACCGTCGACGCGTTCGTCGAGGCGGGCAGCGATCCGCAGCTCCAGGATCTCCTCGACAGCTACCGCTACGCGTCCGACAAGTTCACGTTCCACATGGTCGATCCCGACAAGGAGCGCGACCTCGCCGAGCGTTACCACGTCACCGAGCTGCCGACCGTCCACATCCAGTACGGCGACGAGACGGCGACGGTGACACGCGACGTGAGCGAGGAAACGATCACGAACGGCCTCATCAAGGCCACGCGCGCCACGAAAAAGGTCGCGTGTTTCCTCGACGGCCACGGCGAGCCCGATCCCGATAACCACGAGGCGCACGGCTTCTCGAGCCTGAAAGACGCGCTCACGAACGAGAACTACGACACGAAAAAGGTCCTGCTCGCGACCGAGCAGGACGTGCCCGCCGACTGCACGGTCCTGATCGCCGCCGGCACAGAGAAGCCGCTCTTCGATCACGAGGTGAGCGTGCTCACCAATTACCTCCGCGCCGGGCGCTCGGCGCTCTTCCTCATCGGTCCGCGGCGCGGCGCGCAGCTCGTGAGCCTCGTCGATCCGTGGGGCGTGAAGGTGACCGACTCGGTCGTCGTCGACCAGGTGGTCCGCCTCTTCCAGGGCCCAGCCCTGGGCCTGCAGATCCTCGCCTCGACGTACGGCACGCATCCCATCACCACCGACTTTCACGAGCGCACCGTCTTCCCGATGTCGCGCGCCGTCCAGGCGAACGCCGCCGGCAAGACCGGCGTCAGCGCAATCGAGCTCGTGAAGTCGAGCCCGACGGCATGGGCGGAGACCGACGTCGCCGGCGTCTTCGATCGTGGCGAGGCGGTACAGGACGACAAAGACATCAAGGGACCGGTGCCGCTCGCGGTCGCCGTCACCGGCAAGCACAAGGACATGGGCTTCGGGAAGGAAGGCGAGACGAAGCTCGTCGTCGGCGGCGACTCCGACTGGGCGACCAATCAGTTCCTGTCGCAGGTCTTCAACCGCGATCTGCTGCTCAACATGATGAACTGGCTCGGCGGCCAGGAGGAGCTGATCTCGATCCGGCCGCGCGCCATCAAGGCGTCGCGCGCGCAGCTCACGCCCGACGAGAGCCGCCGCATCTTCTACCTCGCGGTGCTGATCATGCCGGAACTGCTGCTCCTCCTCGGCCTCACCGTGTGGTGGCGCCGGAGCACGAAGTGAGGCCGCGAAACACCCTCCTCCTTCTCCTCGTCCTCGCCGCCCTCGGCGCGTACGTCTACTGGGTCGAGCTGCCGCACGAGAAACGCGAGGCGGAGCAGAAGCAGCTGCTCACGTTCGACAAAGACAAAGTCGCGACGATCACGCTCGAGTATCCCGATCACGCGATCGCGCTCGCGCGCGACGCCGACAAGCACTGGCGCCTCGTGAAACCGATCGAGGCGCCCGCCGACGACGCCGCGGCGAACAACCTCGTGACCGCCGTCGCCGACACGCAGGTGACGCGCACCCTCGACGACGTCGGCGACAAGCTCGCGTCATACGGCCTCGAGCCGCCGGAAGCCGTCATCAAGCTCGGCCTCGAAGGCGGCAGCGAGCTGCCGGCGGTGAAAGTCGGGAAGACCACGCAGGTCGGCTTTTCCGCCTACGTCCAGAAGGACGACGAGAAGTCGGTACGCATCGCCGGCGGCGCGCTCCACACCGGCGTCAAGAAGGAGCTGAAGGACCTCCGCGACAAGAGCGTCCTGGCGTTCGACGAGGCGCAGGTGAAGAAGCTCACGCTCGCGCGGCCCGAGGGCAGCATCACCGTCGAGCGCCAAGGCGACGGCGACGTCTGGCGCATCACCGCTCCCGGCCCCTACCCCGCCGACGCTTCCGAGGTGCGCGCGCTCCTCGCCAGCATCCGCGGCATCCGCGCCGAGGACTTTCCGAGCGACGCGCCCGACGTCGATCTGAAGACGTACGGCCTCGACCAGCCGCGGCTCACGATCAGCGTCGTCGCCGGCAAGGAGGAGGCGCAGCAGACGCTGCTGGTCGGCGCAACGCACGAGGAGGGGCAGAAAAAGACCGTCTACGCGAAGCGCGCCGAACGGCCGACGGTGTACGCCCTTCCCGAGTACGCGCTGAAGAACGCCGACAAGGACCTCGCCACGCTGCGCGACAAGACGGTCCTCGCGTTCGACAAGGAGAAGGCCGCGAAGCTCGTCGTCACGCGCAAGGACGGCGCCGGCTTCTCGCTGGTGAAGCGCGACGGCGCTTGGCACCTCGACGCCCCCGGCGAAGGTACGGAGCGAGGGCCGGCGATGACGCGCTTCCTCGAGGACGTCGCCGCGCTGAAGGGCAACACCATCGTGGACGAGCACGCGACGGATCTCGCCAAGTACGGCCTCGCCACGCCCGAGCTCACGATCGCGATCAGCGACGAGAGCGGCGCCGCGCTCGGCACCATCGTGGGCGCACGCGGCACCGCGCCCGACGACTCGCACTTGAGCGCCGCCGGCAGCGGCATCGTCTACGGCGCGAAGCCGTTCGTCTACGACCGCATCGACAAGAAGCCAACGGAGTTCCGCACACCGCCAGCGACGCCGGTCCCGAGCGGTGCGGCCGTCGCGACGCCGGCGCCCGGTGCCGGAATGCTCGGTGGCGGGGGCATGCCGGGCGAGTCCGAAGCTCCGGACGACGCCGACGTCGGCGACGAGGACGGCGACTCAGACGAGTAGTTGCGCGTGGCCAAGATGGCCACATCCTTCTAACGCTCTTCTATATTTCATACACTTATAAAAGGGCGCAAAAGCCTAATGTGGCCGAAAGTAGGATGAGGCCAACAGCGGAGAACGGGCGAAACCCACTCGCCAGCGCGCAGCGAGCGAGCCGCGCCCGTCCCGCAGGCGATCAGTCGCCTTCTGCTTCCCTTGGCGGCGGGGCACGATCGTGCCCCGCGTCCAGTAAGGACAAAAAGGTTGAGCAACCGATCCTTTTGGACAAGGCTCGATAACCGCGGACCGTTGCTTAAGATGCCGGCGGTTGGGCAACCGTTCGTGGTTAAACTCGCGCCCTTAGTTCGTCACGGAAAACATAGACCAAAGGAGGACCCCCATCCGCAATTGGTGTGCCGGACCGCCCATACGGTATCGCCGTTCTCGGCAACCAGTTTACCGCCGGCAATGGTCGTGGCGATCCCGTTCCTGCCGGCAGTCCCCCCGTCGAATGTTACGTTGCTAAAACCTCCCGAGACACATGATTGCGGCGTTCTGGCGGAATTGCTGTCGCCTCCAGCCACGCACGAGTCGACCCCGCTGGCTATGTTGAAGCGACCACCACTGACGGTTGAAGTGTCGCCCGTGGCGGTGTTCGTGCCGCCGCCAGAGACCGACGCTGCAGCGGCGCTCGCCTGGTTCCGGTAGCCGCCGCTTACGGACGGGGCATACCCCGCCGCGAATGCAGGAAACGAAGGCGTGCCCGGACCCGCCAAATTTCCCAAACCACCACTCACCGATGCGAAGTTGCCGGTTGCGCTGTTGCCACTTCCGCCGCTGACAGATGCAGCTTCACCCGTTGCTGTACCCCCTTTGCCGCCACTGATTGCGGCATGGACCCCGCTTGCTGTGTTGGCGTAACCTCCGCTAACGACCGCATAGTCATTGGACGCTATGTTGTTTTGTCCACCGCTGACGGTGCTAGAAGTTGCACTAGCAGAATTACCGTCCCCACCACACACGCTCGTAGTGCTGCCGCTGGTAATGTTTGTGAAACCACCACCGATCCATGAATATCCACCCGAAGCCATGTTATGATAACCACCGCTGATCGACGAACCCTGTCCTTTTGCAGAATTCCAGAAACCGCCGCTCACGGACGCCTCATAATCGGTCGCGGCGTTGAAAATGCCGCCGCTGACCGCAGCATCGTTGACGCTACCGATTCCGCCGACGTCTGGTGGGCCATCGACACGGACGGTTCCTGAACCGGCTAGGTTCGCTGATCCTCCGCTCACTGAGCAACCTTCCTCCGTTGCGGAATTGTAACGGCCACCGGTTACTGAAGTGTACGGACCGCTGATTGAATTCACCCATCCCGCCACGACTCCACCATAACTCGTGTAACTGTTGCCTCTCCCAGTGACAATGTTATGCGAGCCTGTTCGCGGGCTGCACAGATTAGCTGGGCAATCGGCGTTTGTGGTGCAGGGGTGAGACGAACTAGTGCAACCCCCGCCGCTGCATGTGTTCGGTGCACAGTCGGCGTCCCCGGAGCAGGTCGCGGTGTGGGAGAATGAAAACGTGCACATTCTCTCGTTGTACCCGACGACCAGATTTCCGAGACCGTTGATCGTCCCGTCCGTGCCGCCGGTTCCACTACGGATATTCACGTTGCAGCTGTCGAAATACACCTCGCTCCCGACCTGCGACGCGCATGGAAGGCTTGTGCCGCCTCCGCCTGGTTGGAGCTGGCAGTCGCCACCAACCGCCGTGATGCCGTTCCCGATCACCTTCAGGTATGGCGCCGCCGTGACACCGGTCAGCGTCGCGTGGATTTCATCGGTTTTGGGTGGTTTGGTCGCGCCCTTTGGTCTGAGAAGCTTGAGCCGCTGAATGAGCACATCTTCGACGGCAATCTGCACGGCGCCGCCGACCTGCGTCGTGCAGCCGTTGTCTGAGAAAAGTGCGAACGCCAAGTTCGTGCCTGCAACGGCGGTCTTGAGCGCTTTTTCATCTACGGTGTAGCTGACGCGGACATCCGCCAGCGCTTGGGCGCCGAGCAGGAGGAGCAGTAACGGGACGGCAATCAGGGCAGAACACCTCGTGGTGAGCGAGGAAGGCAGCAGAGAAGCTATTCGGCGCATGTGAGCGAACCTCCAAGGTTGCGCGCGCGCTCAATGAGGAGTGCTACGAATCGGGCTGTCGGTCGAGCGGGCGTCGGTGGTGTGGTGCGGAGAGTCTCACGGGCGAAGCATCGCGGTCGAGTGAATTCGACGGATTCGGTCACCGTGGCCGGAAACGGGACGAAGGACGAAGGACGGATCTGGCCACGCGGTGAGGCAGCGCGCCGGGAGCCGTGTCTGCGCAAATTCAGGTACTTCGGCTGTTGCGGCGGGTTGGAACCTTCGGCGCGCGCAGGTTCGCAAAAGTTCACGCTTGCCCCTATGCGGCCCGCACCGTGAGCCGTGCATGCCGGCGTGAGCGGGGCTTCGCACTGACAACGATGCGCACGTCGCG
>JBGPOW010000163.1:0-10003 GCA_041488235.1 Binatia bacterium
GCGCCAGTCGCGCCGCGTCAGCGACCCGACCGCGCGCGGCCCCATGCCGATCGGAGCGTGGCGCGTCCGATAGCGTGCTCCACTGGGGGGTCAAGACACACCGCGGCCCAGCGCCCGCCGAGGACGCGCGGGGTGAGGGCCCTGGATCAGCCCGGGAAGTCGAAGGTGAGCTCGGCGTCCGCGCCAGGTGGCGGGCGGGCTGGCTCGGGGACGGGGGCGTCGGTCGGCAGGCCGAGGTGGCGGAGGATGCGCTGGACGACGGGCGGGTCCTCGATCGTCGCGATGAAGCGGAGCCGCCCGCCGCAGGTGCAGGCGAGGACGTCGATCTGAAAAATGCGGCGCAACAATCGGCCCAGGCGATCGCGCGTCGAGTCGGCGGCGCGGGGGACGGCGGCGCCGGGGCAACGGTGGAACACGCGCGCGCGTCAGCAGCGGCCCGCGCGAGCGGGACGGCGCGCGCGACGGCGGCGGGGCGCTGGCGCGCGCGCGGGGCGAGGATTCCGTGGTAGACAACCAAATTGATCCGCGGCTTCGGGATCAAGACCGCGAGCTTTTCCAGGAACTCGACTCCGTCAAATGCGATCGCGCGGGTACCGTCGCTCCACGGGTGCGCGAGCGTCAGACCCACGCGCCCGTCAGGGAGCAGTTCGAGGCGCTCGTGGGCAAGCGGCGGGCGGAAAAGGTAGTGGCACAAACGCTCGAGCCCAGCGCGATCGTCGGCGCGGATGATGCGACCGGCATGGAGATCGAAGCCCGCGTCGCGAGCGTGCCACGGTACATCTTTGGCCGGGCCCGGAGCATCGGGATCGACGCCAAGGCGCAGCACGCGGGCGCCGGGCGTGCGGCCGAGAAGGCTTCGGCCCGCAATCGAGGCGGCCGCGAGCGCGGCGAGCGCGGGCGCGTCCTCGCGAAGCGCATCGCCTGACGCGTCCGCGTCGTCGTCGAGGCTGAGACCGTGACGGCGCAGCACTTGCGCGACGCGCCGAGCGATCACGGCGACGAGCCGCGCGAGCTCGGGCGCGGTTGGCGGGGCGGCGGCGACGAAGTGCGAGCCGCCGGCGCCATCGGGCGCAAAGACACCGTCGGGTACGAGCGTATGGAAATGCACGTTGAGATTGACCGCACTCCCGAAGCGTTGAATCGCGGTGACGGCGCCGGTCTCGCCGGCAACGATGCCGTCGCGGCGCGCCCGGCGGCGGTAGAAGCTCCGGAGCGCACGGACGTAAATCGCGAGGACGGCGCGGCAGAGCGGGTGGTTCCACGCGAGCACGTAGCGCAGCCGAAACGGGAGGCTCAGCACCCACTGTCGGATCGGCACGGCCGGCAGTACGTGATCGACGAGGTGGGCGGCGCGCTCGGCCATGCGGCGGCCACCGCAGCTCGGGCACACGGCGCGCGCCTTGCACGAGAACGGCACGAGCCGCTCGGTGTGGCAGGCGTCGCAGCGAAAGCGGGCGAAGCCTCGGGCCCACACGCCACATCCGAGGAACTGGTGGAACTCACGCTCGACGAACGGCGGCACGCCGCCGGCGGCTGCGGCGGCTCGGAGGAACGTGGCGAGGTGCGCGCGCACGACGCGATGGAGCACCGTGTGCTCGGCGCCGTGGGCGTCCCCCGCCACGCGGACGGGCGCTTCCGATGCCATCCCCTCCCGCTGTCACGGCCGCGCGCGGCCCGCAACGCGTACAAGTAGCGCGTCGCATTCGTAGCGCACGCGAACGGCCTCCCTCCGCACCGCTACCTCGAGGACGACTGAGCCGCACGCGGCTGCGCTCCGCCGCACGCGCGCCGAAACTCGCACCCTCGGACGAATCACGCTATGGTTGCGCCCATGCTGAAATCCACTCCAGCGCGTCGCCGCGGCGAGACCTCCGCCGAGCCCGCGACCACGCACCCGCTCGCCGGCACTACGATGAACGGCGCCGACATGATCGTCCAAGTGCTCGCGGACGAGGGCGTCGACACCATTTTCGGCTACAGCGGCGGCGCCATCCTGCCGACGTACGACGCCGTCTTTCGCTTCAACGAGGGCCGCGCCGCGAACGAGCAGATCCGCCTCGTCGTCCCGGCGACCGAGCAAGGCGCCGGCTTCATGGCGGCGGGCTACGCGCGCTCGAGCGGCCGCGTCGGCGTGTCGCTCGTCACCTCCGGTCCGGGCGCGACGAACTCCGTGACGCCCGTGCGCGACTGCCAAGCCGACTCGGTGCCGATCGTCCTCATCTGCGGCCAGGTGCCGCGCGCCGCGATGGGCACCGACGCGTTCCAGGAGGCGCCGGTCTTCAACATCATGGCGCCGTGCGCGAAGCACGTGTTCCTCGTCACCGACGAGCGCAAGCTCGAGGAGACGATGCGCCGCGCCTTCGACATCGCGCGCAGCGGCCGCCCGGGACCGGTCGTCGTCGACATCCCGCGCGACGTGCAGCTCGCGAAGGAGACGTTCCGCGGCGGCGGGCTCCTGCCGCTGCGCGGTTACCAGGAGCGTCTCGAGGCACTCGAAGACGCGACGATCTCCGCGCGCGACGGCGAAGCGTTCTTCAAGCTCCTCGCCGCGGCGGAGCGGCCGCTCATCTACGCCGGCGGCGGCGTCATCAACGGCAATGGCGCACAAGAGCTGCGCGCCTTCGCCGAGCGCTTCGGCATCCCGGTCGTGACGACGCTCATGGGTATCGGCGCCGTCGACACGACGACCGAGCTCTCGCTGCACATGCTCGGCATGCACGGCACCGCCTACGCCAACTACGCCGTCGAGGACTGCGACTTCCTCTTCGCCGTCGGCTCGCGGTTCGACGATCGCGTCGCCGGCAAGGTGAAGGAGTTTGCGCCGAACGCGACGATCGCGCACCTCGACGTCGACGCGTCCGAGATCGGCAAGGTGAAGCAGGTCGATTGGGCGCACGTCGCCGACGTCAAACGCGGCCTGTCGCAGCTCGCGAAAGCGGGCGCCGGACTCAAGAAGAGCTTCGCGCCGTGGCGCGCGCACGTGCAGCGCCTGAAGGCGCAGCACCCGCTCGACTACAACCGCACGTCGGGCCAGATCCAGGTCGAGTACGTGCTGAAGACGCTGAACGAGATCACTCGCGGCGAGGCGATCGTCACGACCGGCGTCGGCCAGCATCAGATGTGGGCGGCACAGTACCTCGACTTCGCGCACCCGCGGACATTCCTCACCTCGGGCAGCATGGGTACGATGGGCTTCGGACTGCCGGCGGCCGTCGGCGCGCAGCTCGCCAATCCCGGGAAGCTCGTCATCGACGTCGACGGCGACGGCTCGATCCGCATGAACCTCGGCGAGCTCGAGACGCTCACGACCTACGACATCCCGGTGAAGGTGCTGCTGCTGAACAACCTCGGCGACGGCATGGTCCGCCAGTGGCAAGACCTCTTCTATTCGAACCGCTACTCGGGAACCGACAAAGCGCTCCACAAGAAAGACTTCGTGAAGGCCGTCGAGGCCGACGGCTTCGGCTTCGCCCGCCGCGTCGTCGACCCGTCGCAGGTGCACGCGCAGCTCGAGGAGTTCGTGCGCTTCTCGGGTCCCGCGTTCCTCGAGGTCATGGTCGACCAGACCGCGCACGTCTACCCGATGGTCGCGCCCGGCATGGGCTATAAGGACATGCTCACCGGGAAGTACATCACCGCGCGCGAGAAGAAGACGCCCGAGGGCGGGAAGGATCCGACCGGCTACTTCTAAGCCGCGGGGGAGACGAGATGGCTGTAAAACCGTTCATCGTCGCGCCAAAGGATTACGCGCCTGCGCTCAACATCGTCGGCGAACACGTCACCGTGCTCGCATCGGGCGAAGCGACCGAAGGCTACGAGATCTTCCTCCAGCGTGGGCCCGAGGGCAGTGGCCCGCCGCCGCACAGTCATCCTTGGGACGAGTCTTTTTTTGTCGTCCAGGGCCAGATCGATTTCGGTATCGGTGCCGAGTCGAAGACGGCGTTGCCGGGCACACTCGTTCATCTTCCCGCCGGCACCGTACATTGGTTCCGCTTCGGCAAGGACGGCGGCGAAATGATCTCGATGACGTCGCGGCTCGGCGCCTCGAAGCTGTTCACCGACATGGCCCGGGAAGTGGCGCCGGTGAATCCCGACTTGGGAAAGCTCGCAGAAGTTGGCGCCCGCCATGGGCTGAAAGTGGCGGTGTGATCGTCGCGGGCGGGCCGATCCACAACTCTGTGGTCGTATCTCTGGCAGCACAGTTGGAGTCGGGCCACCGAGAACAGCGGGATACGGGATCGTGCGACGGGCGGCGTTGACAGTTGCCGTCCCGATTTCGGCGTTCGTCGAATTGCACGGAACTGTCTAGATCAAGTTAGGCCACCCGTGGCAGGGATCAACCGTGACGTATGTGCCCGTGGGATAGCCTTCGACGAACGAGTCTTCCGTTCTGTGAGCCAGACGTTTGCGGGTGGCTGGTCCACCCCGCCGAGACCATTTCCTGCGCTGCCTACCTCGTCGTTGCGTTGCTGTTGTGGTGGTGCTCCGACGCGGAGGCGCGGTCATTTCGCTTGCACTGGGTTCCACCCATCACCAGCGTCATCGGTGTCGTTTCGGCGCTATTTCATGCGTCGATGAGTGAGCTCCTGGCTGCCGCAGACCTCGCAGTCATCTTTCTCTTTCCGATCTTGCTCCTGTGCTTGCATTTGGAGTGTGCGGGCCGACTCCCAGCCGACCGGTTCGTCACCGTCTTCGTCCTCGTGACACTCGGCACCGCTATCCCGCCGTTTCTCCATCCCGCCTTCCGCTTCACGGGCCTCACCGTCTTGGGGCTCGCGGTCCTCTGGAGTGCACGTCTGGTCCCATCCCGAGCAGGCGATCGTAGGCTGGGCGTCGCGTTGGCGGTGCTCTTGCCAGGAGTCGCGCTGCTTGTGCTCGACCATCGGGGCATTGCATGCACGTCCGGGAGTCGAGCGCACGTCATCCAGCCACACGTTCTGTGGCACGTTCTGAGCGCCGTTTCGCTCTTGCTCTTCGTCCGGTTTGAGCAGGAGTTTTTATCGAGCGCTCGGCGCTCGAATGCCGCCTTGCTCAACGTGTAGCCGGCGGCCCAACACGCCGCTAGGCGGCGGGAAGGATGAGACTACATGCCGGAGTATGAACCCTTGTTGGACGAGGATATCCACAGAGCAAGCGCATAGCAGGGGATGACATCAACTCAATAGAGGAGAATACCGATGAAGTACATGATCAGCTGGTTCGAACGTCCGCAAGGATCGCCTACGGAGTACGAGAATGCCCAGAAGCGGATACTGGAGGTTTTCACTCAATGGAAGGCGCCCGCCAATTTCAAGATCGAGTTGTTCGTTGTGCGAGTGGGCGAGTGGGGTGGACACGTGTTGGTGGACTGCGACGATCCGTTGGCCATTCACAAGTTCTGCTCGACCTGGCCTGCTTTTGAAATGCAGGCACGACCGGTGATTGCCGTCGAGGACGCTGTCCGGGTCGAACTAGAAGCGATTGCCTGGCGCGATGGACTCAAACGCAAGTGATAGTGCTCATCTCAGCAAAGCGGACACGCAGCCGATTTGTCAGCGTGTCACGACTTGCCGATGCGACTGTCCAGCTCGGTGGCGAGGCGGCCGGAGATCAGCTCGGCCATCCAGTTCACCGACGCGCGGATCTGCTCGACGTGATCGCGCGCCTCGGCGCTCAGGGACTCACCCATCTCGTCCTCGAGGAGGTTCAGCCAGATGCGCATCGCGGCGAGCGGCTGGCGCAGCTCGTGTGACACGAACGCGAGCACGTCGGTAGCGGCGACGTTGGCGAGCAACCCGCTCTCGGCAGGCGCCGCACCCGCAGACGACGTTTCGCCGCGCGCCGCGACGGCAGCGGGCGGCGTCTCGTCGCACGCTGGTTCGGTAGGCGCACTCTTCGCGGCCGGCGTGGCCGGTGCTCCCTCGCCGCACGCGGCGGCGACGGGCGTCGCGCCGGCGGCGAGCGTGGCGACGACGTCGACGAGCTCGACGGGGTCGACGGGCTTCACGACGTGGCGCTGGAAGCCGGCCTCGATGCCGCGGATGCGGTCCTCGGCGCGGGCGTAGCCGGTGAGCGCGACGGCCGGCACCTCGCCGCCGTCGGCGGCCGGCAGCGCGCGAATGCGGCGCAGCAGCGCGAATCCGTCCTCACCGGGGAGGCCGAGGTCGGAGACGAGCGCGTCCGGGCGCCAGCCGTGCAGCGCGTCCATCGCCGCCGCGGCGGAGTCCGCGAGGCGCACCTCGGCGCCGGCGCGCGCGAGCACGGCGCGGAGCGCGTGTCGGGTGTCCTCGTCGTCGTCGACGACGAGCACGCGGCGATCGCGCAACCGCTCGCGCGCGAGCACCGGCGCGTCGGCGCCGCTGGCCGTCCCGCGCGGCGCCGACGCGACCGGGCGGCGCGGCAACCGGACGGTGAACGTCGCACCGCGGTTCTCGCCGCCGCTCTCGGCGCTCACCTGGCCGCCGTGCAGCTCGACGAGGTACTTGACAATCGCGAGGCCGAGACCGAGACCGCCCTGCGCGCGTGTCGACCCGCCGTCCGCCTGACGAAAGCGCTCGAACACGCGCGGCAGGAACTCGGGCGAGATGCCTGTGCCGTCGTCACGCACCGTGAGCTCGACGTCGCGCTCGCGCGCCGCGAGTCGCACCTCCACGTGCCCGCCGCGCGCGGTGAACTTCACCGCGTTCGAGAGCAAATTCCACACGACCTGTTGTAACCGGCCGGGATCGCCGCCGACGACGGCGGGCGCGCCATCGAGAACGACCGCGAGCGCGACGCCCTTCGCGTCGGCGGCGGGACGCACGGACTCGAGCGCGCGCTCGACGACCTCGCTGAGCACGACCGCGTCGACGTCGAGGCGGAGCTTGCCGGTCACGATCCGCGACACGTCGAGCAGATCCTCGACGAGCTGCGCCTGCGCATGCGCGTTCGTCTCGATGGCGCGGAGCGCACGCGTCGTCGTGGTCTCGTCGAGTGATCGCGCCTGCAGCATGCGCGTCCAGAGAAGAATCGGCGTGAGCGGCGCGCGGAGCTCGTGCGAGATCGTCGCGAGGAACTCGTCCTTCGCGCGGCTCGCGGCCTCCGCCTCATCGCGCGCCGCGTGCTCGCGCTCCAGCGACTCGCGAAGGTCGCGCTCGCTGGCGCGCAGCCGCTCTTCGGCGCGGGTGCGCTCGACGAACAGTCCGATCTGGCGCCCCAGGGTGACGAACGTCGCCAGTAACGACTCGTCGGGCTCACGCACGGCGTGAGTGAAGAACTCGACGACCGCGAGCACCGTGCCGCCGGCCGCGACCGGGAACGCGAAGGCGCCGTGCAGATCCTCTTGGGCGGCGATCGGCGCGCGCGGGAAATTCAGGTCGCCGACAACGTCGGCGACCCATGCCGGTGCGCCCCGCTCCCAGACGCGTCCCGGCAAGCCGACACCGCGGGCGAACGTCCGCTCGCGGCTCGCCAGCTCGAATCGCGCCACCGCGACGCCGGGACGACTCCACCGTCCGACGAAGCGCAACACGTCCGCCTGCGCGTCGACGACCCAGAACGCGCCCCACTCCCAGTCGAGCTGCGTGCAGACGGCCGCGAGGATGCGCGGCATCGCGTCCTCGAACGTCGGCGCCTCCGCGAGCACACTCGTGACCGCGTGCTGCGCGAGCAGGCGTCGCTCGGCGACGGTCGGCGACCGGCGCTCAGCAGCGTCGCGCGCCGGCGTAACGTGGTCGGCGGCGTCGGGCGTCGGCGTGAGCCGGCCGGCGGCGCGCACGTACGCGACGCCGATCGCGAGCATCACCGCCGAGACGAGCACGCCGCCGAGACGCAGGAGCGGCCGCGGACCGAGCAACGTTGCGCGCGCGAGGCAGGCGACGGCGACGACGATGAGCACGTAGCCGAGCGTGCGCGAGCCGCGTTCCACGCTCATGAGTGGCGCCGCCGCACCGATGATCGTCGCACGCGATTACCGTGTCTCAGGTGCGAGGATGGTTGCAAGCGCCTGTGCTAGACGGAGGCAATGCGCGACTTCCTGACGCTCTTCGGCCGTCCGCCGACCGCTACGGCCGACGCGCCCGGGCGCGTGAATCTCATCGGCGAGCACACCGACTACAACGGCGGCTTCGTCTTGCCGACGGCGATCCCGCAGCGCAGCACGGTCGAGCTCGCGCCGCGTGACGGCGGACGTGTGCGCGTCGCCAGCGCCGAGCTCGACGGCGGCGCAATCCGCGAGTACCGGCTCCGCCGCGAGCAACACGGCGGCGACTGGCTCGACTACGTCCAGGGATGCACCGTCGCGCTCGCTCGCGCCGGGTATCGGATCGGCGGCTTCGACGCCCGCCTGCGCTCGCGGGTACCGATCGGCGCCGGCGTGTCCTCGAGCGCGGCGCTCGAGGTGAGCGTGCTGCGCGCGCTGCGCGCCGCGTTCCGTCTCGATCTCGACGACGTCGCGCTGGCGCTCGTCGCCCATCGTGCCGAGCACGACTTCGTCGGCGCCCGCGTCGGCGTGATGGACCAGATGGCGGCGAGCCTCGCCGACGAGCGCACCGCCCTCTTCCTCGACACTCGCAGCCTCGACTACGAGCGCGTGCCGCTTCCCGCCGACGCTGCGCTCGTCGTGATCGACTCCGGGATCGCGCACCACCATCCGTCCGGCGACTACAACACGCGCCGCGAAGAGTGCGAGCGCGCCTGCGTGCTCCTCGGTGTCGCGCAGCTGCGCGACCTGTCGCGCGCCGACCTACCGCGGTTGGACGCTCTGCCCGAGCCGATCGGCCGCCGCGCGCGTCACGTGATCACCGAGAACGCGCGCGTGCTCGAAGCCGTCGCGGCGCTACGCGCCGGCGCGCTCGCGGAGCTGGGACTGCTCCTCGATGCCTCGCATGCATCGCAGCGCGACGACTACGAGGTCTCGGTGCCGGAGATCGACGTGCTCGTCGCGCTCGCGCGCGCCGATCCGCGCGTCCTCGGCGCGCGCTTGACCGGCGGCGGCTTCGGCGGCGCGATCGTCGTCCTCACTCGCGCCCGCGCAGCCGAAGAGGTCGCCGCCCGCACCGTCGCCGCGTACGAGTCCTGTACCCGCCGCCACGCGACGATCCTCGTCCCCGACGAATCGAGCAAAGCGCGTTGACGCTCGACGAGTACGCGCTCACCGATCTGCTCGTGCGCTATTTCTGCTCGTGCGCTATTGATGGTGCGCCTGGCGCACCTCGCCGCGCCACGCGCCGGTCTCACGACCTTGCGACTCGATGAACTGCTTGAAGCGCTCGAGATCGCCCTTGACGCGCACCTTCGCGGCGCCGAGCGCGTCGCCGACGTTCTCGACGAAGCCTTCCGGGTCGTACTTCATCTGCAGCATGATGCGGCACTTGTCGGGCGCCAGGTAGTGGAACGTCACCACCCCGGCGTTCGGTACGTCGACTTCGATCGATGTTTCGATGCTCGACATGCGGTTTCCTCCTTCCTCGCCCGCCGTGACGCGGGCGGTGTGCATCGGACACGAAGTCGCACGTTCCATGCCACGGCGGACACGGCGCCTTCGTGGCGCGCAGCCTCCGGCGAGGAAGAACTTGCTACAACGGCAAGCAGAAAGGGATCGCAACCTCGCCCTGTGCGGGAGCGCGCCGTCGCAAACGCGCAGCGGAATTTCGCTTCACCGTTTCGCATGGCCGCGCCGAATCGAGCGTCGCGCCGCGCGGCACGCCGTTCGCTTCGACCCGGCGCATACACTTCAGCGCGTACACTGCAGAAGGAGGGCGTACCATGAGACGCGAAACGCAACAGTCGGCAGCGGGCCGGGAGCAGGCATCGAAGTCCGGCACGGCGAAGAAGCAGCCCCCGCGCGAAGAGGAAGAGTCCGTACTCGAGAACGAAGAGGACGAGGAGTTCGACGAGGAAGAGGACGAGGAAGACGCGGACGAGGAGTAGCAGCATCGCGGTCTGAAAGAAGAGACGTGGTTGGCGGTGCGCGCCGCCGCGGCGCCCGCGCGCGCCCGCAGCGCCACCGAGCACGCGCTGCCCGGGGAGGCGGAGACGCGCGGCA
>JBGPOW010000164.1:0-9959 GCA_041488235.1 Binatia bacterium
ATGAACGGCGCCTGCGTCGTGCACGACTTCGAGCTCGCGTACGCCGGCAGCACCTCGGAGGACGTCGGGCCGGGGCTCCGCGACGGCAGCTTCGGCATGGCGGAGGAAACGGGACGCTTCTTGAACCTCGCCATCCGCCAAGCGGCGCCGACGGGCGCGGGGCTCGGCGACGGGCTCGGGCGCGTGCTCGCGGGAACGAAGCTCAAGTACCGGAAGCTCAGCATCATCGCCGCCGGCGATCGGCTCGGCGTCCCGGTGACGGTGCACGTCGCGATCGGTACCGACATCATCCACATGCATCCGGAGGCCGACGGCGCCGCGATCGGCGCGACGAGTATGCGCGACTTCCATCGTCTCGCGGCAACCGTCGCGGCGCTCGATCGCGGCGTCTTCCTGAACCTCGGGTCGGCGGTCATCATCCCGGAGGTCTTCGTCAAAGCGCTGAACGTCGCCCGCAATTTGGGACACAAGGTCGGCGACCTCACGACGATCGACATGGACTTCATCCGCCACTACCGCCCGGGTGTGAACGTGCTGCGGCGCCCGACGGAGGACGGCGGGCGTCCGATCCAGCTCACCGGGCACCACGAGATCATGTTCCCGCTCCTGTTTTCCGCGGTGCTGGAGGAGCTCGGAGGCTGACCTCGACGGCGCCGATCATCACGCTCACGACCGACTTCGGGACGAGCGACGCGTTCGTCGGCGTGATGAAGGGCGTGATCCTCGGGATCGCACCGGACGCGCGCATCGTCGACCTCACGCACGAGGTGCCGGCGCAGGACGTGCTCGCCGGCGCGTATCTGCTCCGCGGCGCCGTGCCGTACTTCCCGCGCGGGACGATCCACGTCGCGGTCGTCGATCCCGGCGTCGGGACGAAGCGCCGCGCGCTGGTCGTCGCGACGCGCGACGCGTGCTTCGTCGCGCCCGACAACGGACTCGTGAGCTTGGTCGCGCCGCGCGCGGCGGTGCGCGGCATGTGGGACGTCTCACGCTCGCGCCGGCATTTGCCGGTCGTGAGCCGCACGTTTCACGGCCGCGACGTCTTCGCGCCGATCGCGGCCGCGCTCGCGCGCGGCACGGCGCCCGACGCGCTCGGGACGCGGCTTCGCACGATCGTACGCCTCGCGCCCCCGCGCGTTCGTCGTGAGCCGCGGCGCACGATCGGCGAGATCGTGTGGATCGACCGCTTCGGCAACCTCATCAGCAACATCACGCCCGACGATCTGCCGCGCCACGGTGCGCGTGACGGCTTCCGCGGTCGCAGGGTTTCCGTTACGATTGACGCACATGTCCTTCCGCTCCGCGACTCCTACGCCGACGTACCCGCGGGAAAGCCGGTCGCCCTGGTGAACAGCAACGACCTCGTCGAGATCGCGGTGAACCGAGGCTCGGCGGCGAGCGTCCTCGGCGTCGGCCGCGGCGCGCGCGTCGTCATCGGGTGCGACTGACGTGAGCGAACCCTATTATCCCGACGGCCTCGAGATTCCCCGCACCGCCGAGTACCAGCGGTGGCTCGCGGCGCAGCGACGAACGGCGCGGATCAGCGGGCTGCGCCCGATCCACGTGGTGCTCTTCCTCGCGACGCTGCTCACGACGACGCTCGCCGGCACGTTCCAAGCGGGCGTGAACCCGTTCGCCGATTTGCGCCTCCTCACCCGCGGGCTGCCGTTCTCGATCACGCTGATGTCGATCCTGCTCGTCCACGAGATGGGGCACTTCGTCGTATCGCGGTGGCACGGCGTCGAGGCGACGCCGCCGTACTTCATTCCCGGGCCGCCGTTCTTGATCGGCACGTTCGGCGCCTTCATCCGCATGCGCACGCCGACGAACCGCACCGCGCTCTTCGACGTCGGCGCCGCCGGGCCCTGGGCGGGGTTTCTGGTCGCGATTCCCGCGGTCCTGTACGGGCTCGCGCACTCCGACGTGCGGCCGCTCGTCGGGCCGGAGATGGGCGGCATCACGCTCGGCAACTCGGTCGTGTTCGGGTTTCTCACCAAGCTCGCGCTCGGCGTCTCGCCGCAGGACGTGACGATCGTCCTGCACCCGGTGGCGCTCGCCGGATGGTTCGGGCTCTTCGTCACCTTCTTGAACCTGCTGCCGGTGGGGCAGCTCGACGGCGGCCACGTCGTGTACGCGCTTCTCGGACGCGCGCATCGCTGGGTGGCGCGGCTCAGTCTTGTCGCGATCGTCGGCTTGGCGATGCTCGGCTGGAAAGGCTGGGCGATGTGGGCCGTCCTCGTCGTGCTGATCGGCCTCGATCACCCGCCGACGCTCGACGATCGTCCGCTCGATACGCGCCGCCGGATCGCCGCATGGCTGACGATCGCGCTCTTCTTCGCCACCTTCATGGCGGTGCCGATTCAGATGATCGGCGACTGACGATCGTGCGGCGTCCGCTGATCGGCATCTCGAGCTACGGCCGCGCCGGGAAGCGCAAGAGCTTCTCGCTGCCGTGCGACTACGTCGACGCCGTCCGCCGCGCTGGCGGCGTCCCGGTCGTGCTGCCCGCGGTCGAGGGCGAGATCCCGGAGGCGCTGGAGGCGATCCAGGGCCTCATTCTATCCGGCGGCGGCGACATCGATCCCTCGCACTACGGCGGCACGCCGCACCACACGAACTACGGCATCTCGCTCGAGCGCGACGGCTTCGAGCTCGAGCTCGCGGGTGCCGCGATCGCCCGGCCCGACCTGCCGCTCCTCTGCATCTGCCGCGGCATGCAGGTCCTGAACGTCGCCCTCGGCGGTGACCTGGTCGCGCACATCCCCGACCACTACGGCGACGAGGTTCTGCACCGCCATCCGGAGCGCCGTCCCGTCGAGCACCCGGTGCGCATCGAGCCGGCGAGCCGCATCGGGCACATTCTCGGCACCGCCGAGCTCTCGGTGAGATCGTGGCATCACCAAGCGGTAGGACGCATCGGACGCGGGCTGCGCGCGGTAGCGTGGGCGCCGGACGGCGTCGTCGAGGCGGTCGAGTCGGAGCAGCATCCGTGTACGCTCGCCGTGCAGTGGCACCCGGAGGTGCGGGCGCTCGCCGACCCGCGGCACCTGCGTCTCTTCGAGGCGCTCGTCGAGGCGGCGGGCGGCGCGCCCACCGGCGCCCTTATGACGTGGGAGCCGGACTCGGGCTCGCCGCTTGCGGAGCCGGGGCGTAAGTCATTGCGGCGTACGACGGGAACTGCTGGCGCGCGATGAAGAGCAGCGCCGCGAGAACCATCAGTGCGAGGATCAGATCGAAGAGCCGCACTCCCCACCCCTCCTGAGCTGCGCGTGAGCGGCGGCACTATAGAATGACCTCGTGGGCGCCGCCAACCGCGAGACCGACGACTCCTCGGCAAGTCCGGTAGCGACGAGCGACGCAGCTGCGCGCCCGCAGGCAGGGCGCGCGGCGCGCTGGCGCGTCGCCGAGTGGGACGCGATCCCGAGGCTGATCCACGGCTTTCTCGGTCGCACCGACGGTCTTGGCCCCGGCACGTTCGACCTCGCCGCGATTCGCGCGCGCCTCACGGCGGCCGGCGAGACGCCGCGCATCGTCCTCGCCGCCCGCCAGGTGCACGGCGCCGACGTCGTGTCGCCGGCGGATCCGGCGTGGACCGGACTCGACTGGCACGACGGCGTGGAGCGGCTGCCCGTCGCCGACGCGCTCGTCAGCGCGTCGGCCGACGTCGTCCTCACGATCCGCACCGCCGACTGCGTGCCGATTCTCCTCGTCGCGCCGGTGGCACGCGCCGTCGCCGCCGTTCACGCGGGGTGGCGCGGGCTCCTCGCCGGCGTCGTCGAGCGCAGCGTCACGGCGCTCGCCGACGGATACGGTGCCCGGCCGGACACGGTTCAAGCAGCCGTCGGACCGGCGATTTGCGGGACGTGCTACGAGTTTGGCGCCGAACATCAGCGGGAATTCGTCGCCCGCTACGGCGTCGAGGCGGAGGCCGGATGGCGGCCGGGGACATCCGGACATGGGTATCTGGACGTGCGCCGCCTCGCCACGATTGCGCTCGCGCGTGCGGGGCTCGATCCGGCCACCGTTCGAATCGTCGGCCCCTGCACCGCCGAGCACCCCGACGCGCTGCACTCGTATCGGCGCGACGGCGGCGGCGCGGGACGGCAGCTGAGCTACGTCGGCTGGCGCGCCGAGTAGCTGCGAGCCGGTTGCTCCGCGCCCGGCTCTGTCACGCGCGGTCGGCGCGGTCCGCTTCGGTACCGGTCAGCTGTAGAGACGCGGGGTGCGAAGTCCGCTCGGCACCTCGTCGACGGTCGTCGCGCCGGCGATCGGGCCGAAGAATTGCTCCGGATCTTCGACGACCTGGCGCAGGATGGCGGCCATCGCCGTCCCCTGCGCACCGTCGATCATCCGATGATCGAAGGTGCAGCCGAGCGTCACGACCGAGCGCACCACCACCTGATCGTCCTCGACGACGGGCTTTCGCTGTACCTGCCCGATCAGGACGACGATCGGCACGCGGCTGATCGGCACCAGCGGCGCGAGGGCGAAGCTCATGCCGAAGCCCTCGAAGTTGCCGATGTTCGACACCATCGCGCTGCCGAACTGGTCGGGCTCGACGCCGAAGCGCGAAAGGTCGAGCTGCCAATCGTAGATCAGATGCTCGAGGAAGCGGACGACGCGGCCGAGGAGGAAGTTCGGCAGCCGTTGCACCATGCCTTTCGTGCGCTCGACGCCGGGATCGCGGTGATGGCGGACGCTCTCCGCGCCCGCCGCGATCTCGCCCGCGATCTCCGCGAGGCTCTTGCGATCGATGCCGCAGATCTTCGTGCCGGAGAGGTCGCGCCCGCCCTCGGTCGCGACCTGCACGAAGATGTCGACGCTCGAGCGCACCTGGACGCGTCCGGCGGAGATGATCCCGTTGGCGTCGGGATTGCGCTCGATGGCAAGGCCGAGACCCTTCGTCACGAGGTGCGTGAGCCGAACTTTGGTCCCGGTGTGTTCGCTCAACTCCTCGAGGTAGGGAAGCGCGCGATCGACGACGAGCTCGAGGACGCCGTAGACCGTCGGGTCCTGCGGTCGGCCCCACACGTGCGGCGCCAAGCGGCGCCAGCTCGAGTTCTTCTCGAGCGGTCGAAAAGTGCGCGGCATCCTGCCCCCCTTTGCGCAAAAGTGCGCGGCGTCTTGGTTACCAGTTCACGAAAGGCCGCGATTTTAGGTGCGACCGCCGCGGTTGTCCATGACGTTCGTCACACACGGCGAAATCGCGCACGTCGAGCGCGGGTGACGCTTCATGAGGCGCGCTGGGCGCTTCAGACGCGCCGCATTGCGACGCCGCATTTCAATGGTTGGCGACATCCGCGAAGGCGCGCCGCAGCGTCGCGGTGTCGGCGCGCGTCGCGCCGGCGGCGCTCGAGAGCGGAAATTCACCGAGGAAGCCACGCAGCCACCACCCAATGTCCTCCTGCTTCACGCGTGCGCGCATGCGACGCATGCGTTCGCCGGACTCCTCGCGCGGCATCGTGAGCGCGGCGCGGATCTGTGCCGCGACGTCGTCGATGTTGTAGGGGTTCACCCGCACCGCCTCGGGAAGTCCCTCCGCGGCACCCGCGAATTCGGACAGCATGAGCATGCCGTCGTCATAGATCCGCGACGCGACGTACTCCTTGGCGACGAGGTTCATCCCGTCGCGGAGCGGTGTCACGAGCGCGAGGTCGGCGGCGACGTAGTGCGCGGCGAGCTCGAGCGGCGGCACCGAGCGATAGAGGTAGCGCACGGGCACCCATCCCTCGCTCGTGAAGCGTCCGGAGATGCGCCCGACGGACTCCTCGATCTCGCGCTTCATGCGCCGGTACTCGTCGACGCGTTCACGCGACGGCACGGCGATCTGCACGAACGTCACGCGGCGGCGGAACGCCGGCGATTGCTCGAGGAAGCGCTCGAAGCCGTGCAACCGTTCCAAGATTCCCTTGGTGTAATCGAGCCGATCGACGCCCAGGATCATGTGTGCGGAGCCGAGCTGGCGGCGCAGGCGGCCGGCGCGCAGCTGCACGTCCTGCGCGCGCGCCAGTGCCTCGAACCCCTCGGCGTCGGTGCCGATCGGCCAGGCGACGACGCGTACCTCGCGCGTCGGCAGCGTGACGACGCCGCGCTGGTGATCGACGGGAAGATGGAGGAAGCGCTCGACGCACGCGAGGAAATTGTGGGCGTAGCTCGGAATGTGGAAGCCGATGACGTCGCTGCCGAGCATGCCCTCGAGGAGAGGGCCGCGCCACGGCAGGATGCCGAAGACCGACGACTCCGGGAACGGTACGTGCCAGAAAAATCCGATCGGCTGTTGCGGGCGGCGCTCGCGGATCAGGCCCGGCAACGTCGCCAGATGGAAGTCCTGCACCCAGACGAGGTCGTTCGGCTTGAGCTCGTCGAGGACGACGCGCGCGAAGAGCTCGTTGACGCGCCGGTAGCTCTGCCACTGCTCCAGCCGGAACTGGCAACGGCCGACGAAGTAATGCGAGAGCGGCCACAGCCCACGGTTCGAGAACCCGTAATACGAGCCGCTGACGTCGCGCTCGGAGAGCTGCACGCAGCGCAAGGTGAAGCACGGGTCGTCGGGCGGAAGCGCGATACGCTCACGCGATTTCCGCGACGACTCGCCCCCCGACCAGGCGATCCACAGACCCCGGCCCGCCGCCTTGAAGACGGGCATGAGGGCGCTCACCATGCCGCCGACGGTCGGCACGAACCGACGTTCGACTCCACGGTGAATGTCGACCGGCGCCCGGTTGGAAACGACCACCAGCCGCCGATCGCCCAAGAGTTCCGTGATCGCGCGGAAGGGCACGCACGACGATGGTACCCGCACGCATTTTGCTCGGCAAACCACGGCCGGCACCCTCACAACGCGTGAAACGGTTCTTGTTGCCGCGGAACGAAGTTGCTACCCTCGTCACGAGTCGCGTTGTCGTCGAGGAGGAAAGTCGCATGCGTGAGATGATGACCAAAATGGCATGGATGGCGGCGGTGGCATCATGCGTCCTGGGTGCGCGCGTCGCGTCGGCAGGTCACTTCGAGCACTGGACGGACGCCGAGCGCGCCGAGCACGCGCAGCGTCAGGCCGAGGTCGTGCCGGCGCCCGCACCGGTCGAGGCGCCGTGTCCGCCCGTCATGCGTACCGAAGAGGTGGTGTCACGCGAGATCTACTGGCGGACGGGCGCCGACGAGTACGACGACTCGCAGTCGAATCCGCTGCGCCTCCTCGCCTACATCATCCATCCAGTCGGCTACACGCTCGAGTGGCTGGTGACACGCCCGTTCCACGAGGTCGTCGCGCAGCCCGACCTGGAGCCGATTTTCGGCCACGACGGCCACGCCTACTACGGCGAGTCCCCGTTCGGCGTCTCCGGCGCCCGCGTCGCCGACTCCGTCTACCGCTGAACGCCGGCGGCGGATTCGAAGGACTACACCAGCTCTAAATTCGCGTAGCGCCGGATGAGCTTCTTCATCCCGGCGCGCGCGAACTGCACCGAGAGCTTTTCGGCGTCGCCACGTCCCTCGCTGCGGCGGACGACGCCGATGCCGAACGTCGGGTGGCGCACGCGTGTCCCGGCGGCGAGGCCGCCGCCGTCGTCGTCCTCGATCTCCTGACTGTAGCTGTAGTCGACGACCGGTCCGGCCGGGATCCGTCGTGCCGGCTGCGCCGGGCCGAGGAGCGCGCGCGTCAGGCGCTCGGGCACCTCGTCGAGAAAACGTGACGGTGGACGCTCGCTGACGGCGCCGAACCGAAGCCGCCGCTCGGCGCGGAAGAGATACAGCCGCTCGCGTGCGCGCGTCATGCCGACGTAGCAGAGACGGCGCTCCTCCTCGAGCTCGTCGCCGTCCTCGAGGGCGCGCTGGTGCGGGAAGATCCCTTCCTCGAGGCCGACGATGAAGACGATCGGGAACTCGAGGCCCTTCGACGTGTGCAGTGTCATCAACGTCAGGCGATTGCGGCCCGCCTCCTGACGGTCCCAGTCGGAGACGAGCGCGGCCTCCTCGAGGAAGCGCGCGAGGCGCTCGCGCGTCGACTCGGTCGCCGGCGCGCGCAGATCGAAGTCGCGCGCGACGCCGAGAAGCTCGTCGATGTCCTCCAGCCGCGACGCGCGCTCGCCGCCGCCGGCCTCGAGGCGATCGCGGTACGCCGTCTCGCGCAGCACCGCCTCGAGCACGTCGGCGAGCGCATCGGCGTCGAGCGCCTCGCGCACGCGGCCGAGGAGGGCGCCGAAGTCGCGCAGCCGGCCGGCGGCTCCGGTGCCGATTCCCGCAATCGGGATGCGGCGCGCAAGCGCGTCGGTCATCGACACGCCGGCGCTCTCGGCGGCGGCGCGGAGGGCGCCGACGGTCTGCTCGCCGATGCCGCGCGGCGGACAATTGATGACGCGCTCCAGGCTGGAATCGTCGGCGGGGTTCGCGAGCACGCGCAGGTACGCGAGCAGATCTTTGATCTCCTTGCGCTCGTAGAACCGAATGCCGCCGACGATGCTGTAGGGCAGGGCGGCGCGCATCGCCGCCTCTTCCAGCGCCCGCGATTGCGCGTTCGTGCGATAGAAGACGACCATCTCGTCGAGCGACCGTCCCGCGGCGGCGAGCCGCCGCACCTCGGCGACGACGAGCCGCGCCTCGGCGAGGTCGTCCTCGGCGACGGCAGTGACGACGCCCTCGCCGGCGGGATTCTCGGTCCAGAGCGTCTTCCCTTTGCGTCCGTGGTTGTTGGCGATCACCGCGCCGGCGGCGGCGAGGATCGTTTTCGTCGAGCGATAGTTCTGCTCGAGGCGAACGACGTGCGCGCTCGGGAAGTCGTGCTCGAAATCGAGGATGTTCCGCACCTGCGCGCCGCGCCAGCCGTAGATCGACTGGTCGTCGTCGCCGACGACGCAGACGTTCGGCCGCTCGCCGGCGGCGAGCAGACGCAGGAGCAGATACTGCGCGTGATTCGTGTCCTGGTACTCGTCGACGAGGAGATGCGCGGCACGCCGTTGATAGCGGGCGAGGACCTCGGGATGCTCGCGAAAGAGCCGCACGACGAGCAGGATCAGGTCGCCGAAGTCGACGGCGTTCTGGCGCTCGAGCGCGCGCTGGTAGCGCCGGTAGATGCGCGCGATGACGTCGGCGAACGGGCCCGGCCGTGCCGCCACGTCCTCGGGCGAGCGCGCGTCGTTCTTCGCCTGGTCGATCGACCACGCCACGCTCGTCGGCGAGAGCGTCTGCTCGCCGACGTTCTCCTCCACCATGCACTGGCGGAGCAGCTTGGCGCGGTCCTGATCGTCGTAGATCGAGAAGCTCGGCGCGTACCCGAGGAGCGTCGCGTTCCGGCGGAGGATCGTCGCCGCCGCGCTGTGGAACGTGCTGAGCCAGACGTCGGCGGCGCGTGCATCGAGCGCGCGCTCGACCCGACCGCGCATCTCCGCCGCGGCCTTGTTGGTGAAGGTGAGCGCGAGAATCGCCTCGGGCGCGACGCCGCGCTCGACCAGGCGCGCGATCCGCGCCGTGATGACGCGCGTCTTGCCGCTGCCGGCGCCGGCGAGGACGAGCAGCGGACCGTCGCCATGCTCGACGGCCTCGCGCTGCCGATCGTTCAGCTCCATCGCCACCACCGCACCTCCACCGCTGCTTCGCGCGGGCGGTTTGTATAGCGGAGGACCCCCCACGAAGGGAAGGAAATTCACCGCCCGCGCACGCGCGCGTGGCGTCTGCTAGTGAGAGCACGATGTACGAGCGAAAGGACGCGCTCTACCGCCGCGCGAAGCAGGAAGGCTACCGCTCGCGCGCCGCCTTCAAGCTCGCGGAGCTGCAACGGCGGACGCGCCTCATCCGTCGCGGCGACGCCGTCGTCGATCTCGGCGCGTGGCCGGGCGGCTGGCTGCAAATCGCGGCGGAGCTCGTCGGCCCCGCCGGTCGCGTCGTCGGCATCGACGTCGTGCCGGTCGCGGCGCTCGCCGACGCGCGCGTCGCCGTCCTCGAGGCCGACGTCGCCGATCCGGCGC
>JBGPOW010000165.1:0-9856 GCA_041488235.1 Binatia bacterium
AGATCGTCGTTGACGCGCGCGTGCCGGCCCCGCGCACCCCGCTCTCGTCCGCTGCGCCCGGCGGTCGCCCGTGGAACTCAGCCGAGGCGCGGCTTCATCCGCCACGCGACAGCGGAGAGCATGACGACGAACATCGCGCTGAGCACGGTGACGGGCACCCACACGTCGGCGAGGCCGGCGCCGCGCTCGGCGACGCGGCGGAGCGCGATCTGGTACCAGCGCAGCGGCAAGATGCCGCCGATCTGGCGTACGCCGTTCGGCATCAGCTGATAGGGCAGGGTCACGCCCGAGAGGATGAACGACGGCAGGATGAAGAACACCGCCAGGAACACCGATTGCGCCGAGTTGCGTGCGATCGACGAGATGAACGTGCCGACCGCGAGCGACGCGAGGATGAACGGCAACGTCACGACCATGAGCGTCAGCCAGCTGCCGCGCGGCCAGAAGCCGAAGATCAAGCCCGACGGGATCAGCGCGATCAGCACCTCGAGGTAGCAGAGCACGACGTACGGCACGAGCTTGCCGAGGACGATCTCGACGGGCGTCGTCGGTAGCGACAGCATCTGCTCGTAGGTACCGTTCTCGCGCTCGCCGACGAGAGCGAGGCTGGTCGCGGAGAGGGTCAGGTTCGTGAGCAGCATCGCCGCGAGCGCCGACAGGAAGAAGTCGCGGTCGCGCAGCGTGGCGTTGAACCAGAAGCGCTGGCGCAGCGCGATCGGGCCGCTCATGGGCGTCGCCGCCGGCGGCGGCCGAGCGGTGTCGCGGTCGTCGCGTTGAAACGCCGCGCCGACCTGCGCGACGTAGCCGCCGACGCGCGCCGACGAGAGCGGGTCGGCGCCGTCGAGGAGGAGCTGGACACTCGAGCCGCCGCGCTCGCGGTCGCGCGCGAAGTCGTGGGGGATCACCAGCACCGCGAGCGTGCTGCCGCGGCGCAAGAGCGCCCGGCCCTCGTCGTAGCTCGCGATCCGCTGCGGCGCGAGGAAATAGCCGGTCGACTCGATCTCGTCGACGAGCCGCCGCGACGCGCTCGTCGCGTTGCGGTCGAGGACCGCCCACGGCACGTTCTGCGGCTTGTTCGAGACCGCGGTGCCGAAAAGTACCATCATCATGATCGGTTGCACGAACACGACGCCGAGGAACACGTGGTCGTGGCGCAGGACCGCCGCCTCCTTGTACGCGACCGCGAGCACGTTGGACCACGGACGTCGGCGCGCGGTGCTCATGCGCGTTTCGCCACCGTGCGGAATGCCATCGCCATCAACACGACGCCGAAGAATGCGAGCAGCGCCAGCTGCGGCGCGAGGGCGAGCGGCCCCGCGGCACGGAGATAGATGGCGCGGCTGATCTCGATGAAGTGCGTCGCCGGGAGGATCCGCGCCAGCTGGCGGAAGATGAACGGCATGTTGCGGACGGGGAAGATGAAGCCGCCGAGAAAGTTGAGCGGAATGCTGAAGAGGACGGTCTTCTGCACCGCTTCGGCCGCCGTCGCCGACGTCGCCGAGAAGATCAACCCGAGCGCCAGCGAGATGAGCACGTAGAAGCAGGCGACGACGATGAAGAAGACGAGGCTGCCCGCAGGCCAGACGCCGAGCAGCACCCCACCGAGGATCACCATCAACACCACGTCGAGCGCGAACACGGCCCCGAGCGGCAGGATCTTCCCGAGGACGATCTCGCCCGACGTCGCTGGCGTCACCTGCAGTTGCTCGAACGTGCCCGTGAGCCTCTCGTTGACGATCGACACCGCGGTGATGAGCGTGGTGAGAAACGTGAGCACGAAGCCGAAGGTGCCCGCGACCATGAACGGCGTGCCGTTCAACGTCGGGTTGAAGAGCACGCGTGTGACGACCTGGACGCCGCCCGTACCGCCCGGGCCGGGAGCGGCGCCGCCGCGTGTGTCGCCGGCGGCCCTCGCGCGGTGCCCGGCGCCGTTCGGCACGATGCGCTCGTCGCGGACGAGCGCCGTGCCCGTCGCCGCGGCGATGCCCTGGAGAAAGCCTTCGGCGTTACCGGCGACGACGGTCTCGCCGCCGTCGTAGAGAACCTGGACCTCGGCCGGCCGTCCGCTCGCCGCCTGCTCGCGCAGCTGGCGGTCGAAGTCCGGCGGGATGATCACCGCGGCGCTGATGCGGCCGGCGACGAGCGCATGCTCGAGACGGTCGCGAGTGGCGAACCGTCGCGGCGCGAACGTGCCGTTCGCCGCCAGCTCGGCGACGAAACGGCGGCTCGCCGCGCTGCCATTCGCGTCGTGCACGCCGAGCGCGAGATCCTTGACGTTCACCGCGAGGGTGTACCCGAAGGCGAGCAGCGCCCCGAGCGGCACCGCGATCAGCATCGCCACCGTGAATGGATCGCGCAACGTTGCGCGTGCCTCGCGGCGCATCAGCGTCCGCAGCCGTCGCCAGCGCGCGGCGAGCTTGAATGCCGTCGAAGTGTGGGTGGTCACGGCATTGGCCTCCGTGCTGCCGTGCGCCGCCGGGTGCCCCGAGGACTCGGCGTCTGCCATCGCGCTCGCGGTCGACGGTGCCGGGACGTCGGCGCCCGGCGTCTGGACATCGACGTGCGACGTGCTCTCGGCCGCGGTGCGGCCGCTGACATGCGCCTGCAGCATGAGGTCGCGAAAGAGTCCGGCCATCTCCGGTTGCTCGACCTGCACGCGGCCGTCGGCGCCTTTGCGCGTGGTTGCGTCGAGCAGATCGAATACCGCCGCCGTCAACGCGGGCGTCCGAACGACGATGGCGCCGTCGTTCGGCGTCGCCTCCACACCGGCGTCGTGCCATCCACGCAGGGCGGCGGCTCGTGCATCCGGCGGCGTTGCCAGCGAGATGCGATAACCGTCCGAGTAGCGGCGGCGGATCGTGTCCGGCGCCGCGTTCGCGATCAGCTTGCCGGCGTCGATGAAGCAGACCCAGTCGCAGTACTCGACCTCCTCGAGGAAGTGCGTCGTCACGAACACGGTGACGCCGGCCTCCGCCTCCTCCTGGATGAGATCCCAGAAGCGCAGGCGATTCTGTATGTCGACGCCCGCGGTCGGCTCGTCGAGGAAGAGAATGCGCGGCCGATGCAACGTGCTGAGCGCGAGGCCGGCGCGTTGGCGCAGTCCCGCCGGAAGATCGCTCGCGTTCTCGTGCTCGGCCTCGGCGAGCCCGAAACGCTCGCGCAGCGCGCCCCAGCGTTGCTCGAGCGCCGCGCCGGTGAGTCCGTACAGCCCGGCGTAGAACTCGAGGTTCTCCCGCAGCGTGAGCCCGGCGTAGAGGCTCACACGCTGGCCCATGTAGCCGATGACGTCACGCACGCGCCGCGGCGTGCGGATGACGTCGATCCCCGCGACCTCGACAGTGCCGGCCGTCGGCGTGAGGAGACCGATCAGCATGCGGATCGTGGTGCTCTTCCCCGAGCCGTTGGCGCCGAGGAACGCGAAAATCGAGCCCGGCGCGACCGCGAAGCTGAGGTCGTCGACCGCGGTGAAGTCGCCGAAGCGCTTGGTGAGATGCGAGGCGTGGATGATTTGATTTCGCCCCCGCTCGCTCTGCTCGCGACCCTCGTCGAGCGAGGGCGCGTGGGCGTCGCGCCGCGAAGTAAATCCGCGGCGCTCCTGTCGCTCGCTGCGCTCGCGATCCGTATCGCGCTCCGACGTGGACTGATGCTCGCCCGCCGTCGCTGCGCTCGCGATGGGCGTCGCGCCGCGAAGTGCATTCGCGACGCTCCCACCGTCACTCCCCCTGGCGGTCGCAGGGCCGGGGTCGCGGGCTCCGCCCTTGCGGGCGAGGGCGAGGAGCGTCGACTCGATGTCGACGGCGCGTTGCTCGACGAGGCGGACGTCGGGCAGGGCGGCGAGCTCCGCCAAGACGCGTGCGGCCCCGGGAGTACGGCCGGCGGGAACCGCGACGCGGGCGTACCGCCCGGCTGCATGGGCGTCGGCGACGTATGGCAGCGCGTGGGCGGCGCGCGCGATCGCGCGCGAGTCGTCGCCCCACGCGCGGTAGAGCTCGAGGCCGGCCGCGGCGCGCAGCTCGGCCGGCGTTCCGCTGGCGACGATGCGACCGGCGTCGAGGTACACGAGGCGGTCGCAGGCCGCGGTCTCGTCGAGGTAGCTCGTGCTGAGAAGGATCAGCGTGTCCGTGCGGCGCGCTTGCAGCATCGACCAGATCTCGCCGCGGGCGACGACGTCGACGCCGGCGGTCGGCTCGTCCAGCACGAGCAGAGCGGGCTCGGGAAGGAGGGCGTTCGCGATCGCGAGCTTCTGCTTCATGCCGCCGGAGAGCGCGCCGGCGGCGCGATCGGCGAAGGGTGCGAGGCCCGTCCGCTCGAGCAGCTCGCGGGCGCGGCGCTCCAGCTCGGTCGCGGTAAGCCGGTGCAGGCGCGCGGTGAAGCGCAGGTTCTCCATGACCGACAGATCGCGGTGGAGACTGAACGATTGCGGTACGTAACCGAGCTGCGCCTTCAGCGCGCGCACGTCGCCGGCGAGATCGACGCCGAGGACGCGCGCCTCGTCGGCGGTGAACTCGAGCAGGCCGGCGATGGTCCTGAGGAGCGTCGTCTTCCCGGCGCCGTCGGCGCCGACGACGCCGACGAGCTGCGGTCCGGAAAGCGCCAGATCGACGCCGGCGAGCGCGCGCCGCTCCCCGAAGCGCTTCTCGAGACGGCGGAGCAGCACGCTCTGATCGCGCCGACGGGGCGCCGTGGTGTCGCGCGACGGCGCTGCGGCCGGGTCGCCGCCGGCCGTCGCATCAACGGGCCCCGCGTCCCGCGCGTCGGCACCGTCGATCGTCTCGCTCACGGATGCGCCCCCTCCGCGGCCGCGGCCGAGCCCGAGTGCGCCCTCCGACCATCATCGCCGGCGGCGCCCGGTCGTGGCGTCGCGTCGTTCTGCACGACCGTCCGCTCTGTGCCGTCCGTGCTCGTCACGTACACGTTGCCTTCCGTACCGGGTTGAAAGCGCTCGACCTCGGCGAGGATGCGGACTTTGGCGCGGTAGACTTGTCCGAGACGGTCGCTGCGCGTTTCGATCTTCTCCGGCGTGAACGTCGCCTGGTCGGCGACGAAGCTCACCTCACCGGGCACCCGATGCCCCGGCTCGCTGTCGAGCTCGATCTCGACGGCGCGCCCGACGCGGAGGCGGCCGACGTCGGCGACGGGCACGTAGACCTGCACGTACTTGTCGCGCGGATCGAGCATCGAGAGCACGGCCGTTCCCGGTTGCGCCAGCTCGCCCGGCCAGATGAACTGCGTCTGGACGACGGTCGGGACGTCCGGGGCGTGAATCTCGTACTTGGCGTGCGTCACCTCGAGCTCGGCGATCTCGGCGAGCGCGAGCTCGCGTTGCTGCCGCAGCACGTCGAGCTGGTGGCGCGCGACGGCGATCTCGCCTTCCTGGGCGAGCGCGCGGTCGAGCATGTTGTGGGCGCGGTCGACCGCGCTGTGCGCCTGGTCGCGCGTCGCGCGCGTCTGATCGAGCAGCTGCGCCGTGCTGGCGCCGGTCTTCACCAGACTTTGCTCGCGCACGAGGGTGCGCTGCGCCAGCTCGGCGGCCGATTGCGCCTGCGCGAGCTCGGCGCGCTGGGCGTCGACGTTCTCCTTCCAGGTGTGCTCGAGGAGCGCGATCTGCTCCTCTTGACGGCGGATCTGCGCCTCCTGCACCGTGACCTCTTGGCGCTTCGCCGCCAGGCGACTGCGGATGTCGTCGTCGGCGAGGCGGGCGACGACGGCGCCTGCCGGCACCGGAGCACCCTCGGCGAACCCGACCTCGACGACGCGGCCGCTCACCTCGCTGCGGACGATGCGCTCCTCGCCCTCGACGAACCCGGTGTAGTACGGCGGCGTGTGATCTCTGCCGAGGATCCACAGCGTCGTCGCGACCGCGGCGACGCAGAGCACACCGATCACCACCAACCGTCGTCGCACGTGCGTCACCTTCCTTTCGGACGGATTGCGTCGGGCGCCGGCGCGCGGTGCGTGTCGGCGGGGCGGGCGGCGGCAACCCGCTGACCGTGGGTGATCACCGTCGCTGGCGGTGCGCTCCGTGTCGCGGTGGCCACGGGCGCGGACGGCGCGCGCTGTGCGGCGGCGCCGTCGGCGGCTTCCGCGACCAGCGCGTCGAGCGGGCGGCCCATGAGACGTTGCAGCTCGGCGCGACGGGTCTGCGCCTGGTAGCGCGCGGTTGCGAGGGTCGCCCGCTCGCCGGCGAGCAGCGCCTCGGCGTCGAGCACGTCGTCGCTCGTCGCGCGGCCGACGTCGAATTGCTGGCGGCGAATGCGCAGGTTCTCCTCCGCTTGCTCGACGGCGATCGCGCTCGTGTCGAGCGCCGCGAGCCGTTCCTCGGCGGAGCGATACGTCGAGCGCACCGCCTGCTCGAGCTCGCGCAGCTGTCGCTCGGTATGGATGCGGTTCTCGTCGGCGGCGGCACGTGCCGCGGCGATTTGCGCTTCGCGCCGCGTGTCGGTGCCGAGGTCCCACTCGAAGCCGACGAAGCCGCCACCGACGAGCGTCGGCTCGACGATCTTCGAGTTCGAGTCTTCGACGCTGCCGCCGCCGGAGAAGCGCGGCAGCCGCGCGCGCGTCAGCGACGTGGCGGTCGCGTCGAGCCGCTGCTGCTCCTCGAGCAGCGCGAGCAAAACCGGGTTCTCGCGATACGCGCGGCGCAGCGCTTCCGCCTCGCTCGGCAGCTGCGGTCGCTCGCGCACGTCGACGACGTCGGTCGGCGCGTCGATCGGCAGGCCGACCGCCTGGTTCAACGCGAACCGCGCCTCGTCGATCGCGAGCGCGCGGCGGCGGAGCTCTTGCTCGGAGTTTCGCATCGCAACCTGCACGACCAACACCTCGTTTTTCGTGAGGCGACCGCTGCGAAAGCGATCGTTGGCGAAGCCGAGCTGCTCGCGATGCAGCGCGAGCGTCTGCAGCGTCACGTCGCGCAGCCGTTCCGCCTCGAGCAGGGTGTAGTACGCGTCGATCACGACCAGGTCTTGCTCGAGCGTCGTCGCCCAGAGGCGCGCCGCCTCGCCGCGGTAGCCCGCTTGTGCTGCGGCGAGCGCCTCCATGATCTCGCCGGAGAGGTCGAGCGGCAGAGTGATCCCGCCGGAGATCGTGCCGAGATCGCGATCGCGGATCGTGATCGCCTGCACCGGCGCACCGGGGATGTCAACGGCGTTCGTCTGCGCGGTGTTGTTCCACGTGTAGCGTCCGCTGCCGCGGGTCGCCGGAAAAAGCCGCCCCCGGGCCTCGAAGACGCGTTGGCGGGCGATGGCGAGCTGTGCGCGCGCCTCGGCGAGGTGCCGGTTGCCGGCCGCCACGCGCCCGAGCGCATCGGAAAGCGAGAGTACGAGCGCTCCCGAAGGTGCGCTCGCCGCCGCCCTCGGCGCGGTCGTCGCCGGCGACTGCGGCGACGACCGCGCCGACGGTGGACCAGCCTCGTCGACGGGCGGCCGCGCATCGTCGGCGCGCGTCGAGCCGTCCGTGTCGCGCGGGGGTGCGTCGACCTCGTGCGCCGCAGCGTCATCGCGCGTGGGCGGCGTTGCCGCGTCGAGGTCGACGCCGGCGCGGACGGCGAGGTCCGCGAGGTGGCTGGCACGCTCCGCGGCCGTCCATCCGCCGTCGCCCTCCGGTCGCGTCAACATCGCAACGGGCGCGCACCCGGCCACCAGCAACAGGCCGACCGCGGCGAGCCGAGCGCTGTGATACGGCATCACGCGCGCCGAGCCGGCATCACCTCGCATCGGTGCCGCCGCGGCCGTCGCGGAATCAGCGCCCACGAAGGCTCCTCCGGTTCGGGGCGCGAACACGGCGCACGCGCGCCCGCGGCGCCGGTGCGCGACTGCGTCCGCGGGCGACGCGCGCGAGGCCGCCGAGCGAGAACTCGACGACGTGCGCGGCCATCTCGCGGGTGAAACGCTGCGGGTACGACGGCTTGGCGAGCATGAGCAGCATGACCGGCATCGCGAATCGGTAGAACAGCACCTGACCGACGATGCTGCGCACGCAGCGTTGCACCGTCGCCGCCGGCGCGCCGGGAATCAGCGCGGCGACGATCGCTGCCATCTCGGCCATCTGCGGCCGGATGAACTCGTGGACGATGATCGGCATCGCGTCGGTCGGGTCGCACATCTCGCGCAGCATGAGCGCGCCGTGCGGTTGCAGCGGCGGGGCGATCATGACCTCGATCATCGTCTCCACGCGGCGGGTGAGGAGGGCGATCAGTTCACGGCGCGGCAGGCGGCACAGGACGCGCGTCGGCGGCAGCGGACCGTGACGGTCGACGATCGACCGCACGTTCGCGAACTGCTGGCGGAGCACTTGCAGATAGAGGCCCTTCTTCGAGCCGTAGTGGTAGTGACCCGCGGCGACGTTCGCGCCGGCGCGCTCGGCGATGTCGCGGATCGAGGTGGCGTGGAAGCCACGGCGGGCGAACAACTCGGTCGCCGCATCGAGCAGGCGATCCGACGTGGCGCCGTGGTCGCCGTGTGGGCCGAGCCGGGCGACGGTCGGCACCGGACGCGGAGCGGCAGACGCCATGAACAATCGATTAAAACAGTCGTTTCAACAACACAAGTGGTCCGCGCGCGGCGGGCGCGGACACGGGCGGCATGCGTGCTGGGCGGGCGCCCGGCGCTCAGCGCCGGCCGCGCAGGGCGCGGCGCAGCCGATAGATGACCGCATGCCATCGTGAGCTCGGCGCGCGAGTCGGAAAGAGGCGCGGGAAGAGCAAGAAGAGCCGCCGCCGCCCGGCGAGACGGATCCGCCGGGTGAGCAGCGCCCAGACGGCGCTCGCCTCGCCGCGATGGATCGCGAGGAGAAGAAGCGCCGGCATGCGGACGACGAGGTCTGCGGCGTCGGTCGTTCCCGGGCGCAGCTCGCAGCGCCCGTCGGCGATGCGCATCACCCACGACCCGCCGCCCGGACCCTCGAGCGTGAACTGCGTCGTGAACGCCAGGCCGCGAGCCTCCGTGGGACGGAAGTACTGCGGCATCCACCGCATCATCGCGTCGACGTTTTGAGTGCGGATGCGTTGCAAGTCGACGAGCCGGACGCCGCGCTCGTTCGCGCCGACGCGGTCGATCGGCGTGCGCCATTCCCCGGGCGCAATGTCGTGGGCGGCACGCGCGGTCGGAGTGTCGATGACGAACTGCGTGTCTTCGACGGTGCGCGTATGCGTCAGCGGCTTCAGCGTCTCGTCGAGGTATTGGCGGCGCACCTCGCGGTCGTCGTGGAACGCGCGCTCGATCTCGGCGGGGCACGTCGCGACGCAGTTGAAGCAGCGATACTCGACCTTGAAGGCGAGCGCCTGCCACAGCGCTGCGATCTCGTTGTCGGCCCACCGTTTGCGAAAGTCGCGCGGCTTCCGCTCTACGAGGTCCCACACGAGGTCGAGGAAGCCCGGGATCGAGTCGCGGTAGGTGTGGTTGTAGCAGGCGAAGAAGTCGAAGCTGCCGTCGGCGTGGATCGCCTCGGTCGGACACGAGGCGACGCAAAGGTTGCATTGCACGCAGGGATTCCAATCGATCGTGGTGTCGTAGCCTTCGAACTCGAGGTTCGTTACCACCGTGTCGAGCAAGCAGTACGCGCCGAAGCGCGGATGGAGGAAGTTGCGGCTGACGCCGATGATGCCGAGGCCGGCTGCCTGTGCCACGAGCTTGTGACTGAGCGGCCAGATCTTGTCGGCCCAGCGCTGCGACACCTCTTGCGGCCAGCCGATCGTGGTCGTGAGGCCCTCGCCGCCGAGGCGGTTGATGAGCTTCACCGTCCGCCGTCCCATCTCCCAGATGCGTTCTTCGCAGCGGTAGAGCTCGGTGTTGGCGCTCGGCAAGTAGCGCGACTGCATCGCGGCCTTGTTCTCCTCGCCGATCAGGCACACGAGCGAGCG
>JBGPOW010000166.1:0-9826 GCA_041488235.1 Binatia bacterium
ACGGGACTGGTGTGGTAACTCGGGATGTCGTGCATGATCTTGGCGACGCGGTCGCGACCGACGGCGGCGGCGGCCTCGCCGATCATCGCGATGAGATGGTTCGCTTGCGCCTCGTGCACCAGGACGTCGGCGCCGCGCGCCGCCGCGATGAGACTCGCGCTCTTGACGGTGTCGCCGCTCACCACCACCGAGCGACCGCGATAGTCGAAGCGATAGCCGTACGCCGGCACGATCGGCCGGTGATCGACCGGGAACGCGGTGATCTTCAGCCCGTCCTCGTCGAGGACGACCGCCGGCCCCGACGACGCATCGACCGGCGTCGCCTGCATGCGCCAGAGGTTCTCCTCGAGGAAGGCCGCGCCGTGATGGGCGATGCGGTAGCCTCTATCGAGCGCGTATGCCTCCTGGAATCCGGCCACGACACGCTCGACGCCGGGCGGTCCGATGACGCGCAACGGGTTCGGGCGACCGGCGGCCCACGTCTGGAGGTTGAACTCGCCGAGCTCGGCGATGTGGTCGGAATGGAAGTGCGTGTACAGGATTGCGCCGATGCGCTTGCCGTCGACGTGCCAGAGCGCGAGCCGGTTCCACGAGCCGGGGCCGGTGTCGACGATCCAAAAGCGGCCGCCGGCGAACACCGCGACGCAGGCCTTCGCGCGAGTGGGATGCGGCAGCGGCGCCGACGTGCCACAGAGGAGCACGCGTAGCGCATCGTCGGCGAAGAGGTGATCCGCGGAGCTACCGACCGCGCGCGCGATGACGCGGCGGATGATCGCGTCCTGCACCGTCGGCACCCTCAGCACCGCACCGACGACGGCTATGAGCGCCATCACGCCGACGAGCCACGGAACCCAACGGCGCATTCAGCGTGTCCTTCGAGCCGGCACGCGGCGCTCAGCGCACCAAGGGCAACGCGCGCTCGATCATCCAGAACGCGGCGAGGGCTCCCATGGTGTAGACGGGGACCGCGCGCGACCAGACTGGTAGGCGCAGACTCACGGGTCGCGCGATCACGGTGAGGACGGTCACCGCAGCGACGAACGCGAGCTGGCCGATCTCGATACCGATGTTGAAGGAGACGAGCGCGAGCGGGATCGCATCCGGTGGGAGACCGGTCGCGCGCAGCGTACCGGCGAAGCCGAGCCCATGGAGGAAGCCGAAGGTGAGCGCCATCAGCCACGGCGCACGGCGCATCAGCGTCGCCGCGTCGGGTGCGCGCGCCAGCTCGACTGCCAAGATGAAGATGCTGAGCGCGATCAACACCTCGACGGGCGCGGGTGGAACACGCGTCATGCCGAGGACGGCGAGCGTCAGCGTCACGCTGTGGCCGACCGTGAACGCCGTGATCGTCTTGACCAGCGCACGCGTGCTGGCGGCGAGCAGCAGGAGCCCGAAGACGAAGAGCAGATGATCGTAGCCCGTCGCGATGTGCTCGAAGCCGAGCTGGACGTAGCGCCGCATGACGCCGAACCGGTCCTCCGGCGCAGGGACGCTGAGGAAGGGCTCACTCGCCCGCAGGACGGTGTCGATGGTGCGGCCGTCGGGGAGCTCGACGTGCAGAAGCGCGTCGGTCTTGGCGAGCGCGAGCCCGTCGACGCCGACGCGCAAGCCGACGACACTCGCCCCTCGACAATCGACGCGCCACCGCGCCGTGACGCTTTCCGAATCTTCGCTGATCTGCTCCTCGGTCGTGGGCGTGCACTCAGGGGGAAGCACCGGCCGGATCTCCGAACCGGGGATACGCATCAGCGGTATCTTCCACGTGACATCCACGATACCCGGCGTCTGCTCCTGGAGCATGAGCATCGCAGGCGACAGCGCGTGGGCGTCCGCGGCGCCGGCACGCAGGAAGACGAGCGCGAGCAGCACCACCGCGGCGACGGCGCACGCCCTTCGCATTTCAGGCCTGCGGATCATGTTCGACCTGGACGTGGTAAGCCGCGCGCAGCTCGTCGGCCATCTTCGTGAGATACCGTGCGCGCCGCTCGGCGCGGTAGGCGCGGAGCACGCGCGGGCGGACGGCGTCGAGCGCCGGAATCGCCGCGCCGTCGCGTCCCGAGACCCACACGAGGTGCATTCCATAGCGAGAGCGGATGGGCTCGGACCATCGCCCCGGCTCGAGCGTCGACACCGCGGTCGCGAACTCGTCGCCGAAGATCTTCACGAGCTCGCTCGGCGAGGCGCCGCGGAAGGCGCGGCCGGCGACGAACGCGTCTCCCATTCTCGTGCTCGACTCCGGCGATGCCGCCGACTGACGCAGCCGACTCAGCAACGTCCGCGCGTCGTCCTCGAGCGACGCCCCGTGCTTCTCGGTGCTGAGGAAGATCTGCGTCAGGCTGAGACGCGCGGCCTGTGCGTACGCGGCCTGATGCTGCTGCAAGTAGCCGTCGAGCTCGCGCTCGAGCGCGGGACCGTCGGGCTCGTCGGCGCGACTCGCCGCCTTCGCGAGGAGACGGACCTTGGTGACGAGCGCGTTCCGCACGACAACGTCGCCCTTCTCGAGACCGAGCGCGAGCCCGCGCTTGAGCGCCTCGGCGTTGTCGCCCGCGGCGTCGCCGTAGAGGAACCGCACCTTCTCGATGATGCGCCATTCGACGGCGCGGTCGCCGCGGTCGAGGTGGAGGAGAAGCGCCTCGTGGTACAGCATCTCCTCGTCCGCCGCGCGCGCGACGAGGGCGTCGAGCTCGACCGCCGTCGGAACCGTATGCATGGTGTGCTGGTAGTCGTCGCGGATCTCGGCGACCTGCGCGGCCGTGATGACGATCGGCGGCCGCACTGCGCCGCCGCCGCTTCGCGTGCTGAACGCGAAGAGCAACGCGCCGAGCGCGAGAAAATGCACTGCTGGAGCACGCACTGCAGCGCGGAGCAAGCGGGGCGCCTGCGCGCTCGCCGTGATGCGAACGTGCGGTGTGGCGGTGAAACTCAGAGCTGCGCCTTCAGCGTCTCCGGCGACGCTTCCCAGAAGCGGCTGTCGGTTTGATCGTACGCGCCGCTCGCGAGTTGCACGCTGATGCGATGATTCGTCTGCTCGGCGTGCGAGAGATCGATTGCGATCGTGTCGAACGTGATCTTCGCCGTGCCGCGTTTGCTGATGCGAATTCGTGCTTTCTTGATCCCGGCGATCGCACCCGACGGGTCGTTGAGCCGGAACGCGCGTCCCGGAACCGTCTCGGTGAGCGCACCCGGCGGAAGCGTCGCGGCGTAGATCACGTCGTCGTCACGCAGCGTGAGGGTGAGGCCGTTCGTCTTGACGTCGAGCGCGGACGGGACCCGGCCGATCGTGAGCTCGAGATGCAGCTTGTCCGCACCGACGCCGCTCCCGAACTTCATGGTGCCTTTTTTCACGCCGAGAAACTCGGGTTGGTAGAAGATCGGCGACGTCCATGCCCGTTCCTGAACCGTCTTGTCGACGAGACCCGAGCAGCACTCGGCATATTGCGCGGGGACGGACCCCGGATTGCTGCAGTCGACGCCGAGCGAGTTGCAGAGCCGCGTGCTCCAGCGGCAGACCGGGTTCTCGAGCACGCGCGCGTAGTAGAACGCGCGCTCGTCGGCTCGGAAGCCGGGATCCTTCCACGTCGTGCAGAGCGATGCCGATCCGGTGCCGGTCGGCGTGCACGACGCGAGATCGACATCGGCGCCGTTGCGCGCGTTGCCGGCGACGTCGAAGACTTTCTCGTGCGTTTTATGATCCTCGTCGACCCAGCCCTTGACGATCTGAATGCGCTGCAGCGGCGTGCTGGGTTCGCCGTTCCCGCCCGGATCTTGCTGGGCCATGACGGCGAAGCGCGGACTGCGGCGGCCGAGCACGGGTCCGATCTCTCCGCCCATCGGCACGCCGCGGGTGTACCCCTCCTCGACGAAATTGGGATCGTCGCAGGCGTCGAGGGCCGGACGGCCGCCGAAGAAGCGCACGATCGGCCGCGTGCCGCTCGTCGCGTAGGTTTCGCGGCGGCGCATGGCGGAGAAGATCGCGTCGCGCGAGTTTTCCTCGGCCCACACGACGGCCAAGCCGCCGGCATTGGTGACGACGCCGCCGGGACCGATGCGCGAGAGGATGTTCTCCGGGATCGCGTCTCGCAGCCCGAGGTGACCGTTGGCCGCGTAGTCCTCCTCGACGGTCGAGCCGGGCGTACTGTTGTGCGTGTCGGTGCTGCCGACGACACCGAGCTCGAACGGGTTGGCGCCGAGGAGGTCGTGCTGCCTCAGCCCTTCGCGCAGCGCACGGCGCACGAAGTTCGAGGGCGCTGAAACGACGTTCGTGCTCGCGGTCGCGAACAGCTGCAGGCGGTGCAGCTGCTCGAAGCCGCACAGCTCGTCGTTCGGCGAGCTCACGGGATCACATTCCGAGCTGCCCTTGTGCTGAAAGATCTCGACCAACGGCTCGTGCGAGGCACGTCGCGCCGCACCGGCCTTCGTGAGCGGGCTGTTGTCGGAGTTCGCCGGCGAGAACATCAAGCCGCCGCTCGCGTTCGAGTTGTGCGGGATCGAGAGGAAGTCGCAGCTGCCGCCGGCGTTCAGGCACTCGTCCTCGAGCTTCGTGAAGAGCCCTTCGAGGTGCGGCTGCTCGTAATAGCTCGTCGGCAGCGGCTGTACGTCGGCGTTCCGGAAGATGATGTTGCGGTGCAGATTGTAGCCACCGAGGTTGTTCGTCCACTCGTATCCCGGAAACGTCGTGAAGCTGCAGGACGCGGTGCGGTCGTAGAATTCCTCGGCGGCGTCGAGCTCGTCCTGCCAGACGAGCGCCGCTTGGGTCTGACAGTTCATCGTGTTGGAATCGCAGATGCTGAGACGCATCGGGTTGGCACTCTGGATCGTGAGCTGAAACGCGACGACGACGAGCGGCAGCGGGGCGTTGATGCCGGCTGGAGGGCTCGCGAGCTCGTTGCGGAGGGCCTGGCAGTTGGAATCGTCGTAGCCCGGCAGACCCGAGGTGAGGCAGGTGCGGATCTCGCCGAGCCACTCGGCGTGATCGGTGACCGCCGTGAAGTCGAGCCGCCGGCGCAGCTGCGCGAAGCGCGTCGGCAGATCCGACGCGTCGTACGGCGGCAGCCCGATTTGCGCCCCCTGCGCGAACATGTACGCGTCGCGCGGCGTCGTGCGTACGCGCACGAAGGTCGCGTCGCCGGAGAAGCTGGTGTGGATGTGCGTCTCCCCGAAGAGCGGCGTGCGCAAGGGGTTGTAGCTCGCACAATCCGTCCGCGTTTCCGTGCGCGTCCAGTCCTGCGACGGAAGCTCGGCCCACGCGACGCTCGCGGACATGCAACAGGCGAGAACGGTAACGATCTCCGTTCGCACGCGTCCAATGATCATGGTGTCTCCTTCGCTCTCAGCTCATCTCGGTTTACCGACGGATCTCTTCTTGGGCGTCGACGCGCGCGAGTGCAGGACGCCGTGCACGAACTCGAGCAGCTCGCCGGCGGTCGCGAACCGCGTCGCCCGGCCGGAGACCACGTGCTCGACACGGCCGCTCAGTTGGTCGACGCACATCGCGTCGCCGCCGGTCGTGAACTCGACGACGAACGCCCGCTCCGGCAGCAGCGTCGGGCTCTCGGGAAGGGGCGATCGACTCATCCGGTTCGCATTCGACATGCGTTCACCCTGAACGGCGGGCGCGCGGAGATCCTGGGAACATTCCGCAATCATTCCGAGTTTCGCGGACGCAGGCCGTGCTGCCGCAAGCGCCACACGAGCAGATCGAGGCGGTCCTGGCCGAAAAACGGCTCGCCCGCGAAGACCATCGTCGGCACCCCCCAATGGCCCGAGACTTCGAGCGCGTGTTGATTCTCGACGATGACGGCGTCGTGCCAGCCCGGCTGGGCGGCGATCGCGCCATCGAGCTCGTCGAGGTCGAGACCTGCCCGCGCGGCGGCGTCGGCGAGATGCGAGCCCTCGTGCCAGCCCTCGACGTCGCCGCCCCAAATGACGCGCGAGACCTCGGCAATGAAGGGAAGGCTGCGGCCGCGCTCCGCCGCGGCGATGCCGAGACGCGTCAGCCGGTGGATGTACGGCTGCTCCCGCCCGACTTGCCGCGTCGCGAAGTCCTGCACGATGGGATCTGGGCGTGGCCAGCCGTACGGAATGCGCTCGTACTCCGCGATGCGCATCGTGTCGCGGAGGAGGTACGGCGGCCAGAGGGGGTTCACCGTGTCGAAGAATCCCGGGATGCGGACGGCGATCGGGAGCACGACCCGCACGTTGACGTCGAGCTCGTACTCCGCCGCGAGCCGCACCAGCCGCGGCGTCGCGAGATACGAGTACGGCGAGCGAAACGACCAGAAGACGTCGATCGAGAGCGGCATCGTTTGCTCGCTACGCGACGCGTGCGTACCCGTCTGTGTCACGAAGCGTCCCACTCGTGCGCGGGGGGGAACGGACAATTCAACCGCGGCCGCGGCGGGTCGCGATGATCCGGAACCGGCCCCGCATGTCCGACGTACTCGGCGAAGAATGCCAGGATTCCCGCGTGATCGAGTATGGCGTCGAGCCGCGCGCTGCGACTCTCGACGTAGCGGGCGAGGAGGGTCGCGCGCGCATCACGCAGGAACTCCGTCGCGCGCACGGGGACGCGCGTGCCGTTCGCGAAGACGACATCGGCGACGCCGTCGACGCACGCGCGGCTGACCCACGGCAGGTAGCGCGTGCCGAGCTCCGCGAGGACCGCGATCAACGTCTCGGACACCGCACGCGGATCGTCCCAACCGCCGAGGCCCTGATCCTCGGGCTCGAGCAGCCGGTGCGTGTGCTGTACGACGGCGGGGCCGTCTTCCTCGGTCCACCGGCGACAAAGGGGGTCGTTGATGAAGTGGGCAGCATTACCGCCGAAGAGCGCGAAGTCGGCGAGCGAAGGGCGGTCGCCGAACAGATAGGGCTGTTGTGCGAGATGCGCGTCGAGGACGCGCATCCAGGGTCGGAGGACGTCGTCGACCCACAGCTGGATCGTCTCGGCGGTCACGCCGAGCGGCGGACAGCTGCTGCGCACGTGCTCGCCGACGGCCGCATGCGCCTGATCGCACGCCACCGGCATGCGCACGGCGATGTCGCGCGCGAGCTCGAAGCCGCCGACGGCGGCGTTCTCCGGAAAGAACCAGCGGCTGCCGACGGCAGGACGATAGAACCATTCATCGGCGGCATCTTCGATCACGTAGCAGAGGAAACGCTGCATCGGATCCTGGGGGAGCACGGCTCGCTCCGGGAAGCGCAGCTCGAGGTGGTGGATCATCGCCGTCGAGTCCCACATGAACTCGCCCGCCGGCGTCTGCACGACCGGCACGCCTCCCGGGAAGCCCGCCGCCATCGTTTCCGCGCTCGCGCCGGGAAAGCGGCGAAACAGCCACGGGATGCCCTTGTAATCGAGATACCCCGTCATTTTGCGGGTGAAATAGGACTGCATCATGCCGTGGACGCGATAAGCCATTGGGCGATTGTACGGACCGCGTAGCACGCGGTCCTGAGGACATTCCGCAATCATTCCGACATTCGGCGGCGCGACGGGTTTGTGACACCTAGACGAGGTCGGCTACGGTGGCGCATGCCCTCGCGCCCTGAGCGCGACCGCCGGATCCGCTTCGGACGCTTCGCGCTCGACACCGCGAACGCGCGCCTCTACCGCGGCGACGAGGTCGTCGCCGTTCGCGGCAAGACGCTTGCCCTCCTCGAGTACCTGGCGGCCCGGCCCGGCCAGCTGGTGACGAAAGACGAGCTGCTCACGCAGCTCTGGCCGCAGGTCCACGTCTCCGAGGACGTGCTGGTCGGCTGCGTACGCGAGCTGCGCGTCATCTTCGGCGACACCCGCGGGGCAGCGCGCTTCATCGAGACCGTGTACCGGCGCGGCTACCGCTGGATCGCGGAGAGCGCGGCGCAGGAGAGCGGCGACGAGCCGGCCGCGCCTGTTCGCCAGCCGCCGACCGTCGTCGGACGCAACGGCGATCTCGCACAGCTGCGGCAATGGTTCGAGCGCGCGGCGCGCGGCACACGCCAGGTCGTGTTCGTCACCGGCGACGCCGGGATCGGCAAGACAGCGCTCGTGGAGGCGTTCATCCGCACCGTGGCTCCTCGTGCTCTCGTCGCGCACGGACAATGCGTCGAGCAGTACGGTCCCGCCGAGCCGTTCCTGCCGATTCTCGACGCGCTGGCGCGGTGTCTCCCCGATCCCATTCTCACATCGAGCGCGACGACCGCCGGCACTGCGTCCGCGAGCGGGATCATGCCGGAGCGCGCGGTGCGGCTCCTCGGCGGGGCGGTCGAAGGACTCGCGGCGGAGCGCACACTCGTCCTCGTGCTGGAGGATCTGCACTGGAGCGATCCATCGACGATCGACGTGTTGTCGTACCTCGCGCGACGCCCCGACCCATGCCGGTTACTGGTGCTTGCAACGTATCGACCGACGGAGTTGATCCTGCGTCGCCATCCGCTGCGCGGCGTCGAGCAGGAGCTGCGCGCGCATTACCAAAGCGTGCAGCTGCCGCTCAGCCGTCTGACACTCGGTGCGGTGCAGCGGTGGCTCGAAGCGCGGAGCCCGTCGCCACCGCGGCCGCTCGTCGAGTGGCTGCATCGCCGTACCGAGGGCCACCCGCTCTTCCTGATCACGCTCTTCGACTCGCTCGTCGAGGCGGGGCTCGTCGCGTGCCGCGACGGCGCGTGGCATGTCCAGTCCGGCTATTCCGACTTCGGCGTCCCGGAAAGCCTGCGCCTCATGATCGATCGTCAAGCGGAGCATCTCGCGGACTCCGACCGGCAGCTGCTGGAAGCGGCGAGCGCCGCGGGCACGCAATTTTCCGCCGCGATCGTCGCCGCTGCCGCGGAGCAGGAGCTGGTCGCCGTCGAAGCTCGATGCGACGCGCTCGCGCGCGATGGCCATTTCATCCGCGCGGCGGGCGTCTCCGAATGGCCCGACGGCACCGTCGCCGCCGCGTACGAGTTCATGCACGAGCTCTACCGCAGCACGCTGTATGCGCGGGTCTCACCGGCGCATGCGCGCGTGCTCCACCAACGCATCGGGCGACGCCTCGAAGATGCCTACGACGCGCACGTGGACGACGTCGCAACGGAGCTGTCGGTGCACTTCGAGCGTGGTCGGGACGCCGGCCGCGCCGCGAAATATCTCGAGAAGGCGGCGACGCAGTACACCTGGCGCGGTGCCCATCGCGAGGCGATCGCGACTCTGCGCCGCGCGCTCGACATCGTCGCCCTGCTCCCAGACACGCAAGATCGCACCGAGCGGCTGCTGTTCCTGAATCTGCGGCTCGGCGCCTCGCTGCTCGTCGCCGAGGACTATGCCGATCCGGACGTGAAGGCGACGTTCGAGCGGTGTCGAGAGCTCGCCGAGCGCGCCGACGCGCTGCCGCCGCTCCTGACCGCCCTCGCCGGTTTGCACACGTACCATGCCGCCCGTGCCGAGCTCGCCTCGACTGCACGGATCGTCCCGCGCATCCTCGAGCTCGCGGAGCGGCTGCCGCTCCCGCAAGCCATCCTCGTCGCGCACACCTGCGCCGCGTGGTCCGAGTGGAGCCGCGGCGCGCTCACGGCGGCGTGCGAGCACGGCCAGCGTGCGATTGCCACCAAGCCGAGCGCGCCAATGTCGTTTCCGTCCACCTTCGACCTCATCGGCTACGCGTACGGCACCGCGGCGTTTGCAGAGATGTCGCGCGGCAATCTCGCCGCCGCACGCGAGCTGTCCGCGCAAGGTCTCGCCTGGTCGCATGAGACCGCGCGTCCCGTCGATCGCGCGACTGCCCTCACCCTCGCCGCCCTGCTGCACGCCTTCATGAACGATCCTGTCGCCGCCGCGAAGCACGCCACGGAAGCCGTCGCCGTCGCCGAGGAG
>JBGPOW010000167.1:0-9758 GCA_041488235.1 Binatia bacterium
AATGCTCGGACAGAGCTCGCACGGGTTCAAGGTGAACTTCTGCAAGTTCACGAACGAGACCCGGCTGCACCTCGAGGAGATGAGCCGCGAGTCGGGCATCGCGACGCTCTGCGCGCTGAACGGTACGGCGTCGGGCGGCGGCTACGAGCTCGCGCTCGCGTGCGACGAGATCGTGCTCGTCGACGACGGCTCCTCGGCGGTCTCGCTCCCCGAGGTATCGCTCCTCGGCGTCCTGCCGGGCACCGGCGGGCTCACGCGCCTCGTCGACAAGCGGCGCGTCCGCCGCGACCACGCCGACTTCTTCGCGACGACGGCCGAGGGCGTCCGCGGCGCGCGTGCCGTGGAGTGGAAGCTCGTCGACGAGGTGATGCCGCGCTCGCGCTTCGACGCGCGCGTCGCCGAGCGCGCGCGTGAGCTCGCGCGCCGGAGCGACCGTCCGGAGCGCGCGCGCGGAATCGAGCTGCCGGCGCTCGCGCGACACGCGTCCGCGGACGGGATCGAGTACGACCACGTGTCGCTCACGTGCGATCGCGGGCGACGCGTCGCAACGCTCCTCGTACGCGCGCCACGGGAGGCGCAACCGTCGACTCCGGATGCGCTCGTCGGGGCGGGCGCGCGGGTGTGGGCGATCGCCGCGTGGCGCGAGCTCGACGACGCGCTCCTGCACCTGCGCGTGAACGAGCCGGAGATCGGTCTCGTGCTCGTGCGCACCGCCGGCGATCCGCAGGCGGTTCTCGTCGTCGACCGGATGCTCGCCGCCCACCGCGCACACTGGCTCGTGCGCGAGGTCCTCTTGCTGCAGCGCCGCGTCTTGAAGCGTCTCGACGTCACCGCCCGCACCTTTTATGCGATCGTCGACGGCGGCTCGGCGTTCGCCGGCTCGCTACTCGAGCTCGCACTCGCGGCCGATCGCTCGTACATGCTCGCCGATCCAGACACGCCGACCGCGCTCGCGCTCTCGCCGCTGAACGAGGGCCTTCTGCCGACGGGATCCGGGCTGTCGCGGCTCGTCGCGCACTTCGACGGCGACGTCGAGCGTGCGCGCGCCGTCCTCGATCACGGTGGACCGTTCGGCCCCGAGGACGCGCTCCGCGCCGGCCTCGTCACGTTTGCGCCCGACGGAATCGACTGGGAGGACGAGCTGCGGATGGCGGTCGAGGAGCGCGCGGCGATGAGCCCCGACGCGCTGACCGCGATGGAGGCGAATCTGCGCTTCCCGGGACCGGAGACGCTCGAGACGAAGATCTTCGGCCGCTTGTCGGCGTGGCAGAACTGGATCTTCACGCGTCCGAACGCGACCGGCGCGCACGGGGCGCTCACGCTCTACGGCAAGGCGGGCGAGCGCCCCGAGTTCGACTGGCGGCGCACGTGACGCCGTGAAAGGACCGCTGCGATGAGCACCGTCTCGCTGCACGAGAAGATCCCGAACAACGTCGACCTCTCCTCCGACAAGCGTCTGCAGCGCGCGCTCGAGCAGTGGCAGCCGGGGTTCCTCGACTGGTGGCGCGAGATGGGCCCCGAGGGCTTTCAGCAGCACGAGGTGTATCTGCGCACCGCCGTCGACGTCGGCGCCGACGGCTGGGCGCACTTCGACTACGTGCGCATGCCCGACTACCGCTGGGGCATCTTCCTCGCCGACCCGCAGCCGGACCGGCGGATCGGCTTCGGCGATCGGTACGGCGAGCCGGTGTGGAGCGCAGTCCCGGGCGAACACCGGAACGCCCTCCGCCGCTTGATCGTCACGCAAGGCGACACCGAGCCCGCGTCGGTCGAGCAGCAGCGCCGGCTCGGACGCAGCTGCCCCTCGCTTTACGATCTCCGCAATCTCTTCCAAGTGAACGTCGAGGAGGGACGCCACCTCTGGGCGATGGTGTATCTGCTGCACACCTACTTCGGGCGCGACGGTCGCGAGGAGGCGGAGGGGCTCTTGCAGCGCCGCTCCGGCGACGCCGACAAGCCGCGCATCCTGCAGGCGTTCAACGAGCCGATCGACGACTGGCTGTCGTTCATGATGTTCACGACGTTCACCGACCGCGACGGCAAGTTTCAGCTGCTGTCGCTCGCCGAGTCGGCGTTCGATCCGCTGGCGCGCACCTGCCGCTTCATGCTCACGGAGGAGGCGCACCACATGTTCGTCGGCCAAACCGGCATCGCGCGCATCGTGCAGCGTACCGCCGAGCTCGTCCGCAAGGGCAAAGACCCGAAAGGCGAGGGCGCGATCCCGTTCGACATGCTGCAGCGCTACCTGAACTTCTGGTACACGGTCTCGCTCGATCTCTTCGGGTCGGAGGTGTCGACGAACGGTGCGGCGTACTTCGGCGCCGGCTTGAAGGGACGGCCGCAGGAGGAGCGCTATTCCGATCACGTGCTGCGCGAGGGCGCGACGCGCGTCGAGCTCCTCGAGGAGGGCGAGATCGTCGAGCGCGAGGTCGCGCCGCGGCTCGCCGTGAACCTGGCGGTGCGGAGCGCGTACGCCGACGACTGCCAGGCCGCCGTCGACAAGTGGAACAAGCTCGTCGCGGATCTCGGCGTCGCGTTTGCGCTGCCGTCGGAACGGTTCCATCGCGCCGTTGGCACCTTCGCGGGGACGTTCTTCGATCCGGCGGGACGGCGGATCAGCGAGACGGAGTTCCGCCGGCGCGAAGCCGACTTCCTTCCGACCGACACCGACCACGCCTACGTGCGCAGCCTCATGGCGCACCCGATCACCGAGCCCGGCGCATTCGCCAACTGGATCGCGCCGCCGGCGCGCGGCATCAACGCGCAGCCGGTCGACTTCGTGTACGTGCGCGCGAACGAGGCATGAGATGAAAGCCGGTATCCTCCAATTCTTCAGCTGGCCCGAGCGTCGCGTCCCGATCGAGACCGTCTACGAGCGCGCGTTGCAGCGGATCGAGATCATGGACGGCGCCGGGTACGACGCCGTGTGGCTCGCGGAGCACCACTTCCACACCTTCAGCGTGTGTCCCTCGATCCACATGATGGGCGTGCACGTCGCGGCACGCACGAAGCGGTTACGCATCGGGACCGCGGTCTCGCTCGCGGCGCTCTACCATCCGCTGCGGCTCGCGGAGGAGGTCGCGTTCCTCGACGTCCTCTCGGGCGGGCGCGTGAATTGGGGCGCCGGCCGCGGCTTCGATCCGACCGAGTTCGCCGCGTTCGGCGTGCCGCAGGCGGAGAGCGCCGCGCGCTTTCAAGAAGCGGTCGACATCGTCCTCCGCGCGTGGACGGAGGAGCGCCTCACGTACGAGGGAAAGTACTACCAGTTCGACGGCATCGAGGTGTTGCCGAAACCGCATCAGCGCCCGCATCCGCCGGTCTGGCTCGCCGCCTCGTCGCCGGACGCGATCCGCCGCGCCGCGGGCGCCGGGTTCACGATCATGATGGACCCGCACTCGAGCCATCACGAGATCGCCGCCAAGCGCGACCTCTACCGGAGCGAGCTCGAGGCCGCCGGCCACGCGATCGCCGGACGCGAGATCCCGATCGCGCGGCTGCTCGCGATCGCGCCGACGCGCGACGCCGCCGAGGAGACCGCGCGCCGTGGCGCGCGCTGGCTGGTCGACTCGTACACCGGTCCGCAACACGGCGCACTGAAGGGGGTCGTCGGATTCGGCGTCCCGGCCGCCGCGACCGCCGCGCGCGTCGACCCCATCGCGCGCTATCTCGACGGCGTCATCATCCATGGGACGACGGAATCCGTCATCGACGAGCTCGCGCGGCTGCGCGAGGAGTTGCCGCTCGAGTACTTGCTCTGCGCGCCGCTCAGCCACGAGACGTTCACGCTCTTCACCGATCGCGTGTTACCGCGCATCGCGTCGTGAGCGCGGGCGCGGCGGGAGAGCCCGCGGTGAACGCGGCGGCGGAGATCTTGCGCGCGGGCGACGACGCGTCCGTGGCGATCCGCGTGCGGTCGGCGGCGCGGCGGGTCGATGTGACGCGCGGCGAGCTGCGCCGCCGCGTCGTGCAAGCTGCTACCGCCTTCGCTGCGCTCGGCGTCGAGGAAGAGCAGCGCGTGGTGATCGTCCTACCGGATTGCCCGGAGCTCGTCGTCGCGTTTCTCGGGGCGATGTGGAACGGCAGCGTGCCCGTGCTCGTCAACTCGTTTCTGCGTCCCGACGCGTACGCGCCCTTCCTGCGCGAGAGCCGCGCGCGGGCAGTGATCACCGTCCCGGCCGTGGCGGAGGCCTTGCGCGGCGAAACCGGGTTCGCGCGCCGCGCGCCCGTGATCTTGACCGTCGGCCCGGACGGCGAGGGGAGCTTCGCGACGGCGATTGACGCACACGACGCCCGTCTCGAGCGCGCCGCCCGCGGCGAGCCGTTTCCCACGGACGCGGACGATCCCGCGTTCTGGCTCTACAGCTCGGGCACGACCGGCCGGCCGAAAGCGGTCGTCCACGTGCATCGGGCCATCGCGTACGTGGTCGGAAGCTACGGCCGGACGATCCTCGGGATCGGCGACGGCGACGTCGCGTACTCGACGTCGAAGCTCTCCTTCGCTTACGGTCTTGGCGCGAGCCTCTATTTCCCGCTTGCGGCCGGCGGGACCTCGATCCTCTCACCCGACCCGTTCTCGCCGGAGCGCGCGTGGCGGATGCTCGTCGACGAGACGCCGTCGCTCTTCTTCGCCGTTCCGTCGGCGTACCGCGCGCTGCTCGAGCACGCCCCGCCCGATGCCGCTGCGGCGTTCACGCGGATGCGACGCTGCGTCTCCGCCGGCGAGGCGCTTCCCGAGACGATCTTCCACGAATGGCGGCGCCGCTTCGGCGTCGAGATCCTCGACGGCTTCGGATCGACGGAGGCGCTGCACGTCTTTCTCTCCAACGCGCCGGGCGCGTGCGTGCCGGGGACGCTCGGGCGGCCGGTACCCGGCTACGAGGTGCAGCTCGTCGACGACGACGGAACGGTCGTCGCGCCGGGCACACAAGGCGGGCTGCGCGTGCGCGGCGACAGCATCGCCGCCGGGTACTGGCAGCGCGCCGAGGCGACGCGCCGCGCGTTCGTCGGCGGCTGGTTCGTCACCGGCGACCAAGCGGTCGCGAACGAGGACGGCACGATCCGCGTTCTCGGTCGTCGCGACGATCTCCTGAAGATCTCCGGGCAATGGGTCTCGCCGCTCGACGTCGAGGAGGTCATCACGGCGACCGCCGGCGTCGGCGAATGCGGCGTCGTCGGCGTGCCGGACGCGAGCGGTCTGCCGGAGCTGGTGGCGTGTGTCGTCCCCGCGGACGATCCGAACGCGGATCCCCGGCGCGCCGACGACGAAACGTTGCGCGCCCGCATCGACGACGTGTGCCGCGAGCGCCTCCCGCGCTTCAAGCGTCCGAAGCGCATCGTGTATCTCGATGCGCTGCCGCGCACCGCCACAGGCAAGCTACAGCGCGCGGTGCTCCGCGACCTGTTTCGTTGACGACGCCCGATTCCCAACGAGAGGCCGTACAGGCATCCTCGTGTGATGACCTCCGGAGCGGCCGAGGCGATCGCGTTGATGCTGCGCTTCGCGGAGCGCACCGGTCTCGCGTCGAATCGTCCCGAGCGGCGGTATCTGTGGACGGACGCGTTCGCCGTCTGCAACTTTCTCGGTCTGGCACGTACGTCGGGCGAGTCGCGGTACACGGAGCTCGCGCTCCGTCTCGTCGAGCGCGTGCATCGCACGCTCGGGAGCCATCGTCCCGACGACGCGCGCCGCGGCTGGATCAGCGGTCTCGCGGCGGCGGAGGGCGCGCGCCATCCGACGCGCGGCGGCCTGCGCATCGGGAAGCGGCTCCCCGAGCGCGCGCCCGCGGAGCCGTACGACGACGCGCTCGAGTGGGATCGCGACGGTCAGTACTTCCACTACCTGACGAAGTGGATGCACGCGCTCGACCAGGTGACGCGCGCGAGCGGCGCGCCCGCCGTCAACGCGTGGGCGCGTGAGCTCGCGGCGGCGGCGTACGCGGCCTTCGTCTACACGACGGCCGAGGGCGCGCGCCGGATGTACTGGAAGATGAGCATCGATCTCCGCCGCCCGCTCGTTCCCTCGATGGGGCAGCATGATCCGCTCGACGGCTTCGTCACGTTCGCGCAGCTCGAGGGGACGGCGGCGCGGCTGCCGCAGCCGGGTCGCGGACCGTCGCTGCGGACGGAGGCGGCCGCGCTCGCGGCGATGATCGAGACCAACCGCTTGGCGACCGCCGATCCGCTCGGCCTCGGCGGTCTCCTCACCAACGCGTACCGCGTGGATCAGCTCGAGCGCGAGGGAGCGCTCGCCGCCGATGGCCTGCGCGACCTGTTGCTCGCGTCCGCGCTCGCCGGTCTCGAGCACTACGTGCGGACGGGAGAGCTCGATCGACGCGCCGAGCAGCGCCTCGCGTTCCGCGAGCTCGGCCTCGCGATCGGTCTCCACGCCGTCGCGCACATGCGCCACGCGCGATCCGCCGACCCGTCCGGAGAGGCCGGCGGCATCGAGCTGGTCGAGAACCTCGCCGCCCATACGTCCGTCGCGGGTCGAATCGTCGCGTTCTGGCTCGACCCGGCGCACGCGACGATCGGAACGTGGACCGAGCATCTCGACATCAACGAGGTGATGCTCGCGACCGCCCTCGCGCCCGAGGGGTTTCTCGTGCTGCGGCCCGCCGCCGCGCACGACTAGCAGGCGTTCACTCCAGCGCGGTCACTCCAGCGCGGTCACTCCAGCGCCACGTCCTTCAAGAAGAAGACGTCTCCGGGAACCGCGCTCGGCTGCCACGTCACGCCGCCGTCGAACGTCACCAGCGCCATCGGGCCGAGCAGCCCTTGGGCATTCGACGCCGATCCGACCACGACGGCATGCGTCGACGACGTCGCGGCGACGGCTTGCGGCGTCATGAACACCGCGTCGGGTACCAGCGGCAGCACTTGCGAGTGCCATGAGCCGCCGCCGTCCGTAGTGCGAAGCGCGACGGCGCGTGGAACGGCGTCGAAGCTCGCCGCCCAACCGTTGCGGTCGTCGACGAACACGAGATCAGGAATCTCGCCGCTCGGGCTCGGGATGTTGCGTGACTCGTCGATCCAAGTGGCACCGCTGTCCTGCGAGTGACAAATGATCCCGGGCGCCGAATCGCCGCCGGCGAGCCAGAGATCGTGCTCGCCCGCGCACGCGGCGTGACCGGCGCACGCCCCGACCGCCGCCGAGATCTCGGTCCAGGTGTGGCCGATGTCGTGGCTGACGAGGGTGACGCTGCCGCTGACGCCGAAGCCGGACGCCACGCCGATCCCCGCTGCGGTGAAGCACACGGACGAGATCGGTGAGTTGAGCAGCGCCGGATTGGTGCCGTCGATCGGCGCCAGCGCCCACGTCCGCCCGCCGTCATCGGTCACGACGATCTGCGAAGGCCCACCGAACTCGACCGGGTGAAACGGCCCGCCGCCGGCGACGACGCCGTGCGCCGCGTCGACGAATGCCGCCGCGAAGTAGTGCGTGAGCGCGAAGTCCGGCGGAGCCATCCGCGCGGCCGGTGGCAGCGCATCCTGCTGCGGCTGCCACGACGCTCCGCCGTCATCCGTGTGCAAGATCGTGTCGACGCCTACAACCCATCCCGTCGCCGCATCGACGAACGTGATGGCGTCGAGTGACGTGTCGACCGTCGTGGTGAGCTCGACGGTCCACGTTCGTGCGCCGTCATCGGAGCGAACGATCACGCTGCCACCGCCGCCGCGGGGTCCGACCGCCCAGCCGAGGCTGCCTGTAGGCGTGGCGGTCACCGTCGAAGTTGGGCTCGCCGGCTGGACGCTCGCGGTCGGGGTGGGTGCCGGAACGCCCCGCTGCGAGTGTCGATCGCCGCAACCCGACGCCAGGGCGGGAATCACCGCGGCGATCCATGCAAGTCGGTGCACCGTGAGCATGCGGGTGTGCTGGAAGGGACGAACGAGCGGCGGCGATCTTACGCGTGGAAGTGCGCGATCACCTCTCCCTCGCTGGCGCCTTCACTCGACGACACCCGCCTCGCGCAGGACGCGATCGCTCAGTTTCCGGTTGAGCCATGCGATGCCCGCCGGCGCGACGCGTTTGGCGACGTACGCGAACCACGCCTCGGGCGAGATGGGCGCGACGGCGCGGTTGCGCTGCACGGCTTTCAGGATGTTCTCGGCGACGCGCGCCGGCGGGTACTTGCGGCGGCGGAACACGTCGATCAGGCCCTCGCGCACCTTCGGGTTCGCCTGGACGCCGCGCACGCGCGCGCTCGTGACGATCGCGGTGTCGATGACGCCCGGGCAGACGGCGGTCACCCCAATGCGGTGGCGACGGAGCTCCGCCCGCAACGCCTCGGAAAGACCGAGGACGGCAAACTTCGTCGTGCTGTAGGCGAGGAGCGCCTCGGTCGCGACATACCCGGCGGTCGACGAGAGGTTTATCACGTGACCGCCGCGGCCCCACCGCACCATCGGCGGCACGAAGTAGTGGCAGCCGTGAATCACGCCGCGCAGATTGATGCCGACGATCCACTCCCAATCGTCGAGCGACGTGTCGAGCAACCCGGCGCCGAGGCCGACGCCGGCGTTGTTCATCAGAATGTCGACGGCGTCGACGCGCGCGTGTACCGCGTCAGCGAAGTCGCGCATCTGGTCGCGATCGGCGACGTCGACCCGGCTGGTGAAGGCGTCGCGTCCGAGGACGCGGATCTCCTGCTCGACCGCCGCGAGCCCTGCAGCATCGACATCGCAGACGACGAGGTCCGCGCCGCGCCGTGCGAACGCCAGCGCCGTCGCCTTGCCGATGCCGCTCGCCGCGCCGGTGACGAGCGCCGTCTTGCCGTGGAGATTCCCGACGTCCATGCGTGCTCCTCCGCAGGCGTGGCGCTCAGGGAATCGCCTTCTCCTCCTTGAACCGCGCGATCGCCTCCCAGTCGTAGCCGAGCTCGAGCAAGATCTCCTCGGTGTGCTGGCCGAGCTCGGGCGCGTTCGCGTGTGGCGCCCAGCACGTGTCGGAGAAATCGACGGGCGACGCCACCATGCGCGCGCTGCCGCCTTCGGCGAGCGGCACGTCGACGAAGGCGCCGCAGGCGATCGCCTGCGGATCGTCGATGACCTCGTCGATCGACTGCACGGGTGCCCACCAGACGCCCTCGCGGTCGAAGATCGTCGCCCACTCCGCGGCCGTCCGCGTCGCGAACGCCGTGTCGAGCACGCCGACGAGCTCGGCGCAGTGCTCGCGCCGTCCGACGAGATCGCGGAAGCGCGGGTCGTCGAGCAGCTCGGGGCGTCCGAGCGCGCGCACGAGATCCGGCCACAAGCGGTCGCCCTGCAGCCCGAGGAGCCAGAACCACCGGCCGTCGCTGCCGCGGTAGCAGCTGATCAGCGGATTCGGCGTCGTCGTGCGCGTCATGGGCACCGTCTTGGCGCCCATGCGCAGCATGATGTTGGTGTCCCACCCGACGGTGAAGATGCCGAGTCGGAGGAGCGACGTGGAGATCAGCTGCCCGCGCCCGGTACGGGTGCGGACGAAGAGGGCGGCCCCGATCCCCGCCGCCGCCGTGATGCCGGCGGTATGATCGCCCATGGCGCCGCGCTGATACGGAGGATCGGTGCCGGCCGGCGTGAGCGCTGCCGCGATGCCGCTCCGCGACCAGAAGGCGCCGATGTCGAACGCCGCGCGGTCTCGATCCGGGCCGGCGAGCCCGTACCCGGTCACGCTCGCGTAGACGAGGCGCGGGTTGCGCGCGGAGAGGCTGGCGTAATCGAGTCCGGCCCGCTCGAGGGCGCCGGGCCGGATGTTCGTGATGAAGACGTCGGCGCGATCG
>JBGPOW010000168.1:0-9736 GCA_041488235.1 Binatia bacterium
ACTGACGGTGCCGTCGCTGCCGACCGTGACCGACTCCGCGCCTTGCGGGATCGTGATCTGCGGCGTGACCGCGTTGCCCTCCGAGGTGACGAGCGATCCCGTCGAGTCGAGCTTGAACGCGCCGGCGCGGGTGTACGCGGTATTGCCGTCCGGCAACGTCACTTGGAAGAAGCCGTCGCCCTCGATGGCGACGTCGAGCGGGTTCGTCGTCTGATTGAAGTCCCCTTGCAGGTGGATGCGCTCGACCGCTGCGGGGCGGACGCCGAGGCCGACCTGGATGCCAGTCGGCACCTGCGTCGTGCCGGTCGCGAGACCGCCCGGCTCCTTCAACGTCTGATAGAGCAGGTCCTGGAAGTCCGCCCGGCTCTTCTTGAAGCCGGCGGTGCCGACGTTCGCGAGGTTGTTCGCGATGACGTCGATGTTGAGCTGCTGCGCCTCCATGCCGGTCGCGGCGCTGTAGAGTGCACGGATCATCGTCTCCCCCTTACACGCGGCCGACGTCGCTGACCGCGCGACCGCTCACCTGATCGAGCCGTTCGGCGGCCCGCATGTACGCCTCGTAGCCGCGCATCGTCTCGATCAACGCCACCAAGCTCTCGATCGGCGACGCGTTCGCGCCCTCGACCGCGCCTTGCCGTACCGTGACGTCGCCCGGCGCGGCATCGACGAGCGGCAGCGCGCCCGCCGCGAACGTCGTCCCGCCTTCACGCACGAGCTTGCTCGGATCGGCGACGGTCACGATGCGCAGCTTGCCCGCGGTGAGATCGCCGGCGCGGACGGTGCCGTCCGGCGAGATCACGAGCGGGCCGCCGCCGATGCCGCCGCCGACGCGCAGATCGCCGTTCTCCCCCTGCACCCGCCAGCCGTCCTTCGTCGCGAGGAAGCCCTCGGAGTCGATCTCGAGATTGCCGCGGCGGGTGAGGCGCTCACCGCGCGGTCCGTCGACGACGAGAAAACCCTTGCCGTCGAGCGCGATGTCGAGTGGATTCTCGGTCGGCTCGATCGGACCTTGCGAGAAGTCGGTCTCCAGCACGGCACGAGCGATCGGCGTCGGCACCGCGGTCGCGGTCGGCACGGTGCCGACCGCCACCGCGCGCTGCACGAGACGCTCCGCCTTGAAACCGGGCGTGCTCGCGTTCGCGAGGTTGTTCGTGATCGCGTCGAGGCGCGTGAGCGCCGTGACGCTTCCCGAGACGGCCGAGTAGATGCCGGCGTTCACGGTCGGCTCCCCATCGTGCGTCGTGGGCAGCAACGCTCATGCCACGCGCGGGCCCGGCGGCGGCGCTCCGCGCTGCGACGGAACGCGTCGTCGGCGGTAGTGCCCGCCGTCGCAGCGGCGCCGAGGCGGCGACGCGACGGCGACGCCGGCAAAACTTGCCGGGCCATTCTTGCCGCGCGCCCGACCTCGCTGGGGACGCTCGCGACCGCGAGCTCGCGCGCGCTCATGCGTGCACCGCCGTCGCGGCGCGCGACCGCGGCGCTCTGCCCCGGCCGACGCGACGGTCGTCGCGGAGGCCGACGAGGACACGCACCTCCGCCGCCGGCATGTCCACGCGCCGCGCGATCTCCTCGACCGGCATCGCCGCGGCGGCGAGGCTGCGGACGCGCGCGATCACATCGCCGTCGATCGCCGCGTCGTCCGCCGCAGCGGTGGCGACCTGCTCGACCGCTGTCCTCGACTCGTCGAGGAGCGCGCGCAGGCGCCGCTGATGCGCGCCGAGCGCGCCGTCGAGGTCGCGCGCAACGCCTTCCGATTGCGCGACGAGCACGCGCAGCCGCGCGAAGATCGCCTCCAACCGGCGCTCGCGCTCCTCCCATCCCGCGTGCGGATCGCGGCGTAGGCGCCACAAGACCGCGGCGAGCATGGCGACCACGATGGCGTCGACCGCCGGCATGATCCAGGTTCCGTCCATCACTCCGCCTCCTCCTCCGTCAGTCGCGCGGGCCGAAATGCTCGTGCAGCAGGCCGCGCAGCCGCAGCAACGCCTGCGCGTGCAGCTGCGACACGCGCGACTCGGTGAGCCCGAGGACGGCGCCCACCTCCTTCATCGTGATGCCCTCGTGGTAGTAGAGCGCAATGACGGTGCGCTCCTTTTCCGGCAGCGCGCGGATCGCCTCGGCGACGAGCGAGACGCGCTCCTGCGAGAGCAGCGCATGCATCGGATCGTCACCCTCGCCCTGCAGTAGCCGCTCCAGCTGAAGGCGCTCCTGCCCGGGCCGGACGCCGAGGTCTTCGAGACTGAAGAGCGTCATCTGACCGACCTCGGACAGGAGCGCGTGCAGCTCGGCCAACGTCATGTCGAGCGCTTCCGCCGCCTCCTCCTCCGTCGCAGGCCGTCCGAGCGCGCCTTCGAGACGGCGGTAGGTCTTCTCGAGGAGGGTCGCCTTCTGGCGGACGCTGCGCGACACCCAGTCCATCCCGCGCAAGCGATCGAGGATCGCGCCGCGGATGCGGAACTGGGCGTAGGTCGCGAACGCCGCCTGCTTCTTCTCGTCGTACTTCTTGAACGCATCGAGGAGGCCCTCGATGCCCCAGCTCACGAGCTCGTCGAGGTCCACCTGCGGCGGCTTGCGCACCGCGAGGCGCTGCACGACGCGGCGGACGAGCGGCAGGTGGGCGCGGATCGCCTCGTCGGGCGGTGTCGTGCCGCGCTCGCCGGCACCGCGGACGCGGGCGCCATACCCCTTGGTGTGCGAGCCCGTCCTCACGCGCCCTCCTCCGCCAACAGACGCCGGAAGAAGAACTGCAGGCCGCCCTTCGGCGGTACGCTTTCGGGGCCGGCGACAACGCGCTCCGCGAGCGCCTCGATTGCGCGGCTCACCGGCGCACGCGGCGCGAGCTCGACGACGGCACGCTGGCGCCGCACCGCCTCCGGCACCTCCGCGTCGAACGGCACCCAACCGACCCAGCGCAAGCTGACGTGCAGGAAGCGCTCGGCGACGCGGCTCAGATGCGTGAACGTCCGCCGTGCCTCGAACTCGCCGCGCGCCATGTTGACGACGACGCCGAAGCGCTGCTCTGCGTAGCGCGTCGAGAGCACCTTCACGAGCGCGTACGCGTCGGTGAGCGCCGTCGGCTCGGGCGTGACGACGACCATCGTCTCGTGCGCCGCCGCCGCAAAGAAGAGAACGTTGGACGAGATGCCGGCGCCGGTGTCGAGCAGGAGCACGTCGAACGCGCCGTCCAAGCTGTCGACCTGCTCGAGCAAGAGCAGGCGCTGCGCGTGCGTGAGCTGGGTCAGGTCCTCGAAGCCGCTCGCCGCCGGCACGAGCTGAATGCCCGCCGGCCCTTCGACCAGCACGTCGCGCAGCGTACACTCGCCATGCAACACGTGGCGCAACGTCGCGCGCGGGTTGACGCCGAGGAGCGTGTCGAGGTTGGCGAGTCCGAGATCGGCGTCGATCACGATGACGCGCTGACCGCGCCGACGGAGCGCGATCGCGAGGTTCGCGACGATGTTCGTCTTGCCGACGCCGCCCTTGCCGCTCGCGATCGCGATCGTGCGGCCGTTGAGCGCGCCCACATTCGCGGGCGCCGCGGCGATCTTCGAACCGCTGTCGTGTCGTCCGCTCATGCCGCCACCAGCCAACGCACGAGCGCGCTGCCGCTCGGCGTCGCGAGGTCCTCGGGCACGCGCTGCCCAGTGCCGAGCCACGCGAGCGCGAGCTGCCGCTCGCGCAGCCACGTGCATGCCGTTCCGAGACTCGCGCCTTCGTCGACTTTCGTCACGATGCAGCTCGCGGCGCCGAGACGGTCGAGCTGCCGCCACGCGGCGCGGAGCGCGCTCTCCGATGCGCCGGCGCTCACGACCGCGGTCCGCGCCACGGGCTCGCCGGCGCTCGTGAGCATCCCGTTGACCGCCGCCGCCTCGTCGCGGCCAGCGCCGAGGCCGGCCGTATCGACGTAAATCGCGTCGCGATCGGCAAAGCGCGCCAGCGCCGCGCGCAGCTCGCCGCCGTCGCGCGCGATCTCCATGGGGACGCCGAGGAGACGCGCGTACGCGCCGAGCTGCTCGCGTGCGCCGACGCGCAGCGTATCCGCCATCACGAGACCGACTTTCGCGCGCCGGCCGTCGCCGCAGTGGCGCGCGGCGAGCTTGGCGATGGTCGTCGTCTTCCCGGCGCCCGTCGGACCGACGAAGGCGGTGACGCGCGCCTCGGATGCGCTCGCCGGGGCGAGATGGCACGCGAGGCTCGTCTCGAGTGCGGCGCCGGCCGCGGTGCCGGTGCGGCGCGCACCCTCGAAGCTGCCGGCGATCGGCGCCGCGAGGTCGGCGGCGAGACCCTGAAGCACCAGGCGCTCGGCGAGCGCGCGCGCCTCCGCGCCGAGCGCCGTGATCGCTGGGAGCGCCGGCCGCACGGCGCGGTCGAGCTCGCGCACGCGCGCCGCGAGCTCCGCCAGGCCGCGGCTGACGTCGGCGAGATCGACGGCTGCGGCGGCGTCGGCCGCGAGCGACGGCGTCACGAGGTCGGCGTCGACGGCGGCAGTGATTTCGATCCCACCTTCCGCACAGGCACGCGTCTGGAGAATCACCGCGTCGGGGCCGAGCGCATCTTTCACACCGCGCAGCGCCGTCGAGGCGTCGGGTCCGGTGAATCGGCGGAGACGCATCAGAGACCCACCTCCGCCGCGGCCGGCGCCGTCGCGCGCGGCGGCAGCATGCGCGCCGTCGCCTCGTCGTCCTCGAGGCTCACGACGCCGAGCGAATGGATCTTCACGTTCGCCGGGATCTCGCCGGGCGCGACGAGCGCGAGGCTCGGCAGGAAGCGCTCGGTCAGGCGTCGCAGGTGGCCGCGGATCCCCGTCGAGCAGAGCAGGAGCGGCTGCTGGTTCTGCGTCGCGAACTGCTCGGACCAGGACGCGAGCTTGCCGAGGAGACGCTGCGCCGTCGACGGCTCGAGCGCGAGGTACGTGCCATCGTCGGTGCGATGCACCGCTTCCGCGATGAGCTTCTCGAGACGCGGCGCCAACGTCACGAGTGGCAGCACGCGATCCGCGGTCAAGAAGCGATTCACGATCGAGCGCGAGAGCGCTTGCCGCACCTGCTCGGTGAGCGCGAGCGGATCTTTCGTCTGCGGCGCATGGTCGGCGAGCGTCTCGACGATCGTGAGCAGGTCGCGGATGCTGACGTGCTCGCGCAGCAGGTTCTGCAAGACTTTCTGCACGCCGCCGAGCGTGAGCTGCTGCGGCACCAGCTCCTCGACGACCTTCGGATGCGTCTTGGCGATGCCGTCGAGGAGGGCCTGGACCTCTTGGCGCCCGAGCAACTCGTGGGCGTGACGGCGGATCAGCTCGGTGAGATGCGTGACGATGACCGTCGCGACGTCGACGACCGTGTAGCCGGCGAGCTGCGCGCGCTCGCGATCCGACGCCGCGACCCAGAGCGCGTCGAGGCCGAACGCGGGCTCCTTCGTCGGGATGCCGCGGAAGCTCGCGTCGGCGCCGCCCGGGTTGATCGCGAGATAGTGGCCGGTGCGCACCTCCCCGCGCGCGATCTCGACGCCCTTCAGAAGAATCGCGTACTCGCTCGACTTCAGCTGCAGGTTGTCGCGGATGTGGACCGGCGGCACGACGAAGCCCATCTCTTGCGCCAGCTGGCGGCGCAGGCTGCGGATGCGCTCGGTGAGCTCGCCGCGCTGGTCCCCGTCGACGAGCGGCACGAGCTCGTAACCGACCTCGAGCTCGAGGAGATCAAGCGGGACCGGCGCGTCGCCCTTTTCCGCGCTCTTGACGGCTTCGGGCCGCGCTGCCGCGACCGCCTCCTCGCTGCGCGCCTCGGCGTCGATGCGGCTGAAGTACGCGAGCCCGCCGATCCCGCCCGCCAGCACCACGAACGGCAGAAACGGCAACCCAGGAAGAATCGCAAACGCGCCGAGAATCACCGACACCGTCGTGAGCACCCGCGGGTTGAAGAGGATTTGGCTCACCACCTCGGTGCCGAGGTTCGTCCCCGACGCGGCGCGGGTGACGATGATGCCCGCCGCCGTCGAGATGAGGAGCGCCGGCAGCTGCGACACGAGGCCGTCGCCGATCGTCAACACCGTGTAGAGCTCGGCGGCGTCTTGAATCGCGAGACCGCGCTGCACGATGCCGATGAAGAGACCGCCGATGATGTTGATCGCCGCGATCAAGAGTCCGGCGACGGCGTCGCCGCGGACGAATTTGCTGGCGCCGTCCATCGCGCCGTAGAAGTCCGCCTCGGCCTCGATCGCGCGCCGGCGCTCGCGCGCCTGCTTCTCGGTGAGGAGCCCGGCGTTCAGCTCGGCGTCGACCGCGAGCTGCTTTCCCGGCATGGCGTCCAACGTGAAGCGCGCCGCGACCTCGGCGATGCGGCCGGCGCCTTTCGTGATCACCGCGAAGTTGATGACGACCAGGATCAGGAAGACGACGATGCCGACGACGTAGCTGCCGCCGACGACGAAGTTACCGAACGCCTGGATGACGTGACCCGCCGCCGCCGAGCCGCCCTCGCCGTGGAGCAGGATGAGGCGCGTCGAGGCGACGTTCAGCGACAGACGGAAGAGCGTCGTCACGAGCAGCACCGACGGGAACGTCGAGAACTCGAGCGGCCGCACGATGTACATCGCGACCAGCAAGATGATGAGCGACAGCGACACGTTGAGCGTGAGGAGGAGGTCGAGGAGCGGCGTCGGCAGCGGGATCACCATCACGATGACGACGACGACGAACGCCGCCGGAATCACGAGCTCGCCGCCGGCGAGCAGCCGGCGCATGACGGTGCGGGCGGTCTTCGACATCGCCTACCCCGCCCGCCGCGCTTTCAGCGCGTAGATGTACGCCAGGATCTCGGCGACCGCGCGATAGAGCGTCCCCGGAATCTGGCCGCCGATCGGCACCGCCCGGAAGAGAGCGCGCGCGAGCGCCCGCCGCTCGAGGATCGGCACCCCGGATCGGCGCGCGATTTCCTTGATGCGCTCGGCGACGTGCTCGGCGCCCTTCGCGACGACGACGGGGGCGCCCGTCTCACCGGGTGTGTAGCGCAACGCCACCGCGAGGTGCACCGGGTTCGTGACGACGACGTCGGCGCGCGGCACCTCGTCGAGCATGCGGCGGCGCGCGATCTGCTGGTACGCGCGCTTCACACGCGCTTTCATCTGCGGATCGCCTTCCGCTTGGCGGCGCTCGTCCTTCACCTCGGCCTTGGTCATGCGCAGGCTCATGCGGTGCTGGCGACGCTGCCACGCGTAGTCGCAGGCGGCGAGGATCGAGATCGCCCCCGTCGCCCAGAGCACGATGTGGCCGAGCTCGCGACCGGCGACCGCGAGGATCTCGCGCGGCCCGCTCGCGGCGAGCGGCACGATGTGGTCCTCGATCTTCAGCACGAGGCGCCACGTGATCCAGCCGACGAGCGCGATCTTGACGAGTGCCTTCACGAGCTCGACGCCGCCGCGCTTCGAGAAGAGGCGCTGAAATCCCTTCGACGGCGAGATCTTGCTCAGGTCCGGAAGGATGCGCTTCGGCAGCACGCGAAAACCGACTTGTGCCGTCGTCGCGACGAGGCCGACCGTGCCGGTGACGGCGAGAATCGGCCAGACGGCTCCCACCGTGTCGCTGGCGAGGCGGCGCATGACCTCGCCCATCTGTGCTGGGGTGAAGTCGGTCGCCGACGCGGCAACGAGGCTGCGGCGCATCATCTCGCGCAGCGCGCCGACGAGCGCCGGTCCGCGGTGCGACATCACCACCACCGCGGCGAAGAGCACCGCCGCCGCCGTGACCTCGGCCGATTGCGGCACCTGCCCCTCGGCGCGCGCCTCCTCCCGGCGCTTGGGAGTCGGTTCTTCGGTTTTACTGTGGACGTCCTCGGCCATGGCTCAGTGGAGCGCCCGCATGATGCCGGCGAGCGTGGTCGCCATCTCGGCGAACGAGGTCTCGAGAAGACGGATCGTGAACGGCTGTGACGCGGTCAGCATGAAGAGCCCGACCGCGACGTTCAGCGGAAAGCCGACGATGAAGACGTTCAGCTGCGGAATGAGCTTGGAGAGCACCCCCATCGCGCCGTTGATCAGCAGCAGCATGACGAGGATCGGCGCGGCGACCCGCAGGGCGACGACGAAGATGCCGCCGGCGAGGACGAGCACGCGCCCGAGGCCGTCCGTCGCCGGGAAGCCGCCGCCGATCGGCACCAGCGTGAAGCTCTCGGCGATCGCCCGGATCAGGATGTGGTGGCCGTCGACGGCGAGGAAGACGAGGAGCGCCAACAGATTCTGCCACTGCGCGAGCGCGGTGACGTGCTCCTGCGTCTGCGGGTCGATGAGGTTCGAAAGCCCGACGCCCATCTGGATGCCGGCGAGCTGCCCGGCCATCTGCACGCCGCCGAAAACGAACTGCGCGACCATGCCGACGGTGAAGCCGATCGAGACCTCGAGGGCGAGCGCGGCGAAGAGCCGAATCGGCCCGGCGTCGTCGGCGATCGCCGTCGCCGCCTGCGCCGGGATCGCCGGCAGCATCGCCAGCGCCAAGAAAAACGCGAGCGCTGCGCGCACACGCACCGGCGCCGTCCGCGAGCCGAGGATCGGCGCGACCATGAAGAGACCGCCGACGCGCGCGAGCGCGAGCACGAACACGACCATGCGCGGCAACGTGAGCGCGACGAGCGCGGCGCCGAGATTCATCGCAGCAACCCCGGAATCGATTCGAAGAGCGCGGTCGTATAGTTGAGCATCTTCTGCAGCATCCACGGCCCGAAGAGCGCGAGCGCGAGGATCGTCGCGCCGATCTTCGGGATGAACGTGAGCGTCATCTCGTGGATCTGTGTCAGCGCTTGGAAGATGCTCACCGCGAGACCGGCGACCAGGCCGAAGAGCAGCACCGGTCCGGCGAGGATCAGCGTCATCTCGAGCGCGTTGCGGCCGAGCTGCAGGACGTTCTCCGGATTCACGGACGGGCCCTCACTGGAAGCTCCGGATCAGCGAGCTGATGAGCAGGTTCCAGCCGTCGACGAGGACGAAGATCATCAGCTTGAACGGCAGCGAGATCAGCACCGGCGGCAACGTGATCATCCCCATCGAGGTGAGGATCGAGGCGACGACCATGTCGAGGACGAGGAACGGGATGTAGACCATGAAGCTGATCTGGAACGCCGTCTTCAGCTCCGAGATCATGAACGCCGGGATCACCACCTCGGGCGGCACGTCGGCGGCGTTGTCGGGTCGCGCGTGCTGGCTGATCCCGAGAAACAGCGCCAGGTCCTTCTCGCGCGTCTGCCGCAGCATGAAGGCGCGGAGCGGCTGAAACCCGCGCTCCAGCGCCTCGACGGGCGGCGTGCTCTCTTGCAGATACGGCTGCACCGCGTCCTGGTTCACCTGCCGCAGCGTCGGCATCATCACGAAGAACGTCAGGAAGAGCGCGAGCGCGACGATGACTTGGTTCGGCGGCATCTGCTGCGTGCCGACCGCCTGCCGTACGAACGCGAGGACGATCACGATCCGCACGAACGCCGAGACGCCGATCAGGATCGCGGGCGCGAACGACAGCAGCGTGAACAGCAGCATCAACTGAATACTCGTCGAGAGACCGTCGCCGTTGCCGCCGACCTCCAGCGACAACTGCGGCAGCGCGGCGTGTCCTGGGGTCGCGCTCAGGAGCAGCGTCGCGATCGTCGTCGCGAAGACGAAAACGCTGATCGCGTGGCGTCCGGGCGGCGGGTTCGAGGGAGGGGCAGTCGTCGCCGCACCCCGCGTGCGCAAGAGGTTCAGTGCGCACAACGGGTGTGGC
>JBGPOW010000169.1:0-9726 GCA_041488235.1 Binatia bacterium
CCAGATGCGCGATCGGCGCGTAGATCACGCAGATCTCGAGGATCGTGAGCACCAGGAGCCACCAAAACACGCCCATGTAATTGGGCTCTTCGTGACGAGCGACGGTCATGGCTACTTCTCCTAGACCAAATACACGAACGTGAACACGAGGATCCAGACGAGATCGACGAAGTGCCAGTACAGCGCCGCAATCTCGACCGGGTTGTAGTTCGTTTCCGAGTAGCGACCGCGGAACGCTTGCACGAGGACGCAGCTCAAGTAGACGACGCCGCCGAACACGTGGCAGCCGTGGAAGCCCGTCAGGCAGAAAAACGTCGTCGAGAAGAGCGAGGCGCCGAAAGGGTTTCCCGAGAGACTCATGCCGCGCTCGATCAGATGCGTCCACTCGTACGCTTGCATGCTGAGGAAGAGCACCCCGCCGAGGATCGTCAGGCCTAGGAAGCGGCGCAGCCGGGCTTGATCGCCATGTTGGATCGCCGACAGCCCCTTTACCATTGTGACGCTGCTGCAGATGAGGAGAAACGTCATGAACGCGGTGAGCTGGATGCCGAGCACCTTTGCGGGTGTCGGCCAGTCGCCGCTGGCGTAGCGTAACGCACCGTAGCCGGCGAGCAGCGCACCGAATGACATCGCGTCGCCGGCGAGAAAGACCCACATCCCGAGCTTGCCCCAGCTTTCCGGGGTGAGAGGCGACTCGGCGGGCTCGAGGGCGGCGCCTGGGTGTTCGAGTACGGCGGCTTGGCTCACGATCGCATCTCCTTGTCTGTCGTGCGCGTCATTGCAACTCGGGCGTTGCGTCGTCGTGATCGGCTGGACGCGCGCGACGGCGCGAGGCGATGTAGATCCACGCGGCGACGGTTCCGACCACCGTATACGGGGTCGCCATCAGGAACAGCGAGCTCACGTTGAAAGCCTCGGTCAGCGGGTCGACCGGGCCGTCGAGCGCCGTCTTGCACATCGCGCACTGCGCGAGCACGGCGGAGGGAATGAGCGCCGTCGCAGCGACGATCCCGACGGTGAGGCCGATCCGTGCGAGCATGGCAAAGCGCATGGCCCGTCCTTTCACAGCAGATACACCAATGGGAAGAGTACGGCCCAGACACCCACGACGTAGAACCAGTACATCGCGCAGAGCTCGAGCGGGACGCGTACCGGCGCAGCGAAGCGATTTCGCTGTGCGCGTGCGAGGACGACGAGCAGCCACGCGACCGCCGCCGCGACGTGCAAGCCGTGGCAGCCGATCAACGTGTAGAACGTCGCGCCGTACATGCCGGTGGAGAGCGTGAGGCCGTGGCGGACGAGACGTGCCCATTCGGAGCCCTGCACGGCGAGGAAGACGGTGCCGAGGACCGCGGTCGCGAGCAACGTCCGCGCGAGCTCGTCACGCCGGCCGGCGCGGTGCGCGGCACGCGCGCGGCGCATCGTGTACGCGCTCGCCGCGAGCACGGCGGTGTTCATCCACGTCACGGCGAGCGGCAGTTGCGGCAAGTCGCTCGGCGGCCAGATGACCGTGCGTACGCGAAACACCAGATAGGCGGCGATCAACGCCGCGAAGAACATCGACTCGAAGGCGAGAAAGATCACCATCCCGAGGCGCGCGTTGCTGATCGGCGACGCGACGTGCGGACCACTCTGCGGGACGCGCAGCATGGATCCCGTGCGGGTGAGACGGCGGGGCGCGGCCATGATCAATGGAGCACCACGATATAAATCAGCGCGCTGACGAAGAGGGCCGAGAACACGGCGAACAGCGTGAGCCCGAGCTGACGATTCGCCATCACCATGGCGACACCGGCAGCTTGTCCGCCGCCATCGCGACGAGGAGCAGCGGCAGGTAGACGAGCGTCGCCAGCAGGAGGCGCCGCGCATCGGCCGGCGACGCCGAGCGCGCGAGCCGTGCGGACGCGAGGACGAGCAGGAGCCCGAGCGCGAGCGCGACCACGAAATACGTCGCCCCCGCGAGACCGATCATCGTCGGCATCAGCGCGACCATGAGGAGCGCGAACGAGTTGCTGAGCACGTGGCGCCCGGTGCTGGATCCGTCGGGCTCGACGACGGGCAGTAAACGGATGCCGGCCCGCGCGTAGTCGTCGCGATAGAGGCACGCGATCGCGAGCGAGTGCGGAATCTGCCAGAGGAACATGATCGCGAAGAGGACCCCCGCCTCGATGCCGAGCGACCCGCGCGCGGCCGCCCATCCGGTGAGCGGCGGCAAGGCGCCGGGAATCGCGCCGACGACGCTACACAACGACGTCCGCGGCTTCAGCGGCGTGTAGGCGAAGAGGTACGTCGCCGTCGTGAGGGCGGTTACGAGCGCGGGCAGCGCGTCGACGGCGAGCGCGAGATACGCGAGACCGGCCGCGGTCGTGACGCTGCCGAAGATGAGCGCGTCGACCGGAGCGATGCGGCCGTCGGGCAGGGGACGGTCGCGCGTGCGGTGCATCAGCGCGTCGCGCTCGCGCTCCATGTATTGGTTGAGCGCGAGCGTTCCGCCGGCGGCGAGCGCGGTGCCGACGAGCGTCGAGAGGAAACGCGCGTAATCGACGGGCGCCGCCGTACCGCCGAGGTAGTAGCCGACGGCGGTCGTCACCAGCACCATCGCGACGACCCGCGGCTTGCAGAGCGCGAGGAAATCGGTCGCACGACGCCCGGCGTGATCAGCGGCGATCGGCAGTGCGGGGCTGTCGAGCATCATGCGGCGACGCCTCGACGGGCGAGAAACGGCGCGCCGCTCGGCTGCGCGACCGCGACGAGGCGAGCGGTCCGCAACGCCAGCAGGAACGTGGTGGCGAGCAGCGCCGCGCCGACGGCGACGTGGGCGGTCGTCGGCAGCACCGCTTTCTCGCTCCACACCGTGACGGCGCCGAGCGTGATCTGCAGCGCGACGAGCGCACACGCGAGAAGCGCCGGCCGGTGCAGGCGTCGCTCGCGCGGGTAGCGGGTGCCGATCGTCAGCGCCGTCCCTGCGACGAACGCGAGCACGACGACGGCGCCGAGGCGGTGCGCGAAGTGGATCGCGACGCCGGGACGGTCGAGCGGCGGCACGATCCCGCCGAACGCCAGCGGAAAATCTGGGATCGCGAGGCCGGCGCCCGTATGGCGCATGACGGCGCCGAGGATCAGCTGCACGTACACGGCGATCGCCGTGGCGCGGGTGAGGAGCGCGAGCGACGGTGCACCATCGTCCGTGAGCCGACGACTGTCGTTCCACGCGGGGCTTGTCATCGCGGCGAGCGTGACCGTCAAGCAGAGAAACGCCTGCGCCAGGCAGGCGTGCGCGACCGAGACCGCCGGCGGCAGGAGTAGGAGGACCGTCAACCCCCCGAGAACGCCCTGCGCGACCACGGCGCCGATCGCCGCGAGCGCGACGACGTGAAGCGAGCGGCGCCGATCGACCAGCCAGACGGCGATGGTGAGCACGAGCGTCGCGAGCCCGACCGTCCCGGCAACGAGACGGTGGCCGTGCTCGTAGAGGACGCCGCCGACCATGCGCGGGAAGATCTGCCCGAACGAGAGCGGCCAGTCCGGGACCGCGAGACCCGAGCCGGTGCTGGTGACGAGCCCGCCGACGAAGATCAAGATCAGCGTCGCGCCGGCGACGGCGGTCGCGAACCGGTGCAGCCTGAGACGCGCGCGTGCGGCGGCATCCACCACGCGTTGATCCTCAGTGCGCGTGCGCTGCTCCTCCGGTGAGGAGGCGGTTCTGCGGCAGGTAGTCCTCCTCGACCTCGGGGGAGCTGTACTCGTAGGGTCCACGATAGACGGTCGGCAGCGTCGGGCCGAAATTGCCGTGCGGCGTCGGTGTCGGTGCCACCCACTCGAGCGTGTTCGCGTGCCACGGGTTCTGCTCGGCTCGCGGTCCGAAGAAGAGGCTGTAGAAGAAGTTGATGACGAATGGGATCTGCGACACGCCGAGGAAGAGAGCGCCGAGCGTCATGAAGACGTTCCAGTGCTGGAGCGGGTGCAGGAACTCGTACTGCATCGGATTGTAGATGCGGCGCATGTGGCCGCCGACGCCGATGATGTGCATGGGGAAGAAGGTGCAGTTGAAGCCGATCAGCGTTCCCCAGAAGTGCACGTGGCCGAGAAAAGGGTTCGTCATCCGGCCGAACATCTTCGGGAACCAGTAGTAGATGGCGCCGAAGAGGGCGAACATCGAGCCGCCGAAGAGCACGTAGTGGATGTGGCCGACGATGAAGTAGGTGTCGTGAATGAAGATGTCGACCGGCGTCGACGCCATGAAGATGCCGGACAAGCCGCCGATCACGAACATGGCGACGAAACCGAGCGCGAACATCATCGGCACCTTGAAGTGGATATTGCCGCCCCAGAGTGTCCCGAGCCAGTTGAAGGTCTTGATCGCGGACGGCACGGCGATGACCATCGTCGAGATCATGAAGCTCGTCCCGAGCGTCGGGTTCATGCCGCTCTGGAACATGTGGTGTCCCCAGACGATCCAGCCGAGGAACGCGATGCCGATCATCGAGAACGCCATCGCGCGGTAGCCGAAGATCGGCTTGCGGGCGAAGACCGGCAAGATCTCCGAGGCGATGCCCATCGCGGGCAAGATCATGATGTAGACCTCGGGATGGCCGAAGAACCAGAAGAGGTGCTGCCACAGCAACGGCTCGCCGCCGCCGGCCGGCAAGAAGAAGCTCGTCCCTGCCATCCGATCGAGGAGCAGCATCGCCAGCGCTGCGGTGAGCACGGGAAGCGCGAGGAGGAGCAGGATCGCCGTGATGAACAGCGACCACACCGTGAGCGGCATCCGGAAGTACGTCATCCCCGGCGCGCGCATGTTGATGATCGTCGTGATGTAGTTGATCGAGCCCATCAGCGACGAGATGCCGAGGACGATGATGCTGATGCACCAGAGGTGCTGCCCCCACGTGACGCCGGTGTACGTCGGCACGGCCGAGAGCGGCGCGTACGCGGTCCAACCGCCGGCGGCGGCGCCGCCGGGAACCAGGAACGACGCGAGCATGATTACGCCGGCGACGGCACCGACCCAGAACGACAACATGTTGAGCACCGGGAACGCCATGTCGCGGGCGCCGATCATCAACGGGATGAGGAAGTTCCCGAAGCAGCCGACGAGGATCGGCATCACGACGAAGAAGATCATGATCGTCGCGTGCATCGTGAACGCCGCGTTGTAGAACTCCGGCGGCATGTGGCCGTCGAACATGTACGGCTGCGGAATCCACCTGGTGAACGGGATCGGCAGATCGCCGCTCGAAGGATCGCCGAAGAGGTTCAGCAAGACGCGCGTGGCCGCGTTCGGCGTCGGGCCGACGTTGCCTTCGGGCCACGCCAGCTCCCAGCGCATCATCAAGGCCAAGGAGCCGCCGATGATCATCATGAAGAGCGCCATGAAGAGGAACTGGCGCCCGATCATCTTGTGGTCGGTCGAGAAGACATACGTGCGCACGAAGCCGAGCTCGTGGTGCTCGGCATGGGCGGCGTGCGCATCGGCGTGTGCCGGCGAGGTCATCGATCGATTCCTTTCGTCACGAGGGCCACTGATCCTTGGTCCAGGCCTTGTAATCCTCGGCGGTTTGTACCGTCACGTGCCCGAGCATGCCCGAATGGCCGAACCCGCAGAGCTCGGCGCACGGCAGCTCGTAGACGCCCGGCTCGGTCGCCTTGAACCAGACCTCGATCACGCGTCCGGGCACGGCATCCTGCTTCAACCGGAACTGCGGCACGAAGAAGCTGTGAATCACGTCCTTCGAACTCAGCCGGACGCGCACGACCTCGTTCACCGGGACGTGTAAGTCGTTCTCGATCATCTTGTCGTCGGCGGTTTCGAACTTGCCGTCGGGGCCGGGATAGAGGACCTCCCAGTTGAACTGCTTCGCGGTGATCTCGACGACGGTCGTGCTCGGCGGGTGGGTATGGCGGATCGCGTCCCAGGTCGCCTTGCTCATGAAGCCGAGCATGACGAGGATCAGCGCGGGGACGATCGTCCACATGATCTCGAGCGTCGTGTTGCCGTGCGTGTAGGTCGCGCGCCGACCTTCCCGGTGGCGATACACGAAGAGGAAGACCAGCATCAGCACCTGGACGAGCACCCAGGCGATCCCGGTGATGTAGAAGATGAGATAGAACAGGTAATCGACGTCGCCGCCGTACGTGGAGACGTTGTGTGGAAGCCACCAGCTCAGCATCTGGGTGCACCCATCCTTTTCCTCTTGGTGGTCGTGAAAGTGGTCGCTGTAAGCAGCGTGCCGCGCGCGGAGCTCAGCCAGCGCGCGCCCGGTTCATCCCGGATGTCTGCGAGATCGCCCCCCGAACCTGCCCCGCTCGAATGCATGCCGCTCTTAGCGAAAACGACAACCGACCGCAAGCAAGGTGACATGCATCATTGCACGTGCCGAATCCGCCCAAACGATTGTTCTCGTTGACATCCCGAGACGAGGTTGTTACCCAGAGTCCATGGAGCACATGAGTGGGCTCGATCAGTTCCTCGACATTCTTCTCAAGCCCGACAACATCCCGATCGCCGGCATGTTGCTCCTCGTCTTCTTCTTCACCTGGATCGGTCTCAAGCAAGCACGCCGCAACGATCAGCTGATCGAGCAAGGCCGGACCGACGAGATCCTGAAGGAAATGCAGAAGTAGCATGCCCTTCGCGATCGTCGCCGAAAACTGTACCGGCTGCACCGCCTGCGAGAAGCGCTGCCCCACGCGCGCCATCAGCGGCGAGCCGAAGAAGGCCTTCTTCATCGAGCCCGCGCTCTGCATCGACTGCGGCGCGTGCGGCGTCATCTGCCCCGACGAGGCCATCCTCGATACCTGGGGCAACATCACGAAAGTCCTGAAGCGCGACGAGCGCCCGATTGCGATCGTCCACCCCGACAACTGCAACGGCTGCGGCGTGTGCATCGACGTCTGCCCGTTCGACTGCATCTACCCGTCGCCGGAAAACGGCCCCGAGTTCCTCGGCAAGGTTGCCGTCAACGAGAAGACCTGCGTCGGCTGCAAGCTCTGCGAGGAAGTCTGCGGCTGGGACGGCATCTACATCATGCCGGGCGAGGAGAAGTCGGCGTTCCTCGAGTCGCTGGGGTACGACGAGGCCGCCGCGCAGTAGGCGTCGTCTCCCGCCGGTCGCTGCTGAGTCGCGCCTCACGGCGCCTGCGAGCTCGAGCGCATGCGCCGCTCCCCCTCCGCGAGCGCGTTTCGGGCCGGCTCGAAGCTCGGATCGCGGCGCACGGCATCCCGCCACTCGACCACCGCCTTCTCCGGCCGCCCGGTATGCCAGTAGGCGAAGCCGAGCGAGGTGCGCACTTGCGACGCGCCAGGATCGAGCGCAAGCGCGCGTTCGTACGCGCGTGCCGCATCAGCCGGTTTCCCGATCGCCGAGAGGAAATCGCCATAGGCGCTGTCGCGGCGGATCGCCGCGACCGGCACACGGACCGCGTCCCACCAACCGCCGGTGCGCGCGGCGAGGGTGTCTTCGGCGGAGGACCGTGCTGCCTGCCGAACCGCGAACGCCTGCTCGGCGCGCTCGCGCTGCGGGCGATGCGCTTCGTCGAGAGGCAGGTAGAGCGACGCCGTCTCGTCGTAGTAGACGAGCGCCCATCCGTGTCCCGCGGTCAAGTATCGCACCAGTGGAAAGCGATTCGACCACACGTGGTACAGCAGCGCGTAGTCGGGCGCGAAACGGCCGACGACCTCCGGCCAGGCGTTGGGGTTGTCCATGACGTTGAAGTAGAAACGAAAGAAGTCCTCGGGATACACCTGCGTCCGCCCATCGACGAAGACGCGATCCTGCGGGAAACGCGCCCACGCCAAATATCCACCGCTCGCGAAGTCGTTGAACGGTCGTCCGCGGATCCCGACCTCGTCCGCGAAGCGGACCGCGTCGATGGGCGCGTGCTGCGGCGAGATACCGAGCCCGAACTCGTGCTCGACGTCGAGGAAATACGAGAGACGATTGGTCACCACGCTCGCGACGAGGAGTGCGATGACGAGCACGACAGCGGCCTCGCCCGCACGCGCAAGGACCGGCGGCAGCGTCCACCCGTCGATCGCAGCCGTGTCGCGTCGGCGATCGGCACGTGAGCTCGTGCGCGGCGTGGGGCGCGCGGCGAGCACGTCGCCGAGATTCGCCGCCACTACCGGCACCGCCACCCATGCGAACAGCGCGACGTTTCGCAGCGCGAGCGTCGAGAGATATCCGAAGACGAGTGCCGCGAAGAGCCGGCCGAGATGCACGCGGCCGAGATGCACCACGAACGACAGCGCGGTCACGACGAGAAGCGCCACCCAGCTGTACGCGAGCGGTAGGGCGTAGCCCCCTTGAAAAGGCGGCCGGAACTCGCCGATGCGGCTCGAGAGCTGCGAGGCACCGGTCACCGCCGGCAGCAGATCGAGAGGCAGGAGCGCGCCCGCGACTCCCCACGGCGTCGCGAAGCAGCCGAGCGTGACGAGGGCGAGCACGAGCGTCAATCGGCGCCACTCGGCGGCTGTGCAGCTGCTCGCGGCGCGCCAGCCTTTCGGCAGTGCCACCAGCGCCAGCGTCGCCCCCAGCCAGTAGCAGCCGACGAGGACGACGCCGATCGGCACGGTACCGTGCGCGTTCATCCACACGATCTGCAGCGGCACGAGCCAATAGATGGCCCGACCCGAGCGCGGATAGCCGTCGAGGAGATAGAGAAAGACGGCGATCAGCAGAAACGCCAGCAGCTCGGGTCGGGGCACGAAACGCGGACTCGCGACGAGCAGCGCGACCGCGAGCAGGAGCGCGACCAATGCCGGCGGCGCGAAACGCCGCGCGTCGACGTAGAGCACCGCCACGGTTCCGAGCACGAGCAGCGTTGCGAGCAGAATGGCGGCCGTCGATCCACCGACCATCCACGCTGCGTAGAGCAGCAACTGAAACACCCAGTGTACGTCCACCCACGAATGCAGCGGCGTGGTGTACGCGAAGGTATTCGTCGTCGGCCAGCGCCAGGTGTCCGTCATCCAGCGCCCCGCCGCGAGGTGATACCACACGTCGAAATCGTCGATCGGACGGAGCGTGAGCACGACGGCGAGCACGGCGACCGCCGCGACCGCCGCCGAGGCGAGAGCGGACGTGCGACGCGTCGATGCGGCGACACCGGGCGCGACGGACTCCATCGACCGCATCTAGCGCACCATCTCGACGCGCGAAAGCGCGGCGCGAGCGTAGGCGGGGCGCCGTGATCGCGGCGAGTTGACGTCGCCGCTGCGCTCGCCCCACAGTGGCCGCATGCGCACGGTGCTCGTCGTTCCCGCAGTTGCCTTCGCAGGCGCGGTCGCAGTGATCGCGTTCCGCGCCGAGCGCTTCATGAACGTGCCGGGCGATCCGAATCATGGCGGCTGGGCCTTCATGGATTTCCGCGACACCGTCTACTTCCCGGGACGGGCGCTGCTCGACGGCAACAATCCGTACGACGCGACGGCGCACGCCCGGCGCTATCCGGTCGCGAACACCCTGGCACCGTATCTTCCCGGGGCCCTCCTCATCGGCATGCCGATGGCGCTTCTTCCGTACGTCGCGGCCGAGGCCGTATGGATGGTCCTCATGATCGTGGCGGCTCTTGCCACGGTTGCGCTGGCGCGTGCCCTGGCAGGCCGGCCCCGCAGCGCCGCGGCCGTCCTCTCCGGAACGGCGCTGCTCCTCCTGTCGCGGCCCGGCCAGATGAACGCGCTTCTCGGTCAAGCGACCTTAGTCTACGTGCTCGGAACGTACCTCGC
>JBGPOW010000170.1:0-9657 GCA_041488235.1 Binatia bacterium
GACGACGGTGGTCAGGATCACGTCGCCGTCGATCGCGCTCTCGGCGAAGAACTTACCGCGTAGCTTGGCGGTGCGCCCGCACAGCGATCCGCCGAGCTCGCTCGCCACCACCTCGCCGTAGAGCCTGCCGGACTTGACGCTCGCCTTGTCGCCGACGGCGTCGAATTGCGACGCGGCGCGGAGGCAGGCGCAGATGTCGTTCGGACACTCGAGGCGACAATGATCGTCGCAGCCGTCGCCGTTCACGAGATTGCCGTCGTCGCACGCCTCGGGCGGACCGTCGACCGTGCCGTTGCCGCAGAGTGTGGCCGTCACCGGATACGTCGCCGCCGCACCCGAGACCTCGAGCACGTACGTCGTCCCCGCCGCGATCCCGACGCTCAGGGAATCGGACGCGGAGCACGCCACCTCGACGAGCGCGCCGCAGGCTCCGGTATAGAGCGTCAGCTGCGCCGGCGAGACCACCGACAACGGGCCGCCGGCCGTCGCGGTGAACGTGAACCACACGTTATGATGGCCGACCTGGCCGGTTCACGAGCGGATCGGGTCGGAGTCGCCGTCGGTCGCCCCGGTGAGTGCAACGGACATGGAAAACGGCGGCGCGCTCATGGCGGTGGCAGACGTACACTCGTCGTTCGGCGGCGCGGCGACGGCGACGGCGAACGAAGCGAGGAGCAACATGACGCTACACGTGGCAAGAGAGAGAGGGCGGCTCATGGAGGCCTTGACGGGGGAGCGGTCCCGGCGGTTCTAGCACGACCGGCGTCGCGGCTACAGGACGAAATGACGCGCTCCGCGAACACGCCCGAGCGCCGTCACGGCGCGCGTCACGCCGTCGTGTAATGATTCCGCGTGGGCCGCGCATCCGACCGCGAGCGTCTGCACGAGCTCGGCTACGCGCAGGAGCTGCGGCGCGAGATGACGGCGTTCTCGAGCTTCGCCGTCTCGTTCACCATCATCTCCGTCTTGTCCGGCTGTCTGACGCTCTACGGCTACGGCATGAGCACGGGCGGCCCGGCCGTGATCGTGTGGGGATGGCCGTTCGTCGGCCTGATGACGCTCGTCGTCGCGCTCGCAATGGCGGAGGTGTGCTCGAGCTATCCGACGGCGGGAGGTCTCTACTACTGGGCGGCGAAGCTCGCCCCGTCGCACGCGGCGGCATGGGCGTGGTTCACCGGCTGGTTCAACTTCCTCGGCCAGGTCGCCGTCACCGCCGGCATCGACTTCGGCGCCGCCTCGTTCCTGAACGCGCTCCTCGATCTCCACCTCGGCTTCACGGCGACGCCGCCGCACACGATTCTGCTCTTCGGCGCGATCCTTCTGGTCCACGGCGCGCTCAACACGTTCGGCGTGCAGCTCGTCGCCTTTCTCAACGACGTGAGCGCATGGTGGCACCTGATCGGCGTGCTCGTGATCGTCGGCGTGCTCGCACTCGTGCCCGCGCACCACCAATCGGCCCGGTTCGTCTTCGGCGGGTTCGTCAACGAGACGGGCTTCGCGTCGCCGCTGTACGTCGGCATGCTCGGCCTCCTGCTCGCGCAGTACACCTTCACCGGCTACGACGCATCGGCGCACATGACGGAGGAGACCGTCGACGCGGCACGCGCCGGTCCGCGCGCGATCGTGCTCTCGGTCGCCGTCTCGCTCGTTGCGGGGTGGGTGCTGCTCCTCGGCGTGACGTTCTCGATCCAGAGTTACGACGGCGCGCTCCGCAGTCCGACCGGCGTCCCGCCGGCGCAGATTTTTCTCGATGCCGTCGGCACGACCGGCGGCACGCTGCTGCTGCTGATCGCGATCGGCGCGCAGCTCTTCTGTGGCATGGCCTCGGTGACGGCGAACTCGCGGATGATCTACGCGTTCTCACGCGACGGCGCCCTTCCCGGCTCCACCTTCTGGCATCGCATCAATCCACGAACGCGGACGCCCACGAACGCCGTCTGGCTCGCGGCGGGCGGCGCCTTCGTGCTCGGCGTGCCGTCTCTCTGGAACGCGACGGCGTACGCGGCCGTCACGTCGATCGCCGTGATCGGCCTCTACATCGCGTACGTGCTGCCGACGTTTCTCCGTCTCCGGCGCGGCGGTGGTTCACCGTGCCGAAGGTGCAGGGCACCTCAGCCGAGCTCGCGGCGATCGAGGACGAGCTCGAACGCCTCGGACCGTGACGCAGCGCAAGCGTGTGCTCGTCGAACGGCGCACCGTCGGGCGTTCTCAGAACGCGCAGTAGATCCGTCCGTTCTCGGCGTCGCGCTCGTCTGCGGTCGCCGCGCCGAGGCCCGGCAGTACGGGCGCGAGACACGCGGGACATCCCGTCAGCTTCAGCCGGGCGGCGTCGAACTTGCCGACCGCCGCCGTCTCGCATCCCTCCTCGTCGAACGCCGCGCTCGCCAGCTTCGCATCGGCGAGCTTCGTGTGGCACTTCGCGAGCGCGCCGACGAGCTTGGCGACCGCCTTGCTCGCGCCGTTCTCGCACTTCCCGGTCGCCTTGTCGGCCGGAGCGTAGCCGCCATCGTCGCCGAGCAGCGTGCCCGACGTGGCGTCGCAGTACACGGCCGCCGCGGTCGCGCCGTCCGCCTGGCTCACGACGGTGCCGCGGACCGCGGCGGTATCGAGACATGCGGGACACGCGCTGAGCGACGCCACCTTGTCGTCGTACTTGCCGAGCGCGGCGCTCTCACAGGCCTCCTCGTCGAAGGCGGCGCTCTTCAGGGCGGCCTTCGCCGCCTTGATGTGACACTTGGCGATCCCGAGCGACAGCTTGGCGGCCGTCTTCGCCACCTTGTCCTCGCACTTCGCGACGTCCTTGCTCGGAGGAATGCACCCGGCGTCATCGTCACCGAGAGCATCCGGCGTCAGGGTGTGGTCGCACGCGCCCGTGGACGGGTTGCAGGCGTCGATGCTGCAATTGTCGCCGTCGTCGCAGTCGACCGCCGTCCCGGCGCACGTCGCCGACGCCGTGCATGTATCGGCGGTGGTGCAGAGATCGCCGTCGCTGCAAGAGGCGCCGACGTCGGCCGTGCATTGCGGCGTGCAGCACGGTCCGCCGTCACAGATCTCGCCGGGCTCGCGCACGTCATTGCCGCACGTGAACGCCGGGCCGATGAAGGTGCCGGGATAGCTGAACGGCTGATCTCCGACGGTGATCGGAGGGCCGGCGGTGAGGGTCGCGGTGTCGATGATCGAGACGGTGTCGTCACCTTCGTTCACGGCAACCACCTGTGAACCGTCCCGCGTCACGTCGACGCCGAAGACGATGAAGCCGACGGGAATCGGCGTCACGGTCTTCGTGACGACGTCGACGGCGGCGACGTAGTCGACACATGCGGCGTAGAGCATCGCTCCCGTCGGGTCGAGTGCGATTCCCGTGATCGCGTTGCACCCGAAGCCGAGCGGGATTGTGTCGACGATCATGTTCGTCACGGCGTCGATCACGTGGATGTCGGTGCCGTTTCCCGCGGCTCCGCCCGTGTACACGATCGCGCCCGTCGGATCGACGACGATGCCGCGACTTCCCGCGAGCGGGATGGTGGTGATCTCGGTGTTCGTCGCCGTGTCGATGACGTTGACGGTGCTGCTGAACACCTGCGTGACGTACAGGCGCGTACCCGTCGGGTTCACCGCCAGCCCCTCGACCTGCTCGGGTTGGCCGCCGTGGGTGATCGGAATCGTGGTCACGAACGTGTTCGTCGTGGTGTCGTAGACGGCCACCTCGACGAAGTCGGCGGCGTAGAGGCGCGGAAGGACGGGGTTGAGCGCGAGGCCGTCGGCGGATGCGAACGGATCCGCCGGCAGCGGCATCGTCGTCGTCACCGTGTTCGTGACGGTGTCGATCACCGCCACGTTGTTGCTGGTGAGGCACGACTCGTAGAGACGCAACCCCGACGCGGCAATCGCGATGCCGCGGGCGCGCGTGCACCCCGCCGCGCCGACGTCGATCGTCGCGACGACGGTACCCGTCGGCACGTCGACGACGGACGTCGTCGAATCGAGATCGTTGGTCACGTACGCGAACGGCGACGCGTGTGCCGGAGCGGTCGAGACGAAGGCGAGGACGGCAACGAGTGGAGAGATGAACCGGCTGGCCATGAGGGGGTCTCCTGTGCATGCGGCGATACCACGCGCAGGGGACGAGCTGTCAACGACAATCGCCGCGTGGGTACTGGCCGGTTACGGCCAGTACCGCCGCGTGGTGCTGGCCGGCAGTAGCCGCCGCGTCGAGGCAGCGGCAGGTACGGCTCGATGCGACGCGTTGCGGCACGTCTCGTCTCCGCTGCGCGTGCGTTGACTCTCTCGGGCGAGCGTAGGTACTAAGCGCCGTCGCGCCGCGCGGGACTGGTCCTGTCGGCTCGCGGCTCCGTCATGCGTTCGCTGCCGCTGCCATGCACCATTTCGACTGAGCGCCGATGTGCCCCGCCGCTGCCCGCCGGTGTCCCCTCTGCGACGGCGAGAATCTCGCCGTCGTGTTCACGTGCCGCGATCGCCTCGTCTCCGGGGAGGAGTTTCGAATTCTGCATTGCGCGCGCTGCGATCTGCGCATGACCGATCCGCTGCCGTCGCAGGAGGTCATCGGCCGCTACTACGATTCCGAGGATTATCTCGGCCTCACCCGCACGCGCACCGGCGCGATGAACCGCGTGTATCACCTCGCTCGCCGGATCACGGCGCGTTGGCGGGCGCAGATCGCCAGCGCGTCCGCCCCGGTGAGACCCGGCCGGATCCTCGACGTCGGATGCGGCACGGGAGAGCTCTTGGCGCACATGCACCGCCGCGGCTGGACCGTCTGCGGCGTGGAGCCCCTGACGCGCGCCCGCCTCGCGGCGCAGCGCACCCCGGGAGTGGAGGTCCTCGACGTGCCTGCGTTCCTCGCGCTCCGCGGTCGACGTTTCGACGTCGTGACGTTGTGGCATGCGCTCGAGCACGTGCACGACGTCGACGGCTACCTCGCGCACATCGGCGACCTGCTCGTCGCCGGCGGCGCCCTCGTCATCGCCTGCCCGAATTACGCCTCGTTCGACGCCGAATATTACGGCGCGTCGTGGTATGCGTACGATCCACCCCGTCATCTATGGCACTACCGTCCAGAGACGATGACGCGTCAGCTGGCGAAGCACGGCTTCGCGGTGCGGGCCATGCGTGCTCTTTCTCTCGATCCGTTCTACATCGCGCTCCTCACCGAACGACACGCGCCCCGCGGCGTACCGGTGCTGCATCCTCTTCTCGTCGGCTGCCGCGCCATGTTGGCAGGCGCGGCCGACGTGACGCGAGCTTCCGCGATCGTGTACGTCGCGTACCGCGCGTCAGATGGTCCGCCGCCCGCGCCCGTCGGTCACTCGGCGAGCCGCAGCCGGTTCGCGATGTTGTTGCGCTGCATGTTCGACGACCCGCCGACGATCGGCATGCACACGACGTCGCGTACGTAGCGCTCCATGTCGTAGTCGGCGGCGCAGCCGTACGCGCCCATGACGCGCTGGCAGGCGAGGACGATCTCGACCGCGGTGTCGCCGACGAAGAGCTTCGCCATCGAGGTCTCGACGCTGCACGGCCGCTCGTGCTGCGCGAGCCAGGCGGCGTGGTAGAGCATGTGGCGGCACGCTTGGAGCTTGGTACGCGCGTCGACGAGCGCGTGGCGCACCGCTTGATGGCCGCTGATCGGCTTCCCGAACTGCCGGCGCTCTTGCGCGTACGCCCACGCGTCCTCGACGGCGGCGGTGGCGATGCCGAGCGTGACCGCGGTGATCTCGAGCTTCTCGACGTCGAGCGCGGGCCCGGCGAGCATGCGCCAGCCCTGGTTCCATCCCGCCTCGCCGCCGACGACATTCTCGATTCCCACGGTGACGTCGTCGAAGATCACGTCGGTCGTCTCCGCATAGCGCAGGCCGAGGTGATCGATCGTCGTGATCGTGATGCCGGCCGATCGCGTCGGCACGAGCACGAAGGAGAGATTGCGATAGCGCGGCGCCTCGGCGTCGGAGCGCACGAGCGTGTAGACGTAATCGGCGATGCGCGCCGCCGTGCACCAACGTTTCGTGCCGTTCACGACGACGGCGTCGCCGTCGCGGCGCGCGGTCGTGGTGACGCTCGCGAGATCGCCGCCGACGTCGGGCTCGCTCAAGCCGTATGCAAAGAGGATCTCGCCGCGCGCGAGGCGCGGCAGAAGGTCGCGCTTCTGCGCCTCCGAACCGTTCGCGGAGATGTTGAGCCCGCCGTAAAATGCGCAGTGGATGTACGGGCCGGCGATCGCGGCGCCGCCGCGGGCGAGCTCCTCGATGACGGCGATCGCGGCGACGAGGTCACGCCCCGCCCCGCCGTACTCTTCATCGATCGTGAGGCCGCAGACGCCGAGCGCGGCGAGCTTGCGAAAGACGGCGGGATCGAAGGTGCTGGCGCGGTCCCACGCACGCAACTTCTCGCGCGGCATCTCCGCGGCCGCGAAGCGGCGGAGCGTGTCGCGGAGCTGCGTCACGTGCTCGGGCTCGTCGGTGAAGTACACGGCGCGTCGTCTCGCCGCCGGTATGGCATAGTCGTCGGCGACGAGCCAATTCGCCACGCATGACGACCCGCCATGGGTGCAGTCGACGCGTCGCGGTGGCAAGCTGCGCTCAGGAGGACGTCATGCACGCCGCCAGCCAGAGAGGGATCGCAGCCGCCGACGAGCCGCTGTCGCACGACGAGCTCGGCGCGATCGACGCGTATTGGCGCGCCGCCAATTACCTCGCCGTCGGTCAAATCTACCTGCTCGACAATCCGCTGCTGCGCGAGCCGCTGCGGCCCGAGCACATCAAGCCGCGGCTTCTCGGCCACTGGGGGACGACGCCGGGGCTGAACTTCATCTACGTCCACATGAACCGGCTGATCCGCGCCCACGACCTGAACGCGCTCTTGGTCATCGGCCCCGGACACGGCGGCCCGGCGGCGGTCGCGAACGCGTACCTCGAGGGCACCTACAGCGAGGTGTATCCCGAGGTCACGCAGGACGCCGACGGTCTGCGCACGCTCTTTCGGCAGTTCTCGTTCCCGGGCGGCATCGGCAGCCACGTGACCGCCGAGGTGCCGGGCTCGATCAACGAGGGCGGCGAGCTCGGCTACTCCTTGGCGCACGCGTACGGCGCAGCGTTCGACGACCCGAGCCTGCTGGTCTGCTGCGTCGTCGGCGACGGCGAAGCGGAGACCGGCGCGCTCGCGACGAGTTGGCACGCGAACAAGTTCCTCGACCCGGTGCACGACGGCGCCGTGCTGCCGATCCTGCATCTGAACGGCTACAAGATCGCGAACCCGACGGTGCTGGCGCGCATCCCCGAGGAGGAGCTGCTCGCGCTGTTCGAGGGCTACGGCTATCGCCCGCTCGTCGTCGCCGGCACCGAGCCGGCCGTCGTCCATCAGGAGATGGCGCGCGCCCTCGACGACGCCGTGCGCGAGATCCACGCGATCCAGCGCGGCGCGCGCGAGCAGCACGACCACACGCGCCGCCCGTGGCCGATGATCGTGCTGCGGACGCTCAAAGGGTGGACGGGGCCGAAGGAGATCGATGGTGTCCCGATGGAGGGCACGTTCCGCTCGCATCAGGTGCCGATCACCGACCCGCGCTCGAACGCGGCGCACCGCGTGGTTCTCGAGTCGTGGATGCGGAGCTACCGGCCCGAGGAGCTCTTCGACGCCAACGGACGGTTGCGCTCCGATCTCGCCGCGCTCGCGCCGCGCGGCGAGCGGCGGATGAGCGCCAATCCACGCGCCAACGGCGGCGTGCTCCTCCACGACCTCGCGATGCCGAACTTCCGCGACTACGCCGTCGAGGTCGCGGCGCCGGGCGCGACGATCAGCGAGGCGACGCGCGTCCTCGGCACGTTGCTGCGCGACGTCATCCGTCACAATCCGCAGACGTTTCGCCTCTTCGGGCCCGACGAGACGAACTCGAATCGTCTCAATGCGGTGTTCGACGTAACCGACCGCGCGTTCGAGGGCGTGATCGTCCCCGGCGACGACCACCTCGCCACCGCCGGCCGCGTCGTCGAGGTGCTGTCGGAACATCTCTGCCAGGGATGGCTCGAGGGCTATCTCCTCACCGGCCGCCACGGCCTCTTCAACTGCTACGAGGCCTTCATCCACATCGTCGACTCGATGTTCAACCAGCACGCGAAGTGGCTGAAGGTGGCGAACGGCCTCGCGTGGCGCCGCCCGATCGCGTCGCTCAACTATCTCTTGTCGTCACACGTCTGGCGCCAGGACCACAACGGCTTCTCGCACCAGGACCCGGGCTTCCTCGACGTCGTCGCGAACAAGAAGGCGTCGATCATCCGCGTCTACCTGCCGCCGGACGCGAACTGTCTCCTCTCCGTCGCCGACCACTGCCTGCGCAGCCGCGACTACGTGAACGTCATCGTCGCCGGGAAGCAGCCGCAGCCGACGTGGCTCGCAATGGACGACGCGGTCCTCCACTGTACCCGCGGCATCGGCATCTGGGAGTGGGCAAGCAACGACGGCGGCGGCGAGCCCGACGTCGTGATGGCGTGTTGCGGCGACGTGCCGACGCTGGAAACGCTCGCCGCCGTCGACCTCGTGCGCGAGCACCTCCCCGACTTGAAGGTGCGGGTGGTGAACGTCGTCGACCTCATGCGCCTCCAACCCGACACCGAGCATCCGCACGGGCTCACCGACCCGGAGTTCGACGCGCTCTTCACCACCAGTCGGCCGGTGATCTTCGCGTTCCACGGCTATCCGTGGCTGGTGCACCGCTTGGCGTACCGGCGGACGAACCACGAGAACATCCACGTCCGCGGCTACAAGGACGAGGGCACGGTCACGACGCCGTTCGACATGGTGATGCTGAACGACCTCGATCGCTTCCACCTCGTGATGGACGTCATCGATCGCGTTCCCGGCTTGACGTCCAAGGCCGGCGGCGTCCGCCAGCTGATGGCCGACCGCCGCGTTCAGGCTCGCGCCTACACGCGGCAGTTCGGCGAGGACGCGCCGGAGATACGCGACTGGACGTGGACGCGGCGGTGACGATCGCGTCGGTGGTCTCTCGCGCCATGAAGGTCCGATGCGCATCCTCGTCGTGAACGCCGGCTCGAGCAGCGTGAAGCTGCGCGTCCTCGAGACAGACGACCGCGTGGCCGCGAGCCTCGACCTGCCGGCGACGGACGGCCGGGCTGACGACGCAGCGGTCAAACGCGCGCTTGCGGGATTCGGAGACGTCGACGCGAGCGGCCACCGCGTCGTTCACGGCGGCACCGAGCTCACGAGCGCGGTCGTCATCGACGCGCACGTCGAGAAGCAGCTGCGCGCGCTCACCGACTTGGCACCGCTGCACCAGCCGGCCGCGCTGGCGATGCTCGACGTCGTGCGCACGGCGCTTCCGAAGGTGCCGGCCGTCGCGTGCTTCGATACCGCCTTCCACGCGAACATGCCCGCCGCAGCCGCGACGTACGCGCTGCCGGCGGAGTGGCGCCGCCGTTGGCCGCTGCGGCGCTTCGGGTTCCACGGCCTCTCGCACGCGTACGCCGCGCGCCGCGCCGCCGAGCTCGTCGGCGCGGCGCCGTCGCCCGAGCGGTCGCCGGCCGCAACCTCGGCCCACGTCGCCAGCACGTCCGACACCGGCACTGCGGCCGCCGATCTCCGTGTCGTCACCTGCCACCTCGGCGCCGGCGCGTCGCTCGCCGC
>JBGPOW010000171.1:0-9656 GCA_041488235.1 Binatia bacterium
ACCGCGTACACCCGCGCCGGCGCGTTCAAGCTCGACTCGACGGGATCGCTCGTCACCTCGGAGGGCAACGCGGTCACGCCGCAGATCACGATCCCGCAAGGCGCGGAGTCGGTCACGGTCGGCAGCGACGGCACCGTCAGTGTGAAGCTCGCCGGACAGACGGCGCCGAGCCAGGTCGGACAGATCCAGACGGCGCGTTTCGCGAATCCGGCCGGTCTCCGCGCCGAGGGCCGCAATCTCTTCCGCGAGACCGACACGTCGGGCACGGCGCAGCCGGGGACACCGGGCCAGGACGGCCACGGGCAGCTCGCGCAAGGCTTCCTCGAGGGCTCGAACGTGAGCGTCGTCGAGGAGCTGGTGGCGATGATCACCGGTCAACGCGCGTACGAGATCAACTCGCGCGCCATCACTGCGGCGGACGAGATGCTGCGGACGGCGTCGCAGCTCGGGCGGTGAGCTGGGCCGTGATCAGACGACTCAGACAGACGACCGTGGGCCGGGCGGCGGGTCCCGCCTCGCTGGCTCAGCAGGTCTTCGACCTATTCGCCTGCGAGGCGGGACCCGCCGCCCGGCGCGACCGCCGCGCGGTCCGCGTCGCGCTTCGCGCCGCGGTTCGCGCCGGGGCTGCGACACTGCTCGCCGCCGGCGTGGCGGCGACGGACGTCCATGGCGACATGGGGCACATCGACACGGCGCCCGCGCCGCTCGGGCGTATCGTCGTCGGCCGCACGGCGACCGTGGACGGCGCGACGGTGCGGCTCGCCGACGTCGCGACGCTCGAGGGCAACGGGGCTGACTTCGGCGACGTCGAGCTCGGCGCGGCACCGGATCCGGGCGGCAGCCGGCGGCTCGACGGCGTTGCGATCTTGCGCAAGCTCCGCGGCGCCGGCTTGAGCGACACCGCGACGCGCTACGAGATTCCCGCCAACGTGCGGGTCGCGCGCGCCTACCAGGACGTGAGCGGCGACGAGATCCGCGGCGCCGTCGAGCGCGAGGCGGCGTCGCTGCTCGGTACGGGCGAGGAGCTGCGAACCGTCGAGGTCGGCGGCGCGGCACGCATCCCGCCCGGCCCGTACGACGTGCGGGTGCTGCCGCCGTCGGCGGCGAGCGCGCGGACGCCGCGTCGACGCGTCGACGTAGAACTGGTGCAGGAGGGGAGCGTCGTCGCGACCGTCGCGGCCCGTCTCGAGGTCGGCGTCACCGGACCGATCGTGCTGCTGCGCCACGCCGTCGCGCGCGGCGCGGTGCTGCGTGCCGACGACCTCACCGTCGAAGAGCGCGAGCTCACCGGCCTGCCGTCGAGCGTCGTCACCACGTTGGCGGACGCCGTCGGTAAGGAGACGCGCGCCGCGCTGTCGGCGAACGCCCCCGTCACGTTGACGGCGCTCGCGAGCCCGCTCCTCGTGCGCCGCGGCGACGTCGTGACGATCGTCGTCGAGACGCCGGGGATGCGCCTCAGCACACCGGGCGAGGCGCTCGAGCCGGGCGCCGCGGGGGCGCAGATTCGCGTTCGCAATCGCAAGTCGCAGCAGGAGATCGCGGGGCAAGTGGTGGAGCGTGGGACGGTTCTCGTCCAGTACTGAGCGCGCGCGGGTCGCGGTGTTGGCGCTGCTGGCGATCGCCGGCGCAGCCGGCTGCGGGCGCATGTATCTCGACCCGCGGCCGCAGGTGCGCGGCGGCGCCGTCGCGCTGCCGCCGGTGCCGACGCAGGCGGCGCGCACCGGGTCGCTCTGGCGCGACAACGTGAGCGCCAACTTCCTCTTCAGCGACGTGAAGGCGCGCTATCCCGGCGACCTGATCACGATCGTGGTCTCCGAGGACGCGTCCGGCAGCAAGGACGCCGAGACCGCGACGAAGACGAAGACGAGCGTCACGGCGAGCCTGAAGGAGTTTTTTGGATTGCCGCAGCAACTGGTGAAGCATCACCCAAACGTCAACCCCGACGCGCTCATCTCGACCGACACCGACCGCGAATGGGACGGGCAGGGAACCACCAATCGCCACGGCAAGCTCTCCGCGCTCATGGGCGCACAGGTGACGGAGGTGGCGCCGAACGGCAACCTCTGGATCGAGGGCGAGAAGATCGTTTCGGTCAATCACGAGGACCAGCATCTCGTGATCGGCGGTTGGGTGCGCCCCGAGGACGTCGACGCACAGAATCAGGTGCTTTCGTCGCGCGTCGCGCTCGGACGCATCGACTATTACGGCGTCGGCGTGATCGGCATGAAGCAGCGCCCCGGTTGGGGCTACTGGCTGATGGATTGGGTATGGCCGTTTTAGGACATCGCAAGACATTCCTATCCGCCGTCCTGCTCGTCGTCTTCGTCGCCACACAAGCGTGGGCGGCGCGGATCAAGGACATCGCGGACGTCGAGGGGGTGCGGCCGAATCAGCTTTCGGGGTACGGGGTCGTCGTCGGGCTCGACGGGACGGGCGACGGGCAGCAGTCGCTCTTCACCGTGCAAAGCATCCTCAGCATGCTGCGGCGGCGCGGCGTCACGATCTCGATCGACCCGCGACAGATCCGCGTGAAGAACGCGGCGGCGGTCGTCGTCACGGCGACGCTGCCGCCGTTCGCACGCTCCGGGAATCGCATCGACGTGCAGCTGTCGTCGATCGGCGACGCCAAGTCGCTGCGCGGCGGCACGTTGATCCTGACGCCGCTCACGGCCGCCGACCAGCAAGTGTACGCGGTTGCGCAAGGACCCGTGTCGCTCGGCGGCGGGTTCTCCGCGCAAGCGGCGGGCGCGTCGGCGACGAGCGGCCATGCCACGGCGGGCGTGGTGACCGGCGGCGCGATCGTCGAGCGCGAGGTGCCCGTGATCCTCGGCGCCGACGGCATCGTGCGGCTCAGCTTGCGCGACGCCGATGTCACGACCGCGACACGCGTCGCGAGCGCGGTGAACGTCGCGCTCGGCGACGGCGCGGCGCAGGCGATCGATCCGGCGACGATCGAGATCCATCTCCTCGAGAACGAGCGCGCGATGCTGATGCTGCCGGAGATCGAGAACCTCGAGGTGGCGCCGAGCCGGCGCGCGAAGGTGATCGTCAACGAGCGCACCGGCACCGTCATCATGGGCGAGGAGGTGCGGATCGCGCCGGTCGCGATCGCGCACGGCAGCTTGCAGATCCAGGTGAAGACCGATCTCGGCGTGTCGCAGCCGGCGCCGTTCTCGAACGGCGAGACGGTCGTCGTGCCGGACAGCACGATCAACGTCGAAGAGGGCAAGTCGCAGCGCTTGGCGCTGCTCCGCGGCGCCGTGAATCTCGGCCAGCTCGTCGGCGGGCTGAACGCCCTCGGCGTCACACCGCAAGATCTGATCGCCGTCCTGCAGGCGATCAAGACCGCCGGCGCGCTCGACGCCGAGCTCGAGCTGATGTGAGGAGGACCGCCGCATGAGCCCATTTGCGATCAGCGCCCTCGGCTCGCAGGCGCTTCTTCCCGAGACGCCGCGCGGCATCGACGAGCAGCATCGTCTCGGACGCAAGTCGCCGCTGGAGATCGCGCGTGAGTTCGAGGCGATGCTCGTCGCGCAGGTGATCGGCGCGATGCGGAAGACCGTCGCCAGCACCGGCCTCTTCGGCGGCGACAGCGCCGCCAACAAGGTCCTCGACGGTGCGTTCGACGCGGAGCTGGCGCGCAGCATCACCAAGAACGCCCGGCTCGGGCTCGCCGAGCAGCTGGCGACGCAGATCGAGCGTCATGAGCACGCTGCAACGCCTGCGGGCGACGCGGCCGCGGCGGCGGAGAACGTCGTCGCCAGTCAGCTCGTCGCGGGCGCCGACGGCCGGGTGACGTCCGGGTTCGGCGTGCGCCGCGATCCCATCACCGGCGCTCGCGCGCTCCACCTCGGGATCGACGTTGCGGCGCCGCGCGGCAGCGCGATCCACGCCGTCGCAGGCGGCGAGGTGACCTTCAGCGGCCGACGCGGCAAGGCGGGTACCGTCGTCGAGGTGCGTGCCGGTGACGTGGTGAGCACGTACGCGCACGTCCAGCGCTCCTTCGTCACGCGCGGCCAGAAAGTTGCCGCGGGTGACGTGCTCGCAACGGTCGGGTCGACCGGCCGGAGCACCGGTCCGCATGTCCACTTCGCAGTGACTCGCGACGGCCAAGCCATCGATCCGTCGACGGTTCTGGGGTCCGGCAGCGCGGCGGCCGCGGCCGAGCGGCCGGCGCCGCACGGCCCCGAGGAGGCCTGAGTGGCACTTTCGTACCGCTGCGTCGCTAAAGGTTCGGCGCTCTTCGGTCGATATCCTGACCAACGGTACCACGGGGGTACCGGGGAAGGGCCGACCGATGCGAATTACGAGACGAGTGAACGTTCCAGGGCTCCCGGGGGTAGAGGATCCGAGCACGCTCGTCCCGCTGCCGCGTCCGACGACCGAGGATGCGCGCGGACGCGATCCCGATGCGAGCTCGGCGGATCGGGTGGAGCTCTCGGACGGTGCGCGACTCCGGCAACGACTGCGCGCCGACGTCGGCGCGGTGGAGCACCCGGATGCGGCGCGCGTAGCGAGCTTGCGGGCGCGCGTCGTGGCGAATGCCTATCAACCCGATCCGGCCGCGGTGGCGAAGAGCTTGGTCAGCGAGCTCGCGACCGATCTCGTGGTCTGACGTCATGAGCCTCGAGCCCAACGGGGCGAGCCTGCGGGCCCTGCTCGAGCTCGAGCGCGACTGCTGCGCACGGCTGCTGCCCATCCTCGATGCGGAGCGTGCCGCCGTCGCGGGGTACGACCACGTGGCGTTGGTTGCCTGCCTGCGCGAGCGCGAGGCGCTGCAAGCGGAATGGGAGCGCGTCTCCCGTCTACGCCGTGAGCGCCTCCGCGACGCACGTGCACCGTTTGCGACGCTCGTCGCCGACGACCCCGCGCTCGCGACGATCGCCGACGAGGTGCGCCGGGAGGCGGCGCGGGTGCGGCGCGCGCAACGCATCAACGAGGGCATCATTCGTTCCGCGCTCGCGCACGTGACCGACACGCTCACCGTGATGCGGCGCGAGCTCCCCGACAGCCGCTACGATCGCCGAGCCGTCCTGCGCACCCCGGCGCCTGCGGCGAACCGCTGGAGCGCGTAGATGTCGATCTTCGCGCCGCTCTCGATCGCCCGCCAAGCGTTGCTCGCGCAGCAACGCGCCTTGCAGGTGACGGGGCAAAACATCGCCAACGTCAACACGCCCGGCTACAGCCGGCAGACGGCCGTGCTCACGAGCATACCGCCCGAGGGCGATGCGGTCGGCGGCGGCGTTCGCGCGGGCGCCGTGCTGCAGGCGATCGATCCGTTTCTCGAAGCGCGGCGGCTCGCCAGCGCCTCGACGCTCGCCGCCGCGACGACCAGCCGCGACCTCCTCGATCGCATCCAGGGAACGTTTCCGGTGCAAGGCGCCGGCATCGGCACCGCCTTGCAGGAGTTCTTCGCCGCGGCCAACGCCCTCGCGACGAGCCCCCAGGACATCGGCGTCCGCTCCGACTTGCTGCAGAAAGCGGAGACGCTCGCGTCGCAGCTGCGTGCCAGCGCCGCGTCGCTCGCGAGCTCGCAGCGCGACGTCGATCGCCAAGTGGTGCAGACGACGCGCGACGCGAACCAGCTGCTGGCGTCGATCGCGAGCCTCAACACGAACATCCGCGCGGCGGAGATCGGCGGCGCGACCGCCAACGACTTGCGCGACGCGCGCCGCGAGGCGCTGCTGTCGCTCGCGAAGAGCCTCGACGTGCACGTCGTCGAGCAACCCGACGGCAACACGAACGTCTACGCCGCCTCCGGCGTCGCGCTCGTCCTCGGCAGCGACGCCGCGACGTTGACGACGGTCAACGGTCCGAGCGGCGCCGCGCTCGACGGCGGCACGGTGGCGCAAGTGGCCGTGCGGCAGGGCGACGCGGTCGTCCCGCTGCCGGGCGCGCTCGGCGGCGCGCTCGGCGCCTTGGTCGACATTCGCGATCAGACGACACCGGCCGTCGGCGCCGACCTCGACACGCTCGCGACGACGCTGCGCGACGCCGTCAACGCGGTGCAGACCGACCCTGCGGGCCGCGATCTCGACGGTAGCGTCGGCGCGGCGTTCTTCGCGGGAACGGGCGCGGCCGACTTGACGGTCGCCCTCAGCGATCCGCGCGGCATCGCCGCGGCGCGTACCGCCAATCCCGGCGACAATACCGGGGCCCAGGCGTTGCTCGCGCTCGGTGACACCACGTTGGCGGCGCTCGGCGACGTCACGCTCGGCGACTTCTTCGGCGCGCTCCAAGCGCAGACCGGGGCGCTCGCGCGTACGGCGGATGAGCAGGCGACGATCGAGCAAACGGTGTCGAACACCTTGGCCGCGCAGCGCGACTCGGTCTCCGGCGTCAGCCTCGAGGAGGAGTTCACGAACCTCATTCAGTTCCAGCGCGGCTTTCAGGCGGCGTCGCAGCTCATCGTCGTCAGCAACCACATGCTCGACGACCTGCTCGCGGTGATCCGGTGATCCTCGGCCGCGTCACCCAGACCACGCTCTTTCGCGAGCTCACGACGAGCGTTACGCGCTTGCAGCGGCAGATCGCGCAGGCACAGGCGCAGGTCAGCTCGCAAAAGAAGCTGCAGAGCGCCAGCGACGACCCGGCGGGAGCGGCGGCCGCGAACCGGCTGCACGGCGAGGTGCGTGCGCTCGCGGCGGCGCAGGACGGCATCGGGTTCGGCAATGCCGTACTGAGCGCGCAGGACAGCGCGTTGCAGCAGGTCGACAGCCTCCTCACGCGCGCGAGCGAGATCGCCGCGCAGACGACGAGCGGCCTCGTCACCCCGGAGCAGCGGCAGCAAGCGGCGGCGGAGGTCGCGCAGATCGAGAGCAGCGTCTTGAGCCTGGCGAACACCGCGGTCGGCGGCCGCTACGTGTTCGGCGGTCTCGCGACCGGCCAGCAGCCGTTCGCGAACCTCGACGATCCCGGCTTCGATCCGGCAACCGCGTACAGCGGTCCCACCGATCCCTTCGTGCTGCCGATCGGCTCCGGCCAGACGGTGACCTTGACGACGCCGGGCGACCAAGTGTTCGGCGGCGCGATCAGCGCCCTCGACGACATGCGGCAGACGCTGGCCAGCGGCGCCGCGCCGACGGCGAGCATCGACGCGATCGACGCCGCCGCGGCCGGGATCCGTGAGGAGCGCGCGGCGATCGGCGGAAGGATGACCCGGCTGCAGGACCGCGGCGACCAGATCGACAGCTTGACCGCCGGCGCGCGGACGTTGGTGAGCGGCATCGAGGACGTCGATCTCGCGTCCGCGATCAGCCAGTTCGTACAGCTGCAGACGGCGCTGCAAGCGGCGCTCGCCGTCGGCAACAAATTGCAAACGAGCGTCCTCGACTTCCTGCAACTGTGACTTGAGCTCTCGACGATGACGCCTGCCAGGAGGGCGGCATGTTGGTACTGACACGCAAGATCGGTGAAACCATCCGCGTCGGCGACGACGTGCGGGTGCAGGTGCTGGCGATTCGCGGCGGCCAGGTCCGCCTCGGCCTGACGGCGCCCGCGGACGTGCGCATCTTTCGCGAGGAGATTTTCCGCACGATCGAGGAGCAGAATCAAAAGGCTCGGCTGGCGGACGAGGAGCGTCTCGCCGACGCCGCCGAGCTGTGGCTGGAGGTCGGCAATGCCAAGCACGATTGAGTGCACCGCGGCGCGTCCGTCGCGCGAGGTCGACGCCTCGCCGACGTTGCACGTCCGGTCACGACGATTCGGATCGTTCGAGATTTCGAGCACGAGCATGGTCGAGATCCCGCAGGGTCTCGTCGGGTTCCCGCAGCTGCGGCGCTACGTCGTCCTCGAGCACCGGCCGGGCTCCCCGTTCAAGTGGCTCCTCGCGATCGACGATCCGGAGCTGGCGTTCGCCGTCGCCAATCCGTGCGAGCTCGTCGCCAATTACGCGCCGCCGCTCGAGCTCGCAGCGCGTCTCCTCGAGGCCGATTCGGCCGATATCGCACTGCTCGTCATCGTCACCATCCCCGCCGACCCGACGCGCATGACGGTCAATCTCATGGCGCCCGTCGTCGTCGATCTGCGGACGCGTCGCGCGCGTCAGATCGTGCTCGACCTCCCGCACTGCCCGCCCGACTACCTCGTCGTCCGGCCGCGCGTCGCCGCGCGAGCGTAAGCTCGCGGCGGCGCGGCGTTCGCCAAAAATTGGCCGTCCGTCGACAGGAATGTACGACGCGGCCTGCTCGGCGACGCGACCGGGATGCCGTGTCAGGCGTCGTGTCACGAAATTTACCTGACAATTCGATGTCGCGCGGCGTATGACGCTGACTATGGGAGTTGTTCAAGTTTCTGGCACCTCGCTTGCTCAATCGCTCGGCGCCGCAATCGACGGCCGAGGAGGGGACGATGAGAGCGTTCGAGTTCGTGAGTCCGGAAACGGAGACGGTGGAGGAGATGGCGGTGACGGCTGCAGTCGCGGCACCGTCCGGGGCGGACGCGGAGGAGGCGGGGACGCCGGGCTTCGCCGGGATCATCGGACGCCACCGTCGTATGCAGGCGGTGTTCGACGTCATCCGCCGCGTCGCCGGTACCAACGCGACGGTGCTCGTCACGGGCGAAAGCGGCACCGGCAAGGAGCTGGTGGCGCAGGCGATCCACACGCGCAGCCGCCGGCGGCTGCAGCGGATGGTGCCGGTCCACTGCGGCGCGATTCCCGAGGATCTTCTCGAGAGCGAGATGTTCGGCCACGAGCGCGGCGCCTTCACGGGCGCGATCTGCTCGCGCGTCGGGCGCTTCCGTCTCGCCGACGGCGGCACGATCTTCCTCGACGAGATCGGCGACATGAGCCCGAAGCTGCAAGTGAAGCTGCTGCGCGTGCTCGAGACCGGCATGTTCGAGCCCGTCGGTGGCGTCACCACGCAGTGCGTGGACGTGCGGATCATTGCCGCGACCAATCGCAACTTGGAGGAGGCGGTCGCCGACCGGCGATTCCGCGAGGACCTCTACTATCGGTTGCGCGTCGTGCCGGTCGAGATGCCGACGTTACGCGAGCGTCGCGAGGACATTCCGCTCCTCGTCGAATGGTTTCTCGGCCATCTGCACACCGCGAAGGGCCTGCCGCAGTTCGAGATCACCGACGACGCGCTGGGAATCCTGACCGCGTATCACTGGCCGGGAAACGTGCGCGAGCTGAAGAACCTGCTCGAGCAGCTCGTCGTCCTCGGCGACGCCGAGCGGGTGATTCGGCCCGAGCATCTGCCGCCGCAGCTGCGTGGGGGCGGGCGCGTGAGCGCGACCGGCGGCTGGACGACGCCGCCGTGGGATTTCGATCAGCAGGGGATCGACTTTTATCGCGAGATGGCGTCGATCGAGGATCGCATCATCGCCCGCGCGCTGCACATCAGCCGCGGCAACAAGAAAGAGGCGGCGCGCCTCTTGAATCTCAATCGCACGACGCTGCTGGAGAAGCTGAAGCGCAAACGCGAGGCTGCGACCGCTCTCACGGTGCGCGAGCCCGACTGGGCGGCGCTGACGCCTATGGTCGTGACGCCCACAGCCGACACGTCCGAGGATCTGCGGCTGCCGTCCTGACGGCGAAGCGCACGACGCCGGCTCGCGCGTGCGCACGATCGGAACGTAGGCGCACGGCGGACGAGCGGAGATGTCGTCGCTGCACCCCGCGTGCGCAAAAGGTTCAGTGCGCACAACGGGTG
>JBGPOW010000172.1:0-9644 GCA_041488235.1 Binatia bacterium
GACACTCGAGGAGACAGACAATGGCGAAGCCCAAGAAGAAACTCTGCCCGACCCCGGGGAGATTCTCCTCGAGGAGTTCATGAAGCCCAGCGGACTTTCAGCAAACAAGCTTGCGCTCGAGCTCCGTGTTCCATCCAATCGCATCCTCGCGATCGTGAGCGGGAAGCGCGCCCTCTCGGCGGACACGGCCCTACCGCTGATTTCTGGATGAATCTCCAGGCCCGCTACGACCTGCAGCCCGCATAGCCCGTCGAGGAGCTGCGAGCCCTGCTGTGGGGATGGCTATTCGGCGCCTTGCCCGGGGGGAACCAGCTGGCGCGATACGCTCGACTGCGTGGTTCCCCGACGAGAGCGACGATGAAACTTCCTGTAATCCTCGAGCGCGACGAGTCAGGTATGGTTGTGGCCGAGTGCCCGTCGATCCCCGGCTGCGTGAGCCAAGGACGCACCGAGCAAGAGGCGATCGCCAACATCAGGGAGGCAATGGTCGCCTGCCTCGAAGTCCGTGCCGAGCAGGGACTGCCGTTGACCGTCCGCACCGTTGAAGTCGACGTCGCCGTTGTTTGACCTACCGGTGACGCACGCCGCCGCCCTTAGCGGTAGATGGCAGTAGGTACATGCCTTGCGCGAATGGAAAGCGGCGAGGTTCCCACTGGACATCGACCACCTGCGGATGTATACAAATCGTCACGACTCCCCGGCTTCCGGGCCGGTTAGGGCGGTCTATATGACCGCCCTTTTCTTTTGGGCCGTCTCCCGTGCGTAAGCGCGCGGTCGTCTATGTTGACGGCTTCAACTTCTACTACGGAGCCGTCCGTGGCAGTCCGTACAAGTGGCTCGACCTAGAGCGCTTCTTCCGGCTGCTTCTTCCGAACGACGACATCCACGCCGTGCGGTACTTCACCGCCTTAATCAAGGGCCCGACCAGCCCGAATCAAGAGCGTTACCTGCGTGCGCTCGCGACGCGCTCGCTCGTGGAAGTCGTGCTCGGAAAGTTCAAGACCAAGAACGTTGCGTGTCGTGTCGCCGGGTGCACTTACGGCGGAGCCAAGTTCTTCCAGGTGCCGGAGGAGAAACGGACCGACGTCAACATCGGCGTTCGCATGCTGGACGACGCCTACCAGAACGTGTGCGATCGATTCGTTGTCGTCAGCGGAGACTCGGACCTCGTGCCCGCTCTGAATCTGGTGAAGCTGCGATTCCCGGCGAAGCAGATTCTCGTATATGTCCCTACGCGGAATCTGATTCGAGGCGCCGCTGTCGAGCTGCGGTCGGCCGCCGACCGGCATCGTGATTTGCCGTTGAATTTGCTCCCGCATGCACAGTTTTCTGCGGTCGTTGCTGATGGCGGCGGGTCGATCGCAAAGCCTACGAGCTGGTAGCGACGGTCAAACTGACACGACCTGACGGGCGGTCCATGATCTCGGCCATGAAGTCGGCGAGGGGCCGCTGTTCGCTCACGAGACGCTGCTCGCGGCGCTGCGGATCGGCGTCGGCCGTCCCGCCTGCATCTCGGGCTGCGCGATCGCGAGCCGCCGTTCGAGGCGCTCGGGCTGCGCTGAGTCGTCATCGCGAGGGTTGACGCGAGGAGCGATGTCTTGCAAAATGTAATACATGCGGAAGGTCGCTATCAGGGAGTTGCAGCAGAACATCCGCCGGGTGATGGAGCTCGTCGAACGTGGCGAGACGGTCGAGGTGACGCGCAGACGACGCTCCATCGCGCGGTTGGCGCCGATCCGGCAGCCGCAGAAGCCCGCGCCGTGGCCGGATCTCGATGAACGTGCTCGCAGCGTCCTTGGGACCCGCGTCGTCGACCCAGGCGCCGGCGAGCAGGTCCTGAGAGACCGCGGGAATTGGTGAGCAGCTATTTCGACTCGAGCGCGCTCGTCGCCGTCTACGTCACCGAGACGTTCTCCACGGTCGCGCGCCGCGAGGCGCGCCGCACCGCGCAGCTCCCATACACGCCGCTCCACGATCTCGAGGTTCGAAACGCGCTTCGAGTCCTGTACGGTCGACGGATGCTCGATGGGCGGGAGCTCCGGGAGCTGATCGGCCATCTCGAGGAGGATCTCGAATCGTGTCGGCTCATCGAGACGCCGATCGATTTATTCGACGTCTTCCGCCGAGCGGGTGAACTGTCGCACGCGCACGCGTCAAAGCTGCTCTGTCGTGCGCTCGACATCCTGCACGTGGCGGCCGCGCTGCAATTGCGCTGCGAGCGACTGGTGTCCGGTGACGACCGCCAGCTCGCCCTGGCGGCGGCGGTTGGCATCGAGCCCGTCGACGTAAAGAAGGGGCGTCGTCGCCGTAGACCGAACCGCTGATTCACACGAGACCACGCTATTGGAGCGATCTCGAGCCTGAATCCCGAGATCTTCAGGGGCGAGCAATGCAGTCAACGGCGCGTCGAACCGTCCCTGGATGGCCAGCCTTCAAACTGGCGGTTCAAGAGAGGCGGCGCACGAGCGCGAGCACGCCTTGCTTGATCGCGGAGCGGTGCGGTGACGCGGTGCCGCCGTGGAGGACCTCGGCCTTGTGGGCGCGGTACCAATCATACGATTGGCAAATCATCTCGTCGTTCGACCAGCGCGCGCTCCAGCCGAGCTCGCGTTTGGCGCGGGCGACGTCGAACCAGAGGCTGCGGCCGTACATCAGCGAATGGTACGGGCCGAGCGGCGACAGGCCGAGCGTGCTCGTGAGCCGCATCGCCGCGACCGCGAGCCCCATCGGCACCGAGTACACACGGCTGCCCGTCGCCGCGTGACGACACAGCGCCTCCAGCGTCTCGCGCATCGTTCCGAAGCGTTCGGCCCCGATGTTGTACACCGCAAATCCCGCTCGCGCGCCGGCGCGGATGCACGCGTCGGCGAGATCGTCGGCGTGGACGAACTGGTAGGTGTTGTCGCCCTTGCCGAGAACGGGGATGTTCCGGCCCTCCTCGACCCAGTTGAAGAGGATTTGGAAGATGCCGAGTCGACCGTGGCCGACGATCGTCCGCGGACGAATGATCGTGACGTCGAGCCCGTGCTCGGAGACGTGACGGCGGACGAGACCCTCGGCGGCGAGCTTCGCCTTCCCGTACTCCTCCATCGGCGTCGGCTCGGTCGTCTCGTCGACGGGATTCTGGCGTGGCACGCCGAACACGGCGCTCGACGAGGTGTGCACGACCTTGCGGACGCCGGCGGTACGCGCGGCGACGAGGAGATTCTCGGTCCCGGTGCAGTTCACGGACCAGAAGAGCTCGCGGTCTTTCGCGAGCGGCACCTGCGCGACGTTGTGGTAGACGACGTCGACTCCGGCGCAGGCGCGCGCGATCGCCGCCTGGTCGCGGATATCGCCGCGCACGAAGTCGACCGACGGCGGTCGGTCGTCGACGTCGACGATGTCGAAGATGCGCACCGCGTCGCCGCGCTCGAGCAGCCGGTCGCGCAGCAAGCAGCCGAAGTAACCCGATCCCCCGGTGATCAGCGCCCGCATGCGATTCGGTTCATATCTGTTGGCCGTTCGCCAGGCACCACTCGACCGACGCGGTCATGCCGTCGCGCAGCGCGAAGCTCGGCGCGTAGCCGAGCTCGGCGCGCGCCTTGGCGATCGAGCAGGCGATCGACTGGTGCATTTCGCCGAGGACGTGGATCTTCTGCTGGTAGAGGCCGAGGCGCTGGAGGCCGGCGTCGACGAGCCGCGCCGCCTCGCCGACGGCCGCCGGCAACCGCATCTGCGTGCGCTTGCAGGTGAAGCCGAACGACTCGAGCACCTCGGTCACGGTCGCAACGACCTCGTTGATCGTGTAGGGGCGCTCGTCGGCGATCCAGTAGATCTCGCCGTTGGCGCGCGCGCTCGCCGCCGCGAGCAGCAGGCCCTGACAGATGTTGTCGACGTACGCCATCGAGCGCTTCTGGGTGCCGTCGCCGAGGACGGGAAATTTGCCGTCCTTGATCATCGTGAAGAAGAGCGTCTGGCGTGGCGGCTGGTGTGGTCCGTAGAACCACGGCGGACGGATGATCACGGTCTCGATGCGGCCGCTCCCGTGCGCCTCGCGCACCAGCGCTTCGACCCGCACCTTCGAGCGGCCGTAGCCCATGTACGGGTTGTAGGGCGATTGCTCGTCGAAGAGGTGATCGGGAGAGGGATTGCATCCAATCGGCGAGTTCGACGACACCACCACTACCCGGCGCACGCCCGCCTCCTGCGCGGCCGCGAGGAGGTTGCGCGTGCCTTCGACGTTGACGCGATCGAAGTCGCGGGTGAAGCGCGCGGGATGGATGAGCCCGGCGACGTGGAAGAGCGTCGCGCCCTCGGCGCCGCGGCAGAACTCGCGCAGCGACGCCGCGTCCGTCAGGTCGCCGGCGGCGACGTCGAGCTCGGGTGAGAGCCCGGTCAGCATCGCGGGGTCGTCCGCCGGACGCACCAGGCAGCGGATCGTGCGCGCCTCTGGCGATGCCAGCGCCGCCACGCTCGGCAACCCCTGCACCAGCACCTCGGCGAGCCGGGTGCCGAGCCAACCGGGTGCGCCCGTCACCAGCACGTCGGGCCGGCGGGCGCTCGTCGTCCGCGGCGCACGCGGCACCGTCCGTCGCTTCTCCTCCATGAAGTGCTCCGAGTTGCGGAACGCGATCGCCATCGTCGTTCCCTGAGGGTTTACGCCCGGCGCGTCCGGGATGAGGCTCGCATCGTTGACGTAGAGGTTGCGAAACTCGTGGACCTTGCCGAACGAGTCGGTCGCGCAGATGTCGGGGTTCTCACCCATCGGGCAGCTGCTGAACGCGTGGACGTTGGAGAGCCCCATCGACGTGATCGGCACGGGCTCTTTCAGAAGGCCGCGGCACTGCTCGGCGGAGCGCAGGATCGGCGCGCCCGAGAGCGACGGGTAGACGGCCTTCGCACCGGCGGCGAACAGCAGCTCGCCGAGGCGGCCGAGTCCGACGCTCAGGTTGCGCTGGTCGGCCTCGGAGAGCTGGTAGCGGATCACGACGCCGTCATCCAAGCCGCGGATCGCGCGGATCGAGCCGCGCCCCATGCTGCGCGTCGCCGCGTAGTAGAGCGCCATCCGCGTCCAGTCCTGCATCGCGTGCTGGTAGGCTTTCCAGCTGTCGGAGAGGATCATGGCGAGGAAGCCCGGCGTGAAGACGGCGCCGCCGATCGTGATCGTCGGCCAGAACTCCTTCACCTGGTACATCGGCAGCGCCGCCTCGTGCGCCTCGACTTCCTCGTCGAAGAGCGCCGCCGCCTTGATCATCGGATGAATGCAGAGATTGTCGCCGACGTTCTTCTTGATGCCGCTCCGGCGCAGGAGCGCGGGCGTTTGGATGGGGCCGCAGCAGAGGAAGACCGTCTCCGCGCGCACCTCGAAGCGATGCCTGCCGCCGTTCGTCCCTTGCGTCACCTCGACGCCGCGCACGCGACCGTTCTCGTGTAGGATGCGCGTCGCCTTGCAGTCGGCGAGGAGCCGCCCGCCGGCACGCAGCGCGCGCGGGATGTACGTCCGTTGCATCGACTGCTTCGCGCCCGGGGCGAACTGGCTGCCGCCGTCGCGCTGGCAGCGCGGTACCTCGACGTACTTCCAGTCGAGCCGCTCGATGCCTTGGCGGAAGAGGATCGAGCTCTTCGGCACCTGCTCGGCGCGCATCATCGAGACCGAGAGATCCGCCTCGAGCCGCTCGAAGTACGGCTCCATGATCTCCGGCGTGAAGTCGGCGAGCAGCTCGTCGGCTGTCCAGCGGTAATACGAGTCTTCCGGGAGACGGTGCCAGAAGCCGCTGTTGATCTCCGTCGAGCCGCCGACGCAACGCCCCTCGACGAACGCGATCGATTGGCGCCCGAGCATCGGCGTCATGCCGCCGTTGCGGTAGAGGAGTGAGATCGCCTCCGTCGAGTTGGAGGCGATGCGCGCGGTGTCGGCGTTCGGGCCTTCCTCGAGGATCAGCACCTCGTGGCCGGCCTCGGCGAGGGCGGTCGCCGTGACGGCGCCGCCGGCGCCCGAACCGACGACCAAGATCTCGGTCGTGAGGCGTCCGCCGGCGTCGACGCGATGAACGGCGCCGCTCACGACGCGCTGCCCGCCGCCGTGCGGACCACTGCCGCCCGTCCCGCCTGCGCTTCGAGCGCGTCGATCAGCGCCGGATGGTCGTAGTAGGCGAGGAGCGCGCAGCCGCGGATCAGCTTCACGAAGTTGCGGAGCGCGCCGAGCTTGGCGTCGCTCCAGAACGCGACGTAGGCGGCGCGGCGCTCGCCATCGAGGGCGCGAAAGGGCCGGCCCCAGCGCAGGATAGGCAGCCACTCGAAGCCGGTGAGCGCGAGCTTGTAGGGGACGCGCAGGAATTCCGGCAGCGCCTGCACCTGCGAGCTGACGAAGCGGGTGACGTCGGCGAGGACGGCGGCGCGGGTGGCGTCGTCGAGGACGGGGAACGCCGGCGTGAGGCAGTCGACGATGCGCGCGACCGTCGCCTCCTGGCGACGTCCGAGCCAGCGGGCATGGGTCATGCGAGCACTGTGTTCGTCACGGATTTGGGAAGGTTGCCAACCATGCAACCTAGCACGGCGAGTGGCCGGTTTCGATCGCAATTCAAATGCGGCGGAGATCAGCGGGAGGACGGCAGCGCCATGAGGCCGTCGGCGAGTGCGGCGGCGAGGATCTGCGAATCGCCGTTTACGTCGGCGTTACAAGTCCTTTGCCTGTACATCGTACGGCCGAATCGGTCATAAGCGTCCGCGCATCATGAGCGACGGCGCGGCGGCGAGCGACACGAAGATGAGGCCCGACAGCGAGTCGACGGATTTTGCGTCGCGCCGCCAGTGGCCGACGGTGGTCGGCGCTGCGGTGTTCTACGTCGCGCTGGCGTTGGCGTTCGTCGAGCCCGCCCTCGAGCCCGGGATGACTCTATCGGGTAGCGACCTGCTCTGGACCGCCACGCCATGGAGCGCGGTCGTGCCCGCCGACTGGAAACAGCCCGCGAATGGCGAGCTGTTCGACGCCGCGACCCAGTACGAGCCGTGGCGGCAGTACACCGCGAAGGTGCTGCCGCGCATTCCGCTGTGGAACCCCTACATCATGGGCGGGCGCCCATTTCTCGCGAACAGCCAGTCCGCGATTTTCTCGGTTTTCAGCCTTCCGAGCTACGTACTGTCGCCCGGCGTCGCGAACACCGTGATCGCCGTGGCGAAGCTCTCGACCGCGGGCTTGGGAACCTTCTTGCTGTGTCGCGTGCTCGGCACCGGCATCGCCGGTGCGTTGCTTGGCGGTGTCATCTACGCGTTCGGGCTCTTTCAGACCACCAACCTTTCGTGGCCGTTCACCAGCGTCTGGGTACTCATTCCGTGGCTCATGGTGTGCGCCGACCTGTGCGCCCGCCGACCTGATGCACGCGCGGCAGCGTTGCTCGCGCTCGTCGTGGGGTTGCAGTTCTTCAGTGGACATCCGGAGTCGAGCTTTCACGCGCTGTTCGCGACGAGCGCATTCTTCGTCGCGCGACTGATCGAAACGCGGTCGCGCCTCGGCCCGACACGGGCCCTGGTGCGGCGGCTCATGGTTTTCAGTGTGGGATGTGCCGCCGGCGCCGCGTTGGCCGCAATCGCACTCGTGCCGTTCGTGGAACTCGTGCTGCACTCGAGTGATCTCGTCGAGCGGCAGCAGAGTTTCGGACTGCCGACGTCCGTGCTCGTGATGCTGTTCATGCCCGATTGGTGGGGCAGACCCACCAGCTGGACGTTCGGCGAGCCGCCGGTCTTCTTCTTTTGCCGCTCGCTCTACGTCGGCGCTCTCCCGCTGATGTTCGCGGTTGCGGCGCCGCTGTTGCGCCCGAGTCTCGGACGCGTGCTGCTCGCGCTGTTTGCGTGTTGGGCCCTCGGAACCGCCGTCGAGGTTCCGTTCATCACCGGATGGATGCACGCGCTTCCCATCTTCGCCACGACGAACAACGCGCGATTGGCAATCATCTTTCTCCTCTGTGTCGCCGTGCTCGCGGGAAAGACTTCGGACGATCTCGGACGGGTCGCCGTGTCCCGATCGACGGCGGTACTGGTTCTCGTCGCCGCGTTCGCGCTCGTGCTCGCGCCGCTGGGGTGGATTGGGAGTCTCGACCTCTCCGCGATCCAATGGCCGCTGACGGAGACGGCGACGGTTACTGCCGCCAACGCAAGCCAACCCTCTGCTGAGTTCATCAACGAGACGCGATTGGCTTCCGCGCTGCGATGGATCGCGGTCGCGGGCGTCGCGTGGACTTTGCTCGTGGTTCGGCTTGGCTTGCGGCGGCCGTCGCGGTGGCTCCCAGCGGTCGCGATCGCGATCGCTGCGGCGGATCTGCTTCACATCGGCTTCGGGTATAATCCCGCGGTGAAACGCACGCTCATCACGATGCCGGTCAAGCGCGGGATCGGATCTCTCAAGACGCGTTTCCCGAACAGATTCGTCGGAGTCGGGCCGACATTGTTGTTCTCCTTCGTGCTCACTCCCAACTTGTCGATGCAGTACGGCCTGCTGGACGCACGCGGATATGATTTCCCGGTAGAGCGCCGCTACGATCGCTTGTGGCGAAACGAGATTAGTCCCACCTTGTTCTCTGCGACGCGCGATGTCCCGGGACTCGACGAACGCGCGCTACGCGCGCTCAGCCTACTCAGCGTGTCGGACATCATCGCCCCCTCCGGTTCGCTGCCGTTCATGGTTCCGGGGTTGCGTTTCATGCGCAGAGAGCCCGATGTGGACGCATACGCCAATCTGCGTGCGCTCCCCCGGACGTTCGTCGCGCATTCGCAACAGATCGTCACCGACGAAGAGGCAGCGTGGACTGCCGTCACGGAGCCGACTTTCGACCCTCGTCGCGTCGTCATCACGGAACGCGCGCTTCCCGGGGTGGCGAGCCAGCCACCCGCAACCGCAACGGCGGCGCGCGCGGACATCCAGCAGTACGAGGCGGAACGCGTCGTCATTGCGGCGACGACGAGCCAGCCGGGCGTCCTCGTGCTCACCGACGTCGCGTATCCGGGATGGACCGCGACGGTCGACGGACAGCCGGCGGAGGTCGAGCGGGTGGACTACCTTCTTCGCGGCGTTCCTCTCTCAGCAGGCGCGCATACAGTAGAGTTCCGCTATCGTCCGTGGAGCTACACCATCGGGGCCGCGATGACGCTGCTCACACTGGTGACGCTCGTGCCCGTGTTGCTGTTCGCCGGGAACGGACGCTCCGCGGTTCACTCGTCCTTTCGGACGTAGATGGTCATCGTCTGCTCTCCCGTGGACATCAAGATCTTCTGCCCGACGGGCGGGCGGTATCGCAGCGGAAGCAGCTCGCGCTCGACGCGCTCCGTCAGCATAGCCGCCGCAGGCCCCCAAGCGCGGGAAAATATTCTCCAGAAAGGCTCCGGCCCGATAACGATGACGGCGGGAGGGTCGGCGGCGATGCGTTCGTAGTCGGTCGCCACGTAGCGCTCCCAGTATTGGTCGGTGAAGACGATTGCGGCCGACAGATGAGGTCGCGGACGATCGAACCACGCTTCTACATTGGGATCATCGGGGAGCAACAATACGCGGTCGCTCGGACTCGGCGCGAGCGCGCGCACGCGTCGAACCGTCTCACGCATGCCTGACGCTCGAGTTGCGAGTCGCGCGCCGCGCAGGAATGGCACCTCTGGCCATGACTCGGTGCAGC
>JBGPOW010000173.1:0-9612 GCA_041488235.1 Binatia bacterium
CGCCCCGCCCCCCCGCCTGCGCCGCCCGGCGCGCGGCGGCCGCGCCGGGGGTGCGCGCCCCCCCACCCCCGCCCGCTGCCCCTCCCCCGGCCCCCGGCCCCGCCCCCCCCCCCCCCCCCGCGTCCCCCGACGGGGCGTTGCTTCGGTCTGCGCAACCGAGAGACGCGTCTCTTCCGATTCGTGACGCGCGGCGGGTCGTTGCGCGAGGCGCGCCGCGGATGCTCGAGACTTCAACTTCGCGCACGCGTGTCAGCGCGCCGTAAGGGCGCCCGCCCTTCGCGACGCTCACGGACTGGCCAGTGCCCTCCGGGCTCCTACTGCTCTTCTGAATCGACGGTCGGGGGTGTCTCGAGGACGAGGAAGAACTCGCGGTTGCCGGCGGGGCCTTGGATTGGGGAGTCGTGTCTCGTACGCACCGTCAGGCCTTGGGCGCGAGAGAAGGTTTCCAGCTCGTCGAGCACTCGGGTGTGCTGGGCGGGGTCGCGGACGACGCCGCCTTTGCCGACGTTGCCGCGGCCGACTTCGAATTGGGGCTTCACGAGGGCGACGATCGTGCGTCCGGGGCCCAGCAGGCGCTGCACTGCCGGCAGAACGAGGCGCAGTGAGATGAACGACGCGTCGATCGTCGCGAGGTCGGGCCGCTCCGGTAGTTGGTCGGCGCGGAGGTGGCGGATGTTGGTGCGCTCGAGACTCACGACGCGCGGGTCCCCGCGCAGCTTCCACGCCAGCTGGCCGTAGCCGACGTCGACGGCGTAGACGCGGCGGGCGCCGCGTTGCAGGAGGCAGTCGGTGAAGCCGCCCGTCGACGCGCCGACGTCGAGCACGACCGCATTACGCACGGCGAGCGCCAGCGCATCGAGGACCGACGCCAGCTTCACGCCGCCGCGGCTCACGTACGGATGGTCGTCGCCGCGCACCTCGAGCGCGACGTCGCAGCGCACGCGCGCCCCCGGCTTCTCGACGCGCGCCGCCCCGGCGAAGACGAGGCCCGCCATGACGAGACGCTGCGCGCGCTCGCGCGACTCGACGAGACCGCGATCGACGAGCAGCTTGTCGATGCGCTCGGTACGCGCCGTCGCCATCGTGCTCCCGCGCCCGCGTGGGTCAGCGTCCGGCGGCGCGCTCCACGATGAACGTCGCGAGCGCGGCGAGCGGCTCTGCGCGCGCGCCGAGCGGCGTGACGGCGGCGAGGCACCGCGCCAGCAGCTCGCGGGCGACGTCGCGCGCGCCGTCGATGCCGAGCACCGCCGGGTACGTCGCCTTGCCGTGCGCGGCGTCGCCGCCCTCACGCTTGCCGGTGACCGCCGTCGACGCCGTCGCATCGAGGAGGTCGTCGGCAACTTGGAACGCAAGCCCGAGCGCGTCGCCGTACTCGCGCAGCGCCTGCAGCGCCGCACCTGCGGCACCGCCAGCGAGCGCACCGGCCTCGACGGCGGCGGCGATCAACGCCGCCGTCTTCCGCCGGTGGATCGACTCGACGAGCGCGAGATCCGCGTGCCGGCCTTCGGCCTCGAGGTCGGCCACCTGGCCGCCCACCATGCCCGCGGCGCCGGCGGCGTGCGCGATCGCGGCGACGATCGCGAGCGCGCGGCCGGGCTCGAGGCCCGTCGTCGCGGCACCGTCGGCGGCGAGCGCAAACGCCCCGGTGAGGAGCGCGTCGCCGGTCAAGATCGCATGCGCCTCGTCGAACGCGACGTGTACCGTCGGGCGGCCGCGGCGGAGCTCGTCGTCGTCCATCGCCGGCAGATCGTCGTGCACGAGCGAGTAGGTGTGGATGAGCTCGAGCGCGCACGCGAACGGCAGCGCCCGCTCCGGCTGCCCACCGCTCGCCTCGCACGCCATGAGCGTCAAGATCGGACGGACGCGTTTACCGCCGGAGAAGACCGCGTAGCGCATGGCCTCGAGGAGCCGCGGCGGAACGCCGTCGCCGCTCCGGAGCGCGCGCTCGAGCGCCGCATCGACGAGCGCGCGGCGCGAGCCGAGATACTCCTCGACGTTCACTCCGACTCCGCATCGAGCGCGCGCGTCCGCAGCCGTCCCTGCGAGTCGCGCATCAGCACCTCGACGCGCTGCTCGACCTCGGCGAGCTTCTCGTTGAGCACGCGCACGAGGCCGACGCCGCGCTCGAACGCGGCGAGCGCGTCTTCGAGGGAGAGCTCGCCGGATTCGAGGCGCTGCACCGTCTCCTCGAGATCGTGCAGCGCGTCCTCGAAGCGCACGCGCTCCTTCTCGCTCGTATCCGCCATGCGCTCTTCGCTTAACGCGAAAGCGCACGCAGGGAAAGCACGCCCCGTGACCTGCGCGGGCTCGCGATATGTCAGGAGCCGGAGCGCGGCGTGCCGGTGATCCGCGCGCGCGCGCCACCGACCGCGAACGTGAGATCCACGTCGTCGCCGTCGCGCAAGGTGCTGCCGTCGCGGACGACGCTGCCGTCCGGACGGCGCGTGAGGCTGTAGCCGCGCTGCAGGACGGCGAGCGGGCTCAGGTCGTCGAGCGAGCGGGCGCCGCGCGCGACGCGTGCGCGCCCGTCGCGCAGCACCGCCGCGACCGCGCGCTCGAGTCGGCGGCGGCCGTCCTCGACTGCGCCGGCGGCGCGCGCGAGCCGCGCCGCGGGATCGTGCAGTTGGAGGCGGTGCGCGGTCGCGTCGAGCGCCCACGTCGCGCCGTCGACGCGGCCGCGCAGCGCGCGCACGAGCCGCGCCTCGAGACCCGCGGCACGCGCGCCGAGATCGCGGACGTAGCGTCGCGGATCGCGGACGCGGGCGGCGAGCGCACCGACACGACGTCGCTCCGCGGCGCAGCGGCGCTCGAGCGCGTCGCCGAGCGCGCCGGCGCAACGGGCGAGGCGCGCCTCGAGATCGGCGACACGCGGCACCACCATCTCCGCCGCCGCCGTCGGCGTCGGCGCGCGGCGGTCGGCGACGAGACACGCGATCGTGAAGTCGACCTCGTGGCCGATCGCGGCGATGACCGGCAGACGGGAGGCGACGATCGCGCGCGCAACCCGCTCCTCGTTGAACGGCCAGAGGTCCTCCAGCGATCCGCCGCCGCGGCCGACGATGAGCACCTCGAGCGCCGGGTGGGCATTCAGATCGTCGAGGGCGCGAACGATGTCGTCGGCGGCACCCGCGCCTTGCACACGCACGGGACGCACGACGACGTGCAGCGCCGGGCAGCGGCTGCGCAGGATGACGAGGATGTCGTGCAGCGCCGCGCCGCCGCGCGCGGTCGCGATGCCGACGTGGCGCGGGAAGAACGGTAGCGGCCGCTTGCGCGCCTCGTCGAAGAGACCCTCCGCCGCGAGTCGCTCTTTCAACTGCTCGAACGCGAGCTGCAGCGCGCCGCGCCCGAGCGGCTCGAGGCGATCGACGTAGAGCTGCAGGTCGCCGCGCGCGGGATAGAGCCCGATCTGCCCGCGCACGACGACCCGCTGACCGTCGGCGGGCGTGAAGACGAGCACCTGCGCGGCGCTGCGGAAGAGGACGCAGCGCACCTGACTGCGATCGTCCTTCAACGTGAAGTAGAGGTGTCCCGAGCCCGCCGGGTGCAGATTCGAGATCTCGCCCGCGACGAGCACGCTGGCGAACTCCGCCGCGAGCGTGTCGCGGACGAGCTGCGTCAGCTGCGTCACCGTGAGCGGCGCCGGCGTCGGTCGCGAACGCGGAAACATCGCCGTCGACCCTAACAACGCGGGTGGGTGGTCACAACCAGATCACTTTGCTGCGGAGGGGACTGGGTCAAGTTGCCCTACGAGGGCAAGCGAGCCAGACGAGGCGCGAGGGAAGCGAGCCCTACGAGGGCAAGCAGCGCAGGCGTAGCGGGAGCTACGCCGAGCAGCGGAGCGACCGAGCAACGAAGTATGGCGAAGCAAATTGACCCAGTACCCGTCAGCGGACGAGCGCCGACGCGGGGACGACGTGGATGCCCGCCGCTGCGGCGCCCGCCAGCCACGGCCCGAGCGCCGCGATCGTCGTCGCATGCGGGTGGCCGATCGCAATCACGCCGTGGTGCGCGCGCGCGAGCGCGTCGAGCTCCCCGAGCGCGCGCGCGATCGCCTCGGGCCGCGGATCGTGATCGAGGAAGAGCGCGCGCTGCGCGAACGGCACGCCCAGGCGCGCCGCCGTCGCCGGCGCGACCGAGGCCGGGGTCGTCAAGCTGTCGAGGTAGAAGAGCCCGCGGGCGCGGAGTGCGCCCAGCAGTCGCTCCATCGCGACCGGGTCCTGCGTGAAGCGCGAGCCCATGTGGCCGTTCACACCGACGATGTACGGCACCGCGGCGAGATCGGCGTCGAGCTGGCGCTCCAACCCGTCGGACGACATGCTCGTGCGCAGAAAGCCGGGCGCGGCGCCCATCTCCGCCACACGCTCGGGCTCGAGCGGCAGATGCAGGATCACCTCGCGTCCGCGCTCCACCGCGGCTGCGGCGACGTGCGCCGAATGCCGCCGGAACGGAATCACCGCCACCGTCACCGCCGGCTCGAGATCGAGGACGGCGCGCGCCGCCTCGAGGCTGTCGCCGAGATCGTCGATGACGATCGCGACGCGCGGCCGCGTGTCGACGGCGGCAGGCGCGCTCTCCGGCGCCGCGTCGAGGCTCTCGACCGCCGCACGCTCGTCGACGGGCGCGCGTGGCTCAGGTGGCGCGCGCTCCGTCAGCGCGCGCTCCGTCGATGACGTATCGGCGGTCGCCGGTGCGGGCTCCGTCGACGGTGCGTTTGCGGTCTCCGGTTGCGCGTCAGGCGGCGCGTGCCGCGGCTGGCGCGCGACGAAGCGCGGCGGGCGCAGCGGCGGCAGCGGCAACGAGCGCTGGCGAAAGAAGAAACCGGCGGCGGCGCCGAGTACTAGCGCGAGCGCGATCGTCTGCCACCGTGCCGCGCGTCGCGCCTTGCGGCGCCGTCGCCGTCCCCGTTCCGCTCCCATCCACCCCGCCGCGGCGCCGACTCACGGCGCATGTGTGCACCGTCAGTCGCGCTTTGCGACCAGCGTCTTGAAGACCTTCCAGCTCTTCAGCAGCTCGAGCGCGTGATCGAGCTGCGGGTCCTTCCCGAGCTCGCCTTCCTTGAGGCCTTCCTCGCCTTCCTCCGGAGGCATCTCTTCGGATGGCGCCGGCGGCGGTTGGCTGTCGATCTCACCCGGCTGCGAGTTCTGCTGCGGCTGCGGCTTCTGCTTCTGCTCGAAGTGGCGCGGCAGGTTCTCCTCGCGGAGCAGCTGCTGCGCCGTCTTGCCGCCGCCCGCGGCGCGCGTCATGAGCACGTTGTCCATGATGATGTCGGGGACGATGCCGGTCGCCTGGATCGAGCGGCCGCTCGGCGTGAAGTAGCGTGCGGTCGTGAGCCGCAGCGCCGAGTTGTCGTCGAGCGGCAGGATCGTCTGCACCGAGCCTTTGCCGAACGTCTGCGTGCCGAGAATGATTGCGCGCTTGTGGTCTTGCAGCGCGCCGGCGACGATCTCCGACGCGCTCGCGGTGCCGCCGTTCACCAGCACGACCATCGGGAAGTCCATGTAGCTGCCGGGGCGGCGCGCGAAGTACTTCTGCTTTTGGTTCTCCAGCCGGCCGTCGGTGTAGACGATCAGCCCCGAGTCGAGGAACGTGTCCGCGACCTTCACCGCTTGCGTCAGGAGCCCGCCCGGATCGTTCCGCAGATCGAGGACGATGCCCTCGATCGGCGCCTCGCGCGTCCACTGCTCGAGGACGCGCTCGACGTCGCTGTCGGTGCGCTCCTGGAACTGCGTGATGCGGAGATAGCCGTAGCCCTTCTCGAGCGGTTTCGACTTGACGCTCTGGATCTTGATGACCTCGCGCGTCAGCGAGACGTCGAAGATCTGGTTCACCCCTTCGCGCTTGATCGACAGGACGACCTTGCTCCCCTTCGGACCGCGCATCTTCTTCACGGCGTCGACGAGCGTCATGTCCTTGGTGAATTGCCCGTCGATCTTGATGATCATGTCGCCGGCCTTCACGCCGGCTTTGTACGCGGGCGTGTCCTCGATCGGCGACACGACGGTGAGCACGCTGTTGCGCATCGTGATCTCGATGCCGAGCCCGCCGAAGCTGCCCTTGGTATCGACTTGCAGCTCTTTGTAGAGCTCCGGCGTGAGGTACGCGCTGTGCGGGTCGAGCGAGGTCAGCATGCCGTTGATCGCGCCCTCGATGAGCTGATCGGTCGTCACCTCGTCGACGTAGTTCTTCTGCACGATCGCGAGAATGTTGGTGAACGTCTGCAGGTTCTCGTAGGAGGAGTCCTTGCCGACGGCGTCGACCTTGGTGACCCCGCGCCCGCCCGAGAAGAGGACGGCGAGCGCCGCAACGAGTGCGAGTACTGCGGTGAGACTGCGTCGCCGACGTGACATGGTGTACTCCGTGTGGACCGAAAGATGACGGGATTATACTAGCCGAGGCCGCACCCGCAAACCAGGCGTCGCAAACGCGTCGCGCGCAGCGACGTACGGGCTCGCGCGAACGTCGACGACGTGTACCCCCCGGGAGCCGTGCTCAACGACGTTCGGCGCCGTCGGCCGCGAGCGAGCGTAGGTACGTGATCACCGCCCAGCGCTCGTTCTCGGCGAGCGCGCCGCGGAAGGACGGCATCGCCGTCCCGGGCTTGCCCTCGCTGATGCGGTAGAAGAGGTACGGATCCGAGTGGCGCGCCAGCACGTCGCTGCCACGAAAATTTGCCGGCGGCGGCGTCAGGCCGACGGCGGCGACGCCGTGGCCGTCGGCGCGCTCACCGTGACAGCTCGCGCAGTTGCTCTGAAAGATCGCCGCGCCTTCGACCGCCGCCACGGGATCGCGGGCGCGCGGATTCATCCGCGCCGCGAACGCCGGCGGCAGATCCTCCCGGCGGGCGCCGCGCGCGACGTACGCCCAGAGCGCCGTCGCGACAGCAATACCGGCGGCGAGCGCGACCACGAGCGCGTGCATCCGCGTCACGAGCGTGCCGCCTGCGCGCGTGCGAGACGCGCCGCGCCGCGGGCGCGCAGCGTGTAGCCGACGCCGCCGAGCAGTGCGGCGAGGAGCGCGCCTTGCGCGACGAGCGGCTCGAGGAACGGATACACCGCGAGCCAGTCGCGCAGCACCGCCGGGTCGGGGATTGCGACCGGCGTCACCGAGACGAGACCGGCCTCCTGCAGCTCGCGCACGCCGGCGCCCGCGAACTTGAACGCGAGCACGTAGAGGAGCGTGCCGGTCACCGCGAAGAACGGACGGATGGGAATCCGCACCCCGTAGTGGAAGAGCGCGACGCCGATCGCAATCAGGCACACGACGCCGAGCGCCAGGCCGGAGCCGACGGCGGAGAGCGCCAGAGAGTCGCCGGCGGCGCGACCGAGGAGCGCCTCGTAGAAGAGGACGGTCTCGAAACCTTCGCGAAACACCACGAGGAACGCCAACACGACCAGGCTGCGCGCCTGCCCGGTGCCGAGCGCACCCTCGAGACGTGAGCGTACGAACGCCTGCCAGCGCTGCGCCTCCGACTTCGAGATCAGCCAGTAGGACGCCGTGAAGAGCACCACGACCGCGAGCAACATCGTCACGCCCTCGAGCGCCTCGCGCGCGGCGCCACCGATCGGTACGACGCGATCCGCGACCGCGGCGAGCGCGATGCTCGCCAGCACCGCGGCGCCGCCGCCGACGTAGAGCAGCATACGCTTCTCGCCCTGTCCGACTTTCGTCAGATAGGCCGCGAGCGCGGTCAAGATGAGGAGGGCCTCGAACCCTTCACGCACGATGATGAGCAGGGCGTCGACGAGGAGACTCGACGCACTCGCCGCGACGGGTGCTCGCGCGACCCCGTCGAGGATCTCGGCGAGCGCGGCCGCTTGCTCATGCACGTCGGCGGGCGCGGCGCCGCTCTTCATCGCCGCCGCGAGCGCGAGCCACCGTACCTCGAGGTCGCGGTAGCGCGCCGGATCGGCCGCTTTCAGCTGGGTGTCGAGCGGCGAGCTCTCGAAGCGCAAGAACGCGTCGCCGACCGCGAGCCGCGCCGCCGCGTCCGGGTAGCGTGCCGCGGCGTCGCGAATCTGCGCGGCGAAGTCGGTATCGGTCGCCGTCGCGACGCCGAGGAACGCGAACACGCCCACCACGAGGGCGGCACCGAGAACGACACGCGCGCGCGTCTTCACGCGTGCGCCCCGCGCAGCGCCGGCAACGGCACCTCGACGTCCGCCGCTTGCTCGAGGCGCGGCCGATCGACGGCACCGAGCGCCGGCGGATCGACGTGAATCCGAACGCGCGTCACCCCTGCCGGCAGCGCGAGCGTCGCGCCGTAGTGCGAAAAAATCGACAGCAGCGGGTGGAGCGTCGCACTGCCCACGGTCTGCGATCCGGAGAGAAACGTGAGCGTGATCGCGGCATCGGGCACGAGCTGCCCACTCTCACGATCGAGGAGCGCCACCTCGACGTGATTGGTCGCGTCGGCCGCGACGGGCGACAAGACCGGCGCGCCGTCGCGCCAGATCCAGATCGGCTCCGGCCCCTCGATGATGAGACCGACGCGATACGGCCCGGCGTCGTAGAGCGTCCCGGCCTCGGTGCGCGCCTGCAGGACGTCGTCGCCGACCGCGTAGTCGGCGTCGACCGCCTGCACCGGATGCGCGTCGAAGCGCAGACCGCCCTGCTGCACGCGCGCCGTCAGGGTCACCGTGACCGGGCTCACGAAGTGCGTCAGCATGTCGCCGTGCCGCGCATACGCCGGCGGCGACGCCCGCACCGTGATCGTCACCGGCCCGTCGTCGGGCAGCGCGACGTTGGCGCCGTATTGATGGAAGTCTCCCCAGAGCTCCGCGAGCACGACGTCGGTTGCGCGGCCGCCGCGCTCGAGCGTCGCCGTGACCCGTGCCGCGGGAAGGAGGCGCTTCGTGCGGCGCTCGCGCAAGAGGACGCCGAGGTACACGCCGCCCGGCACGGCGGGAACGGCGACGAGGGCGCCGTCGCGGCGCGTGAAGATGGGACGCGCCGCACCGGTCGTGACGCCCACCCGGTACTCGCCCGCGATCTCCTCCGCCGCAACCGCCTCGTCGGCGCGCGTAGTCGCCACGACCGCGCCGCGGATCTCTTCCGGAACGGCCCCCGCGAGGAGGTCCTGCACGAGCGCGAGGGTCCGTGTCGTCTCGCTCGCGAGCTCCGCCGGCGGCGCCTGGCGCGCGATCGCCGCGCGCGTGCGCCCGATGCCGTCGCGAATCGCGCCACTGCGCGTCTCGTCCCCGGCGCCTTTTGCTACGACGAGCGCCGCGAACTTGCTCTCCGCCTGCTCCGCGAAAAGCTCCGTCTCCGCGTACTCCGTCGCGTCGACGACCGCCCCGCCCGCCGGCGCAACGGCATTGGCATATTCCTGCCGCACGAGCTTCAACGCCCCGATCACATCCGCCGCCCCCGCCGCCGCCCCCGGCGTCGCGCTCGGCGCCGAAGCGCCCTCGCCCGGCACGCCCCCCGCGCGCGTGCACCCCCCGAGCATCACCAGCAATCCCCCGAGGAGCGCACCGTACCACCGGCCGCAGCTAATGAAAGTGAATATCATTCTCAACTAGCAGGTACACCCGTCATCCCGCCGCTGTCAATTGGCGCGGCCGCTTCGGTACTGGCTGGTTCGAACGGGCCACCGCTCGGTGTTCGGCC
>JBGPOW010000174.1:0-9549 GCA_041488235.1 Binatia bacterium
CAGTGTCCCGGGCGGCTGCGCTTCGTCGGCTTCCTCGACGACGAGAGCGGGCCGATCTACAAGCTCGTGAAGCAGTGGAAGGTGGCGTTGCCGCTGCACGCCGAGTACGGCACGCAGCCGAACGTCTACTACGTGCCGCCGATCTCGCCGCCGCGCTTCGATGCCGACGGCAACGTCGACGAGTCGAAGCCGCGCATTCCCCTGGAGTATCTCAAGTATCTCTTCGGCGAGCCGGTCGAGCAGGCGCTCGCGACGCTCAAGGGCGAGATGGCGAAGACGAAGGCGGGCGGCAAGTCGGAGATCCTCGACACGCTCATCGCGTACGAATGGAAGAGCCTCTTCGGGCCGTTCACCAAGGATCCCGCGGAGCTCGAGCCACGGAAGGCATGACCATGGAGCTCGCCGCTCTCGCCACCGAGCCGGGGCGCGTCGCCGCGCTGCGCTCGCGTCTCTACGCCGTCCTCGCGATCGCGTTCGGCTTCCCCGACGAGGAACTACACGCCGCGATCCGCGACGGCAGCGTCGCGCGCGCGATCACCGACGTCGTGACGGCGCTGCCGCACGGACTCGGCGGCGCGGCGACGCTCGGCCTCGCCACCGCACCGGACGCCCAGGTGGAGCTCGAGTCGGAGTACATCCGCCTCTTCGACGTCGGCGCCGCGGGGCCGCCGTGTCCGCTCTACGGCGGCGTCTACGGCGGCGACCGTATGAAGGTGATGGAGGACGCCGTCCGCTTCTACAACTTCTTCGCGCTCAGGCTTGCGCCGACGCTGCACGAGCTGCCCGACCACGTCACGACCGAGCTCGAGTTCCTCCACTACCTGACGTTCCGTGAGGCCGAGGCTCACGAGCAGGGCGTCGACCCGGCCTCGCTGCTGCGGGCGGAGCGCGATTTCCTCGCGCGCCACCTCTGTCGCTGGGTGCCGAAGCTGCGCGCGCGCCTCGCGAAGCAGACGACCTGTGCGTTCTTCCCGGCGCTGGTGCAGTTCGCCGAGGCGTTCTTCGCGGCCGACCGCGCCTACGCCGCGAGCATCGTGGGCGAGGGCTAGTCCACTAATGTCCACGCTCGGACATCGCGGGCCGGGTCGTTAACGCCCGCGGGAGAGGTCCCCGATGGAGCTCACGCGACGCACGTTCCTGCGTAACGTCGGCGCCGCTGCGCTGACGCTCGGCCTTTCGCGTCTCGAGATGGCGTGCCGCTCCGACGTCGGCGCGCCGACGTCCACGAGTACCAGCCCGGCGGCGACGCCGGCCCTGGCGGCGCTCCCGCAGTACCGCACGTGGGAGGATCTCTACCGCGAGCGCTGGACGTGGGATCGCGTCGTCAAGGGCACGCACATCCGCACCAACTGCATCGCCGGCTGCTCGTGGAACCTCTTCGTCAAGGACGGGATGGTGTGGCGCGAGGAGCAGAACGCGATCTACAAGCCTTCGAAGGGCGTTCCCGACATGAACCCGCGCGGCTGCCAGAAGGGCGGCTGCTACAGCCAGCTGATGTACGAGCCGTCGCGCCTCAAGTACCCGATGCGGCGCGCCGGCGAGCGCGGCTCGGGGAAGTGGCAGCGTCTCGAATGGGATGCGGCGCTCGAGCAGGTCGCCGACAAGCTTCTCGACGTCGCGCTCAAGGACGGTCCCGACTGCGTCGTCTACGACCACGGGACGACGAACATCGACTTCGGCACCGGCACCGCCGCCGAGCTGCGCTTCTTCACGCTGTTCGGCGCGACGGTGATGGACTCCTGGGCCGGCGTCGGCGATCTGCCGATGGGCGCCATCCAGACGTGGGGCCACTTCAACGCCGACGGCACGTCGGACGACTGGTTCCATTCCGACTACATCCTGGTCTGGATCGCGAACCCGGTGTACACGCGCATCCCCGACGTCCACTTCATGTGGGAGGCGCGCTACCGCGGCGCGACCGTGGTATCGATCGCGCCCGACTACAACGCGAGCTCGGTCCACGCCGATCTCTGGTTGAACCCGCGGATGGGCACCGACGCCGCGCTCGGCCTGGCGATGGCGCAGGTGATCGTCGCCGAGAATCTCTTCAAGGCGGACTACGTGCGCGAGCAGACCGACCTGCCGTTCTTGGTGCGGGAAGATACGGGCCGCTACCTGCGCGCGAGCGACGTCACCGCCGGCGAGCGCGAGGACGTGTTCTTCTTCTGGGACGAGGTCAAGGACACGCCGGCGATCGTCCCCGGCAGCCAGGGCCACAAGACGCAGAGCCTCGACCTCGGTGCGACGCGCCCGGCGCTCGCCGGCCGCTTCACCGTGACCCTAGCCGACGGCCGCACGGTCGGCGCGCGGCCGCTCCTCGCCGTCATGCGCGATCACCTCGAGACGTACACACCCGAGCGGGCAGCCGCGATCACGGGCGTGAAGCCCGAGGTCATCCGCCGCGTCGCGCGCGACATGGCGGCGGCGAAGGCGGCGATGATCTTCGCGTCGTGGGGCTCGTGCAAGCACTACCACTCCGACCTCATGCAACGGACGATGTGCCTCCTCATGGCGCTCACCGGCAACCAGGGGCGGCGCGGCGGCGGCATGCGCGTCGGCGCCTGGTACAGCGTCGACGAGATGAATCGCCTCACGTCCGACTTCCACATCGCGACATGGAAACGCTGGGCGGCGGCGCTGGTGCCGCCGACGGCGCGCGACGTCGAGGGCATCCTCGACCAGGTGACGCGCGAGCGGCCGTTCACGGCGACGTTGCCGTTCCTCTACGTCCACGGCGGCTTGAAGGAGGTCGCGGACCGTCCCGACTTCAACGATCCGGCGCTGCCGCGCAAGGTCTCCGACTACGTGCGCGAGGCGACGAAAGAGGGCTGGCTGCGTGTGTCGCCACCGGCCGAGCGGCCGCCGCGTGTCTACTTCTACACCGGCATGAACCCGCTGCGGCGCTGGCCGGCGCCGCAGATCGTGCGCCGCGAGCTGTGGCCGAAGCTCGAGCTCATCGTCAACGTCAACGTCAAGATGTCCTCGACCGGCCTCGAGTCCGACGTGCTGCTGCCGGCGGCGGGCTACTACGAGAAGATCGGCCTCAAGTATCCGCAGAGCCTCGTGCCGTACGTGATCTTCGGCGATCGCGCCGTCGCGCCCGTCGACGAGGCGAAGTCGGAGTGGGAGATCTTCGGCCTCCTCGCGCGCGTGGTCCAGGCGCGGGCACAGGCGCGCGGCGCGCAGCCGATCACCGACGCGCACGGCGTCACCCGCGACTACGCGCGCTTCTACGACGACTGGTCGATGGGCGGCGAGCTCGACGAGCGCGACGAGGCGGCGACGATGGATCGGATGATCCAGAAGTCGTCGGTCACGAAGGGCTTCACCTGGAAGGACGCGCAGCGCGACGGCATGATCCCCGTGCAGGCGATCGGCCACTACGGGCCGCACAACAACATCTGCAGCGAGCTCACGCCCGGCGAGACGCTCTATCCGCAAAAGTGGTTCACCGAGGGGAAGCAGCCGTGGCCGACGCTCACCGGCCGCCAGCAGTTCTTGATCGATCATCCGTGGTACGTGGCGGCGGGCGAGGCGCTGCCGGTCCACAAGGAGCCGCCGCGCGCCGGCGGCAACTATCCGCTGCGTTTGACGGGCGGCCACACGCGCTGGTCGATCCACGCGATCTGGCGCGACCAGCGGCACCTGCTGCGCCTGCAGCGCGGCGAGCCCGTCATGTACATGTGCCGCGCCGACGCCGAGCGCCGCGGTCTCACCGACCACGACTACGTGCGCGTCTTCAACGACATCGGCAGCTTCACGATCCGGGTGAAGCCGGCGGCCGGCGTCCAACCGGGGCAGGTGATCGTCTACCACGCGTGGGAGAACTTCCAGTTCCGCGACTGGATCCAGAGCCAAGAAGCGGTGCCGTCGCCGTGGAAGCCGCTGCACGTCGCCGGCGGCTACGGCCACCTGCGGTACCGGATGTTCTTCGCGGCGCCGAGCCACGCGCCGCGTGGCACGACGGTCGAGGTCGAACGCGCATAGCGGGACGACCCGATGAAACGGAACGACGCGATCATGGATGACCGCGCGCCGCGTCCCTGGACGCGGCGCGACTTCCTGCGGGCGACGGGGACGAGCGTCCTCGCGCTCGGTCTCGCCAACCTCGCGCTGGCGTGCGGGCGCTCGCACGACGCGGCGTCCGAGCACGCGGCGAGCGGCCCGCAGCCGACGGTGACGCCGCTGCCGAAGGTCGCCGACTACCGCACGTGGGAGGACCTGTATCGAGAGAAGTGGACGTGGGACCGGGTCGCACGCGGCACGCACACGATGACGAACTGCGTGTCGGGCTGCGCCTGGGGTCTCTACGTGAAGGACGGGATGGTATGGCGCGAGGAGCAGAAGTCGCCGTACGAGGCCACGAAAGCCGGGTTGCCCGACTTCAATCCGCGCGGCTGCCAGAAGGGCGCCTGCGCATCGACGCTGATGTATTCGCCGTCGCGCATCCGCTACCCGCTCAAACGCGTCGGCGCGCGCGGCGAAGGGCGTTGGGAGCGCATCTCGTGGGACGACGCGCTCGCGACCGTCGCGACGGCGATGGTCGACGCGCTCGCAGAGGAGGGTCCGTCGTCGATTCTCGCCGAGATGGGCCCGAACATCGGCGCCGGGCCGAACAGCGCCGCGCCGATGCGCTTCTTCCGCCTGCTCGGCGCGCCGGCGACCGACTCGATGGCGCAGATCGGCGACCTCTCCGTCGGCGCGACGATCACGCTCGGGAACGGCCACCCCTGCGGCTCGTCCGACGACTGGTGGCGGTCGTCGTATCTCGTGCTCTGGGCGTTCAACCCCTCGGCGACGCGCATCCCGGACGCGCATTTTCTCTGGGAGGCGCGCTATCGCGGCGCCAAGGTCGTGGCGATCTGCCCCGACATGAACAACAGCACGATCCACGCCGATCTCTGGCTGAACCCGCGGCCGGGAACGGATGCCGCGCTCGCCCTCGGCGCGGCGCAGGTGATCGTCGAGGAGAAGCTCTACGACGCGGCGTTCGTCGCCGAGCAGACCGATTTGCCGCTCCTCGTGCGCGCCGACACCCGGCGCTTCGTACGCGAGTCGGATCTCCGCAAAGGCGGCTCGGACAGCGCGTTCTACGTCTGGGACGCGAAGCGCGGCGCGGCGGTGCCCGCGCCGGGCAGCGGCAAGCTCGAGAGCCTCGACGCGAAGGACGTGAGCCCTGCGCTCGACTTCAGCGGATCGATGACGATCGGCGGCAAGGCGGTGCCGGTGCGGACGGTCTTCGCGCTCCTGCGCGAGGAGCTCGACAAGAGCTACCGGCCGGAGCAGGCGTCGGCGATCACCGGCGTCTCCGCCGACACGATTCGCACGTTCGCGCGCGGGCTCGCGAAGGCGCCGAGCGCGCTCATCCTGTCGTCGTGGGGGCAGTGCAAGTTCCTGCACGCGGATCTCATCCAACGGGCGCAGATCCTGCTCGCGTCACTGACCGGCAACTTCGGCCGGCCGGGTGGCGGCTGGCGCGCCGGCGGCTTCTTCGCGCCCGAAGGGTTTGCGCTCCTCGCGATCCAGGAGCGGCTCGGCCTCGTCGACCTCGCGACCTTCGCGGCGAAGAACTACATGAACCCGGAGGAGACCGAGCGCTTCTTCTCGCGCTACTTCGTTCCCGGGAACCTCTTTCATCAGGTGCACGGCGGCTTGCTGGCTGCCGCCGGCGATCCACGCTACGGCGACGCCACGAGCCCGCGTCCGGTGAAGGACTATCTGCAGGAGGCGCTGCAGAAGAAGTGGTTCCCGATGTTGCCGGAGCCCGGCCGTGCGCCGCGCGTCATCCTGTCCGTCTTCGGCAACGTCCTGCGCCACTCGCGCAACAACGTCCGCCTGCGCGAGACCCTGTGGCCGAAGGTGAAGCTACACGTCGACGTGAACTTCCGCATGAACGAGACCGGCCGCTACGCCGACGTCATCCTGCCCGCGGCGTACTGGTACGAAAAGATCGATCTCAAGTACCTCGCGTCGTTCGTCCCCTACGTGCACCTCGGCGACCGCGCCGCAGTGCCGCTCGGCGAGGCGAAGCCGGAGTGGGAGATCTTCGGGCTTCTCGCCGAGGCGGTGGAGCGCGAGGCGAAGCAGCGCGGCTTGAAGCCGTACCAAGACATCGCCGACGTCGAGCGCGACGCCGCCCGTCTCGGCGAGGCGTTCAGCGACCGCGGTCGCTTCGGCCCCGCCGACGAGGAGAAGGCTTTACAGTTCGTCCTCGAGTACTCGTCGGCGACGAAGAAGGTGACGCTCGACGATCTCCGCGACAAAGGCGCCGTCCGTTTCCGCGGCGTCGGACCGCCGGGTGGCGCCGCCGGCTTCTACAGCGACTACGTCGAGACCGAGCCGCTCGTCCCGCATCAATGGTTCGTGCAGAAGAAGCAGCGCTGGCCGACGCTCACGGGACGCCAGCAGTTCTACGTCGACCATCCGTGGTTCCTCGAGTGCGGCGAGGCGTTGCCGACGCACAAGGCGCCGCCGCAGGCGGGCGGCGACTATCCGCTCGTCTTGAGCGGCGGCCACACGCGCTGGAGCATCCACTCGACGTGGCGCGACCAGCGGCCGCTCCTGCGCCTCCAGCGCGGCGAGCCGGTCGTCTACATCAACGACCGCGACGCCGCCGACCGCGGCATCGACGATCACGACCTCGTGCGCGTGCGGAACGACCTCGGCGACTGCGTGCTGCGCGCCAAGCTCGCGCGCTACGTCCGTCCGGGGATGGTCTTCGTGTACCACGGCTGGGAGCCGTACCAGTTCCGCGGCGGCCGGAGCGATCACGCGATCATCCCGAGTCCGCTCAAGCCGACCGGCCTCGTCGGCGACTACGGACAACTGCACTGGGCGTACGCCCACTGGGAGCCGAACCAGGTCGATCGCGACACGCGCGTGCAGGTGGAGCGCGTCTGATCGGGCGTCGGCGACGACAAGTGTCGTCGCGGGCGCGATGAGGTCGAGACGCCACGGTCGCGACGCGAGGTGCCGCGGCATTCTCGTGACGCTTGTCATCACCTGATACGACGCACGTCACATTTCCCTACAATTGCGCCTAGTATGCGCACGCGTAGTTCGGCAAGATGAATCCATGACAGGATTCGTTGCGCGAGTGGCCCTCGCATGCGCGCTCTTCCTCGCGGTTCCGTCCGCTCCAGGGTTCGCGATGGGACTCTTCGACGGGAACGGCTCGCTCCATCAGCGGAGCGCGCAGGACGTGCACGACACTCCCGAGATCGACCCCGGTGCGGCGCAGGGCGCCGTCGCGATCGTCATCGCCGGGTTGCTACTCCTGACCGACCGCCGCCGTCGCTGAGCGCGAACGAGCTGCCCGCTCCCATCATCGCGCGCGGCCGCCGGCCGCAATGCGACGGACGACCGCAGTGCGCCTTGACGGCCATCGATCGCGGGCGCTACTCATCGCCCCGCTTCGCGACCGACACGATTCGCGCCCGTCTGCGCCCCGAGCGACCGGCGCAGCGGGCCTTTATCCGCGTTCGCGCATCGGAGTAGAGAGGTCGGATGTCCAGGAAGGGGCATTCTGTCAACCAAACAGACCGTTCGGACTTCCTACGATCCAAACATGGCACCGTCTGCTTTGACGCGGTCGTGTCGCTCCGACGCCATGACGAAGGCGCGCGCCTTGCTCGCGCGACACGATGAACGGTGACGTCAAAGCGCCTCGACATTCTTACGCTGTACCGAGGCATCGCAGCGACATTAGTCGTCTTGTTCCATTTTACATGGCACGGCGGCAAGCACCCATATTTCCTTGCGCTCCCGGTATGGACGCCGACTCTCACTGGAGACAATGGCGTGTTCGACTTCGGCCATACTGGAGTCGATTTCTTCTTCGTGCTGAGCGGGTTCGTGATGGTGTGGGGATACGGAGACGACGCAACGCTGCGACGCTTCTGGCCGTACGTCAAGGCGCGTATCATACGGATCTACCCGGCGTATTGGGCGGTGTTCGCCGCCACGGCGTGGTATGTCGGAGCACAGCCGCTCGCCGACCCTGCGGCGCTGATTCGTAGTTTGTCCTTGTATGGCCGCGGTCCTTGGTTGGTCCGCACCGCATGGAGCTTGCCGTTTGAAGTGATGCTGTACCTCGGGTTCAGTCTCCTCTTCATCATTGGTCGCGGTCCGTTTAGCATCATCGCGTGCGCCTGGTGCGCTCTCGTCTTCTCCCAAGTGCACGGATGGGCGAGGATCTCGACGTCAATGTGGCTGTCGCCATATATACTGGAATGGTATCTTGGTGCCCTGGGAGCGGTCGTGGTTCGCGCCGTACGGCCTCGGGGGTCGGCAATAGGGTTGTGGCTCTCCGTCGCGCTCGTGCTCCTCGCAGGTATCAGAGAGGATATATGTAGGGCGCGTGGTGAGCCGTCGTGCGTCGATATCTCCATACCGTACTTGCTTCTGATTATCGCAGGCGTGAGTTACGAACTCCAACGAGCACGGCAGTATCCACGCCTACTCATGATTGCAGGAGAAGCGTCGTACTCCATCTACTTGATACATTGGTACATGGTGAATTGGCTGGTAACGAGCCCTATGTGGAATCACCCGGTAGTGAGCATACGGGGCGGACTGGATGCGCAACGTACTGGCGTAGTGCTGCTTGTGTTGTGCGCTGGTGTAGCGTGGTGGGCGCTTGTCGAACGACCACTGCTGCAATTCGTGCGCTGGGCGTGGACGACGAAGGACTACGGACGGACGACCCGCCGGAAGAGCCAATGAAGTTGGTTGCGCGGAGGTGGGATCGCAGGAAGCAGGAAAGGCTTCTTCTACAGTAGGTCGACAGTATGCCCGTCTTGAGCGGATCGGCGGGAAAGAGGCGCGCGTCACGCCGCGCGCCGTTCGGTGAAGACGGTCGGCGCGCGCGGATCGAAGCGCTCGAGGAGAAACCGCTCTTGCGGTTTCTCCGACGCGGTCTTCGGGATCTCCTCGACGACCTGGATGTAGGTCGGGACGAAGTTCGGCTCGAGACTGCGCCGGCACGCAGCGAAGACGTCGCCGGCGGAGAACGTCAGCGTCGCGGGCACGATCGCCGCCACCACGTCTTGCTCGCCCGGCGCGCCCGACGCGGCCGGAATGCCGTACACGAAGACGTCAGAGACCGCCGGATGCTCGGCGATCACCTTCTCCACGAAGCCGGCGTTCACGAAGTCGCCGTTGTGGCGAATGCCGCCGCCCTTGCGGTAGTCGAAGAAGAGCCAACCGTCGGCGTCGCGATGGCCCATGTCGCCGCTGCGGAGCCACCCGCCCGCGGTCTTCTTCGCCGACGCGGTCGGGTTCTCGAAATACTCGACGCTCGCCGACTCGCCGGTCGCGGGACGCGAGACCAGCTCGCCGACGACGCCGGGCGGGCACTCGCGCCCGGCCTCGTCGACGATGCGCATGTCGAGACCGGGCACGGGCTTGCCGAAGCTGCCGATCGGGCCGACGTCGATCGGCTTGAACGCGAGGCCACCCTCGACGGCGCCGTACCACTCGAACACGCGCACACCGAAGCGGCGCTCGAATGGCTCCCAGATCGCCGCCGGCATCCCGGCGTCGAGGACC
>JBGPOW010000175.1:0-9519 GCA_041488235.1 Binatia bacterium
CCCTTGGTCGCGACCGGCGCGAAGCCCCAGAGTGCCGCGGCGATCACGGCGAGGAAGAGACCGGCGCTCACCAGGCGCTGCATGTACCATTGCCGGCCGACGCGCACCAACGCGACCTGGCGAAACTCGCCGGGATCTGATTAGGTGCGACACCGCTTCACGCCGCGACATTCCCCGAGGAGGTCCAATTCCATGACGAGAGGCTTCGCTCACATGCTGCCGACGACTTCATCGACACCGTCGCGCCCCGGTTGTGCGCCGGCACGCGCCGCTTCCGGAGCCCGCTCGTGAGCGGCGCAACCATCCTGCCGCACGGCGGGACGCTGGTGAACCGCTGGGCGACCGACAAGGAGCGCCAGGAGTGGATGCGCGAGATCAAGACGTTGAAGCGCATCGATCTCACCCGCCGCGAGATCTCGGACCTCGAGATGATCGGCGTCGGCTCGTTCAGCCCGCTCGAAGGCTTCATGGGCGAGGCCGACTACCGCGGCACCCGCGAGCGCATGCGCCTGGCGAACGGCCTGCCATGGACGATTCCGGTGACGCTCTCCACGACCAAAGAGAAGGAGCGCGACCTCCACGCCGGCGACGACATCGTGCTGATGGAGGAGGGCGATCGGCCGCTCGGCATCCTGCATCTCGCCGAGAAGTTCTCCTACGACAAGGAGCGCGAGGCGGCGGAGGTGTACGGCACGACCGAAGCCGCGCATCCGGGCGTGCGCGTCGTGTACGATCAAGGTGACATCTATCTCGGCGGCAAGATCACGCTCCTCGATCGGCCGAAGGAGATCCCGTTCGCCGATCACCGGCTCGATCCGCTCGAGACGCGTGCGCTTTTCATCGAGCGCGGCTGGAAGCGCATCGTCGCGTTCCAGACTCGCAATCCCGTCCACCGCGCGCACGAGTACATTCAAAAGTGCGCGCTGGAGATCGTCGACGGGCTCTTGCTGCACCCGCTCGTCGGCGAGACGAAGGGCGACGACATCCCCGCCGACGTCCGCATGGAGTGCTACAAGGTCTTGCTCGCGAAATATTATCCGAAGGACCGCACCGTGCTGTCGGTGCTGCCGGCGAACATGCGTTACGCCGGTCCGCGTGAGGCGATCTTCCACGCCATCATTCGCAAGAACTACGGCTGCACGCACTTCATCGTCGGCCGCGATCATGCCGGCGTCGGCTCGTACTACGGCACCTACGACGCGCACTACATCTTCGACAACTTCACCGCCGAGGAGATGACGATCACGCCGCTCTTCTTCGACCACACGTTCTTCTGCAAAATCTGCGACAGCATGGCGTCGGCGAAGACGTGCCCGCATCCGCCGAGCGAGCACATCACGCTCTCCGGCACGAAAGTCCGCGAGAAGCTCGCCGCCGGCGAGCGCCCGCCGATGGAGTTCAGCCGCCCAGAGGTCGCCGACGTATTGATCGGATCGATGCGGAAGTAAGTGCGACGGACGGCGCCGAGCCGCGCACCGCGGCGCGCACCCGCGCGCGCGCCACGCCACGGCGGATACCACCACGGTAATCTACCCGCGGCGCTCGTTGCGGTCGCCAAGGAGCTGATCGCCGAGCGCGGACCCGACGGCTTCACGCTCCGCGAGGCTGCACGCCGGATCGGCGTGACGCACGTCGCGGTGTATCGCCACTACACCGATCGTCGCGCGTTGCTGGCGGCGGTCGCCGAGCATGGGTTTCGTGAGCTCCGCCGCCGGCTCGAGCGAGCGTGCGGCAAGACGCGCGTGGCGCTCGTCCCCAGACTGCGGGCAATGCTCGCCGGGTATTTGCGATTCTGCTGGGACGAGCCGGCGCTCACGGCGGTGATGTTCGGGCCCCGCCTCAGCCGCCGCGGCGAGTTTCCAGAACTCGAAGCGGCGGTGGAGCAGAGCCTCGGGATGATCGCCGACACGATCGACACGCTCGCGCCTGCGCACGCGACCCGGCAGCGCTCCGCGCGCGAGCTCGGGCTCGCGCTGTGGACGTTTGTGCACGGCTTCAGCACGCTCGCGCACGACAAACAGGCGTACCGGACGGCGCGCGAGGCCGCGCGTGCCTTCGACGGCATGCTGACGCCTATGCTCGTGGGGATGTTCGGACGCCGTCTCGCCGGCGGCGAACCGGGGCGGCGCTCGCCGCCGCGTTCGTAAAACGGCGCGACGCGCAGCGATTCGCCAGCACGTCTTGCAACGTGATGTTACCGGTGGTAATTTCCGCATATCGAAGGAGGTGCGTCCGATGACGACCAAGCACGAGGACATCGCAAGACACGTCTTGGAGGCGTGGAACGCGCACGACGTGGAGCGCGTGGTCGCCTGCTACACGCCGGATCTCGTCTACCGCGACCCGTGGACACGCGGCGAGGTGCGTGGCGCGGACGCGTTTCGCCGGTACCTGACGAAGCTATTCGCGTCATGGCGGATGCACTGGTCGACGCGCGAGATCTTTCCGCTCGCGGAGACGAGCGGCACCGCCGCCCTGTGGCGCGCGACGCTGACCCCGATCGGCGGCGGCGTGACCGTCGAGGTCGACGGGATGGATCTCGTAGTGCTCGCGGGCGACCGCCTCGCGCGCAACGAGGTGTACTTCGACCGTGCCGCGCTCGCGCCGCTGATGTCATCAACGGTATCGACGGCGCAATCACGAGCCGCTACGTCGACGGAACCCGTGTCAGTACGCTGACACTCTCGACGTCACGACGCGGCGTCGGCGTCGACGTCCGACCAGTCGGTAGACGTCGATGATGTCGATCATGAAAATCGGTGATTCCCGCGCTCGATTCGCGCACGGTATAAATTTCGGCGCGCGGAGGATGAGTGGCGGGGATGGGATCATCGATGCGGCGGCCGCACGCCGTCACCACGACTGCGAGCCTTCGAGATCGATGTGCGCTGGTCGTACTCGGGTTGTCGCTGTCGTTCGCGCCGAGCGCGGCTGCCTTCAACGGCGCGTATCAGCCCGGCACCGGCATCAACGGCACCGTGCACGACCTCAGCACCGCGCACAACGGGATGAATTTCGTCGGCGCGCCAACCGACGGGCAGCAGCGGGTCTGCGTCTTCTGTCACGCCCCGCACACGACGGCGGAGCTGAGCGTCGCCAACGGCGGCGCGACGACGCGCCGTGGGTCGCAAGCGCGCGACGCGTTCGACTATCTGCCGCTCTGGAACCACGAGCCCACGGCAGGCTCCGCGGCGTTCACGATGTATCAGAACGGCTCCGGCGCACCGACGCGCGGGCCGCACGCGTCGCAGGCGATCGCCGCGGGCATGGCTCCCGGCAGCAGCTCGCTACTCTGTCTCAGCTGCCACGACGGCAGCGTCGCCGTGAACACCTACGGCAACGTCGCGCAGCTCGCGGACAACGGCGGCGGCGCGCGCATCACCGGACCGTACCTGATCGGCAGCGGCAACTACCTCGGCAACCATCACCCGATTGGATTCAACTACGACGCGGTGCAGGTGAGCGACCGTGAGATTCGCCCCGCGGACAGCGCCACACTGGGCGCCGCCGGGACGGTGCGGGAGCACCTGCTCGGCCCCGGCAACACGCAAATGGAGTGCGGCACCTGCCACTCCATGCACAACATGGGCAACACCGGCGAGCAGCTGCTCTGGCGCAGCGACGAGAAGAGCCAGCTCTGCCTCACCTGCCACGACAAGGGCTTTTATTTCGCGGCCGCGACGCCGTAGCCGGCGCCGTCGATCGGCGGATAGGTACGTCGATGCGGGCTCGGGTTCAGAAGCCGGCGAGCGCGTCGCGCACGCCGAAAAACGCGGGCTTCTGCCGATACCCGTAATCGAACGGCAGCGGCTGATCGCGGATCCCGAGGTAGTCGTTGACCCACGTGTACTTGTCGGTGAAACCCCAGAACGTGACCGAGTCGCAGCGTGCGACGGCGAGGCACGCGCCGACCATGTCGTGGTAGACTTGACGCTGCAGGGCGAGTTGGCCGCTCGACGGGGGAAGAGAGCCGTTGGTCTCCACGTCCATCTCGCTGATGTGGACGAGGAGGCCCAGGTCGGCAAAGCGCTGCAGGTTGGCGATGACGCTGCTCTGCGCCGGTGGGTTCCCGAAAATGCCGCCGACGTGCATCTGAAAACTGACGCCGTCGATCGGTGTGCCCTGCGCGAGCAGGTCGACGACCATCTGATAAATGAAATCCGACTTCGGATTGACGCCGTCAGCGAGAAAATCGTTGTAGAAGAGCAGCGCGTTCGGATCGGCCTGTCGCGCACGGACGAAAGCATCACGGATGTAGTCAGGGCCGAGCTTCTCGAGAAAGATCGAGTCGCGGTAGGCTCCGCCGCCGTCCGTCGTCGCCTCGTTGACGACGTCCCACACCGCGACCTTCCCGGCGTACTTCCCGATCAACGTGTCGATACGCTCGTCGACCGCGTCCTGAAGCTCCGCCGCCGTCATCGCATCATTCACCCAGGGCGGCAGGATGAGGTGCCAGACGAGCGGCGCGCCTTTGAGCCGTAGTCCGTTCTGATCGGCGAAGTCGACGATCGTGTCGACGGGGCCGAACTGGTAGTTCCCACGAATCGGTTCCAGGTTACCCCACATGAATTCGTACTCGGCCGTCACGTAGTCGAACTGGCGGAGGATCGTTTCGCGGTACGCCGCCTCCGTGCTCGCAAGAACGTTGGCGCGAACGGCGCAGCCGACGAGTCGTCCGGTGCGCGCCCCGAGGGCCGCCAGCGTCCCGCGGACGGCGTCGACGACGTCCGCCGCGGCCGTGTCGGTCCGGTTCGCGACCGCCGTCGCGTTACCGGTCATCGCGCAATCGCCCGCGAGCTCGGCGGTTGCGAAACGGGCGGAAAATTTCACGTTCGCCTCGTAGAGGGCGGTATTCAGCGTGGAGGTGTCGACGGCGAGCGCCTGCTTCCCTTGTGCCGTGAGAACGCTCTTCGCACGCCGAGCGGCGGCGAGGACCTTCTTGGCGTCGCAGACCGAAGGGCTCGCCATTGCACCGCCGAGGTCGCCGCCGAGGTCGCCGCCGAGCTCGCTCAGCGTCGTCCCGACCGTCGCCGCCTCGCCGATCGAGACGCAGCGATTCCTAATTTCGAGCTTGGCGAAGGCCGCCACGAGCCGGTCGGTCGTCCCGGCGATGCAGCCGGCGTCGACTGGAACGGCCGCCCTGACGGCGCGCGCCTCGCACTTCAGGAGGCGGAGCGCCGCCTTGCTAGCGGCAACGAGCTTCCGTTGCTCGCAGCGGATAGGCGGAGCAGGCACGGCGTACACAGGTATGGCGTACGTGCAGAGAAGGGCGACCGCTGGCAGGAGGTGCTTCATCGAGACACGAGCTGACGCTACCATAGATGGCGACTGCGTCGACAGAGAAAGCAGAGCAATCAGCCGGATGAGACGATCGCGCCGTCAAACGACGCCGTGCTGCTCGAGGTATTCGAGGATCTGTCGCGCGCTCGCGTCGACGCTCTGACCGCTGGTGTCGATCTTCAGCTCGGGCGTGAGCGGCGCCTCATACGGGGCGGAGATGCCGGTGAACTCCTTGATCTCCCCGGCACGCGCCTTCTTGTAGAGGCCTTTCACATCGCGCTGCTCGCAGACCTCGACCGGACACTCGACGTGCACCTCGACGAAGTCGCCGGGCTGCATCAGCGCCCGCACCTGATCGCGATCGGCGCGGTAGGGCGAGATGAAGGCGGTGAGCGCGACGATGCCAGCCTCGGTGAACAGCTTCGCGACCTCGCCGATGCGGCGGATGTTCTCGGTGCGGTCGGCGGGGGAGAAGCCGAGATTCTTGTTCAACCCGTGACGGATGTTGTCGCCGTCGAGGATGTAGGCGCGCACACCGCGCTCCCAGAGCCGCTTCTCGAGATCGACGGCGATCGTCGACTTGCCGGAGCCCGAGAGTCCCGTGAGCCAGACGGTGCAGCCCTTGTGGCCGTTCATCTGCTCGCGGTCGGCGCGCGTGACGGCGCCTTGGTGCCATACGATGTTCGTCGCCTTTTGCTCAGCCATGGCCCAGAAGCATTACCGGTGACGGTCCCGAGCGGCAAGCGGCAATCGACGCCGGCGCGTGTGGCGGCTTCAGGTGACGGCCGCGAGGGATGCTCGGCAGCGCGGCGCCTGAAATCGGGGGGTGCGGCCGAACGGCGTTGACACCCGTGCCGGCACGCGCCTACTGGAGGATCACGATGAGCGCACATCCGACGCCAACCGATCCGCGTCCGCAGCCGACTGTCCACGACATCGAGCTTCCCGCGAGCGGCGCCGAGGAACGCGTCGCCAGCGCGTTCCCGACGGTCTTCGCCTGGGACTACCGCATCCGGCGCGAGGAGCTGCTGCGTCTGTACGAGAAGGGAAAGACGCTGCAGTGGAACGCGTCGACCGACATCGATTGGTCGATCGACGTCGACCCCGAGCGGCTGACCGCCGACGAGCTGGCGATCGTCGACGGCATCCTGGCGTTGCCGGAGCGGCTCGACCTCGCGCGGCGGCGCCAGCTCGACCATCACTTCAACGGCTGGCTGCTCTCGCAGTTCCTGCACGGCGAGCAAGGCGCGCTCCTCGCGACGGCGCAGATCGTCAACACGGTGCCGTGGACGGAAGCGAAGTTCTACGCGGCGAACCAGGTTGCCGACGAGGCGCGCCACGTCGAGGTGTATCGCCGCTATCTCACCGAGAAGCTCGGCGTGAGCTATCCGGTGAACCGTCATCTGCACACGCTGCTGGAGCAGATCATCGCCGACTCGCGGTGGGACATGATCTATCTCGGCATGCAGATCATGGTCGAAGGTCTCGCGCTCGCCGCCTTCGGCCTCATGCGCTTCACCGCGGCGAATGAGCCGCTCATCCAGCAGATCACGAGTTACGTGATGCGCGACGAGGCGCGCCACGTCGCGTTCGGCGTCCTGTCGCTGCAGGATCTCTACACGAAAGAGATGACGAGCACCGAGCTGAAGGAGCGTGAGGAGTTCGTCATCGAGGCGACCCTGCTGATGCGCGACCGGCTCCTCATGGAGGACATCTGGCCGCGGCTCGGTCTCGACCCGAAGCTCTGGCTCCCATGGTCGCTGCACACGCCGTTCATGGTCGGCTTCCGCCAAATCCTCTTCTCGAAGATCGTCCCGAACCTGAAGCGCCTCGGCCTCCTCACGCCGCGGGTACGAAAGACCTTCGCGGAGTTGCAGATCCTCGAATTCGAGTCGTATCCCGACTCGACGGTCGAGTCCGAGACCACAATGCCGCCGGCGCTGATGACGTTCTTCATGCGCCTCCAAGCGGCCGGCGTGCAGTTCCCTGGTCTCGCCCTGACCGCCTGAGTCGCGCAGCGCGCGGGGCCGTCGCGCTGCGAGCGACGTTCGTGCGGCACGGGCGGCGGCGGGCGAGAACGGGGTGCGCTGGGCCGGCACGCGCGCGCGGCGGTCCGCGTCCGCGTGAATGTCACGGGCGCATGCGGGCGCCTACGTACGAGCGCACGTCGTGGTCAGCGCGCCAAATTCTACGTCCCCGCGCACCCCGTTCTCGCCCGCCGCCGCCCGCGCTGCTGCGACGCCGCCGCGGCAGGACGGCCGCAGCGCCGGTCAGCGCCCCGGGACGGTCAGCTCGAGCGAGACGCCGAAGACTTCGCTCAAGAGCAAGTACAGTCCGACGAGCGCCGCTAAGAGCGCGGCGCAGGCGCCGATCGCAATGCCGGAGAGGAACACCAGGGAGAGCAGTGCGCCGGCGACGACGAGCGGCAGCAAGAGGCGCGAGCGGTTGAACGGCGCGACCGGCTCGAGGAGCGGCAGGAGGCCGCGCTCACGTGTCTCCTCGCGGACGCTCTCGATCAGCTGCTTCGCTTGGCCGTAGATGTACTCGAGCATGTCGTCACTCCGTGTCGGCGCTGATCGCGATGATCAGGACGCCTTCCTGCTGCTTCGGTCCGCCGACCAGTAGCACACCGTGATCGCGGAGCGCCACCGCGGTGTCGACGAGCGGCCGCCCGCCTTCGAGCAACATCACTTGCATGCTGACTTTCGCGTCGCGCAGCTCCTTCGGCGCGACGACGAGGTAGCGACCGCCGGGGATGTCGAAGCTCGCGCCCTGCCCCCACTCGAGGAGTCGTCGCTCCTGCTTCACCAGACGATAGGACGAGTAGCGGAAGAGGCTGTCGAACTGCGGCTTCATCGCGACGAGGCGCGAGTCGAACTCCGGCTTCTCGCCGTCGGTCGCGAGCACGCTGCCGATCGTCACCGTGACGCCGCCGGCACGCGCCGCGGAGGCAGCGGCGACGAACACGACGACAAGGAGCGCCGGCAGTGCCCGCGACGGCCTCACCGCTTCCCGCCCGCATCCGAGATCCAGATGACCGTCGTGTTCGTCTTCGGCTCGGAAAGGATCGACACGGCCGATGCGTCGCTCGTGAGCGCATCGATGCGCGCTTGATTGTTGACCACCGGCGACGCCCCCGCCGGCAGCTGGCGCCAGAGCGCAATCGCGCTCACGGCGAGCGCCACGGCCATCGCCGCGGCGACGATCGTCGGGCGCCACGCCAGCTCGCGCGCACGGCCGCGGAGCCCGCGCCACGAGCGCTGCACGGCCTCGACGCGTCCGACAATGCTCGACCAGAAGCGCGAAAAGTCGACATCGGCGACCGCGTCCGTCATCGTCTCCGCGACCGCGTCTTGCAGCCGCTCGAGCCCTTGCAGCAACGCTTCGCAGGGTCCGCAACGCGTCACGTGCAACGCCACGGCGCGCATCAACCGCCCGTCGAGCTCGCCGTCGACGAAGAGGTCGAGCAGCTTCTCGGCTTCACGGCAGGTCACGGACGCACGCGCAGCGATGGCCGCCATCAGAGGCAATCCTTCAACAGGGCTTGCAGCTTCTTGCGGGCGTAGTGGAGGCGGCTCATCACCGTGCCCTTGGCGCAGCTCATCACACGGCTGATCTCCTCGTAGGAGAGGCCTTCCACCTCGCGCAGAAGTATGACGGCCCGGTGCTCGGGGGTCAATTCCTCGATCGCCGCCCGCACGCGCGCGCCGAGCTCGCGGTTGTGGACCTGACGGAATGGATCTTCCCGGCGCAGATCCTCCTGCAGCGTCTCCTGCGCCTCGACGGTCTCGTCGGCGACGCCGAGGATCGGGCGGCGCGCCTCGCGGCGCTGCAAGTCGATCGCGACGTTCACGGCGATGCGGTAGAGCCAGGTGTAGAAGCTCGCTTCTCCCTTGAAGTGGTCGAGGCTGCGGAGCGCCTTGAGAAACGTCTCTTGCGACGCCTCCCAGGCGGTCTCGTGATCACGCAGCATCCCGAGGAGCATCGCGTAGACCTTGCGTTGATAGCGCTCGACGAGCTCTTGAAAGGCACCGCGATCACCTTGGCGTGACAGTCGAACGAGCTCGGCGTCGCTTCGTTCCACGGTAGCGCCTGCCTATAGACGTGGGCGGTCCGCGGATATTCGCGGATCAATGGCGCGGCGGAGGGACGTGGGGGGGGGGGGCGCGCCCCCCCCCGGGCGGGGGGGGGGCGGGGGGCCCGACCGGGGGGCCGGCCCCCCCCCCCCCCCCCCCCCCC
>JBGPOW010000176.1:0-9518 GCA_041488235.1 Binatia bacterium
GCCCGGCGGGGTCATCTTCAATTTTCTACCGGGTGCGAGTATGAGCTTCGGGGCGGGCGCGGATCTCCAGGTGTCGGTGCTGGCGCCGACGACCAAGATCAAAGCTCCCGCCTATGGCGAGGACACTGGTTTCGGCGACCTGTACACGACGAAAGCCGTCAAGCTGAAGGGCGCGTATGTGCCCGGCTATTTGGGGTGCCCGTAAAAGTCGGTGAGAAGCTGAATCCATCAGCAAAGCGGCCACGAGGCGGATTTTTGCTCGATCGCGTCCGCGTGTAAGCGCATGAATTTCTGAACGCCCGAAAAAGATTCGGTCAGCGCGTCTCGATCCCTGGCGAACGCGGACAACCCTCCAAGTTTTCGGGTGGATTCGGACAGGGTGCGATGAGTGCGGTCACTCTGCCCAAACTCTGCCCGAACCGATGCGAACGCACGTCAACAATGCGAATGGCGCCGCCTGCAACTACCCGGCGGCGCTCGCATGGGGTGCATGGGTTGCGTTGATTTCCCGTGATCCCACGGCTTAAAACTCCGTGGGGGTTCTCCCCCGTGCGGGTTCGAGTCCCGCCCCCGGCACTCTGGAAGTGCGCGCTTTTCGCTGACTGCCGAACGTCCGCCTCTTCACGTCGAGCGACGGCGCGGCGGTGACCGCCATCGAGGCGTGTGGCGTCGACGTCTCGCCGCAACCCCCCGATTCTCGTAAAGGGCGCTGATGGTCGCCAACGTTCCGCGCCTGCGCTGGGGTCGTGAGGCGGCAGTCGTCGCAGCATGTGCGCTGACGGCGGTCGTTCAGACGTGGCCGCTCGTGACGGTCATGGGGACCAGGATCTGCGGCGACATGGGCGACCCGTACCAGTCGCTCTGGGGCATGCGCGCATTTCGCGACGCGCTCGCTGCCGGGCGGAATCCCTTCTTCACTGATCGTCTCTATCATCCGACTGGCACGACGCTCGTCTTTCAGGCCTTCGACATTCCGAGTGCGCTGCTCGTGGCGCCGCTCTGGGGGCGCCTCCCGGAGGTCGCGATCTACAACGTCGCCGTGCTGGTCGCGATGAGCCTCGCAGCGTACGGCATGTGCCGGTTGCTGCGTGAGCTGACCGGGGACGACGTCGTGGCGCTCGCGGGCGGCGTGCTCTACGCCAGCGTGCCCTATCATCTCGCCCACCTCTCGGCGCATCTCTACTACGTCTCGACGTGGGGGATTCCGCTCTACGTACTGCACCTGTTGCGCGTCGCCCGCGGCGTCGACGTCGGACGAAACGGCGTGCTTGCCGGGCTTTTCCTCGCGCTTGCGTCGCTCGCCTCCTGGTACCATCTGGTGTTTTCGGCGGTGATTACGCCGGCCGTCCTCGTCTCCGGGCGCGTCGCGACGCGTGCGACGGTTCTCTCGCGCGGCCGCGTGCGCGGCGCCATCGCGTTGGCGGCCACGTTTGCCGTCGTCGCCGGCCCGCTGCTCGTCGCGGTGATCGCGACGCAATCGCGCGTCGAGCTCGCGGGCCGTCACGATCCGACCGTCTTCTCGGCCGACCTGCAATCGTTCGTGTATCCGAATGCCGTCCAGCGCGCGGCGGGCGGGAAGGATGGCGCCTGGGCGCGCTGGACGGGCAACCGGGTCGAGAACGCCAACTATGTCGGCTTTGCGGTGTTGGTCCTGGCGCTGATCGGTGCGTGGCGCGATCGGCTCGCGCGTGGCTTCCTTGCGGTCGCGATCGCGGCTGCGGTGCTCTCGCTTGGCCCGTTCCTGCACGTCGCCGGCAAGGCGTCGGAGATGCGCCTGCCGTACTGGTACCTCGAGCACGTCGTGCCCGTCTTCAAGATCACGGGCATGCCTGTCCGGTTCGGCTTCGTGATGTACTTCGGCCTAGTCGTCGCTGCCGCGCTCGGGCTCGTCGGCGTCCGGGCGTGGTGCGGCCGCGCTGCACGCGGGGCGGGCGTGGCCGTCGTCGTCGCGGCGGTCGCCGTCGCGATCGGCGAATACTGGTCGAAGCCGCTCATGACGTGGGCCTATCCGGTGCCGGCGCCGATGCGGGCCTGGGCCGCGGACCCGAGCCGGTTCGCGGTGCTGGACGTGTGGGACTACTACCGGCCGATGTGGCACGCGACCATTCATGGCAAACCGATGGTCGACGGGTATCTCAGCCGCACTCCGAAGCCGCTGCTGCAGGCGATCTATCGCGATCCGGTGCTGCGGGCGATCAAGTACGGCGGCGATCAAACGCGGATCCGTAGGCCGGCTCCGAACGTCGACGTCGCATGGCACGACAACGCGCCCGACGACGATCTCGGCGCGTATCGCTTCACGGCCACATGGCTCGGGACATTGATGGCGCCGATAGCGGGCGACTACGAGCTATCGACGAGCGTCGACGACCCCGCCGAGCTGGTCCTCGACGGTGAACGAGTGATGCTGTCGGGGGAGTGTCCGACGCCGCCCTGCGAAACCCACGTGACGCGCCACCTCGACGCTGGGCCGCATCGTATCCGGATGACGTACGCTCGCCGCGCCGCTTCAGGCGAGGTACACCTCTCGTGGCGTCCTCCGGACGGAACGCGCGCGATCGTTCCCGAGGCGGCGTTCCAGCGCCCGGACGGACGTGCGGGCCTCGACGTCGTCTACGAGCAGGCGATTCCGGCGCTCTCGGGTCTCGGCCGCGACGCCGGCCGCGCCGCGCTCCGCACGGACGCGATTCGCTACGTCGTGCTCTCCGATCGCCGCAACGCCTGCGTCGAGGACGAGCTCGCGCTGCCGCTCGTCTATGCCGGGGAGGACGTCCGCATTTTCGAGGTCCCGCCTGACTGAGTAGTCCGTGACGCTCGCCGTCCGAGGCGGGGAGCTCGCTGAGCCTCGGCTCAGGGCGCGACGCGGAAGTCGCCGCTCAGGTTGCCGGCGGCGGTGTTCGCGGCGCTCGCGAGATCGCTCGACGACGCAATCGGCGGACTGTGCTCGACCCGGACGCCGTAGTTGCCGTTGTCGTCGGTGTGATTGCCCGTCACCGTCACGCCGGGCGACGATTGGATGCGGATACCGTTGACGTAGCTGTGGGTGACGGTGTTCGAGGTCACCGAGCCGCTCGGGTCGTGGTAGAAACGGATGCCGTCGCCGCCTTGCGACGCGTCGACGGTGTTGGCGCTCACGAGCGCCGTCAGGGAGTTCTGCACGCGAATGCCCTCACGCTTCGCGTTCGTCACCGTGTTGCCGGACACGGTCGCGTCGTTCGACCTGTTTACGCTGATGCCGTTCCCGTCGCGGGTGTTCGTGATCGTCGAGCCGGCGACGACGCTGCGCGCAGCGTTGTTCACGCGGATGCCTTCACGCGCGCCGTCCGAGGTGACGTCGAGTACGGTTGCACCGCTCGCGTAGTCGATGCGGATCGCGACGTTGCCGCCGTGGATTTCCAGGTCTTTGATCGTGACGCCGCTCGCGCGCACACGCAGGACGTCACTGCTCGTGCCGGGGATGCCCTCGAGGATCGTGCCGCCCGCCGGATCGCCCTCGAGCGTGAGGGCGATGAGACGGCCGGGGACCTGAAGCTTCTCTTGATACGTCCCCGCCTCGACGTGGACGACGTCGCCGGGCGCCGCGGCGGCGATGGCCTGCGCGATCGTGGGTTGATCGCCTGGAACGTCGATCGTTGCCGCGCCGACGCTGCGTTCGCCGAAGAGCGATGTCGTGAGCGCCGCTGCCGCGACGGCGGAGACTCGAATGGACCTCATTGCAGACCTCCTGCGCGGCGCTGCGCCGCTCTTCTTCGAGAACTACGCCGGCCCGAGAGCGACCGCAATCGGAAACAACGCGGGAGGCTCAACGTAAAGCGCCCCCGGTCCACGGAGGACGGGGGCGCTGGCACGTGAGGAGATCGTCCCTCGCCGTGTGGTCTTGGACCTGCTATCAGCGCTCGATCGGATGACACCTCTCCAGGCGAGCAGCGAAGCTGCGCGCGTCGTCGCCGCGCCGAACACGGCCGAAGGTCCGCCGACCGTCCAGGGGAAGTTCTTCTGGACGGGCGGCGAGAAGTTCTACCTGCGGGCGGTGTCGTACGGCCCGTTCGCAACCGCGTCGCACGGCGACCAGTTCCCCGAACGTGACGTCGTCGAGCGCGATTTCGCCCTGATCCGCGATGTCGGTGCCAACACCGTTCGCACATTCACCGTCCCACCGCGCTGGCTCCTCGACCGCGCCGAGGCGCATGGCTTGCGCGTCTTGGTCGGGATCCCCTGGTCGCAGCACGTGGCGTTCCTCGACTCGCCACGGGTGATCGCCGAGATCCGCGAGACCATTCGTCGCGCGGTCCGCGACTCGGCAGGGCATCGGGCCGTCTTCGCGTACATGATCGGCAACGAAATTCCGCCGGACATCGTGCGCTGGCACGGCAAGGAGCGCGTGGAGGCGTTCCTCCACGAGCTCCGAGCCGAGGTGAAAGCAATCGCCCCCGAGGCGCTCGTCAGCTACGCCAACTTCCCGCCGACCGAGTACCTCGACCTCGCCGACATCGACTTCGTCTGCTTCAACGTCTACCTGCACGACGAGGAGGCGTTCCGCCGCTACCTCGGACGCCTGCAGAACCTCGCCGGCGACCGCCCGCTCGTCCTGAGCGAGCACGGCATCGACTCGCATCGTCTCGGCGCCGACGCGCAAGCGGAAATCCTCGCCTGGCAGGTGCGGGCCGCGTTCGAGTCGGGTGTCGCCGGCACCTGCGTGTTCTCGTGGACCGACGAGTGGTTCACCGGCGGATACCAGATCGACGACTGGTCCTTCGGCCTCGTCACGCGCGATCGCAAGCGCAAGCCGGCCTTCCAGGCCGTGCAAGCGGAGTTCACGAGCGATCTGCCGCCCACATTGCCGAGGTACCCGCGGGTGTCGGTCGTCATTTGCGCGTACAACGCCGAGCGGACGATGCGCGCGTGCCTCGACTCGCTGCGCGCGCTGCGCTACCCCGACTACGAGGTCATCGTCGTCAACGACGGCTCGACGGACGGGACGCGGGCGATCGCCGAGCGCTACTCCGAGTTCACGCTGGTGAATCAGGAGAATCGCGGGCTCTCGGTCGCACGCAACGTCGGTGCCGCGCGCGCGACGGGCGAGATCGTCGCGTATACCGACTCCGATTGCGTCGTCGATCCCGATTGGCTCACCTACCTCGCCTACAAGTTCACGGAAGGCGGCTTCGTGGCCGTCGGCGGGCCGAACTTTCCGCCGCCCGAAGAGAGCGCGGTCGCCGCGTACGTCGCCGCGGCGCCCGGCGGCCCGACCCACGTGCTCTTGAACGACGAGGTCGCCGAGCACATTCCCGGGTGCAACATGGCGTTCACGCGCGCGGCGCTCGCTGCGGTCGGCGGCTTCGAGCCGATCTTCGCCGCCGCCGGCGACGACGTCGACCTCTGCTGGCGGCTGCAGAACGACGGCCACGTCATCGGCTTCAGTCCGGCCGCGATGGTGTGGCACTTCCGCCGCAACACCGTCCTCGACTACCTGAAGCAGCAGCGCGGCTACGGGAAAGCGGAGGCGCTCCTCTATTTCAAGCATCCCTATCGCTTCAACATGCTCGGCCAATCGCGCTGGCTGGGGCGGATCTACGGTGACTTCACGACGTCGCTCTTCTCGCGACGGCCGATCATCTACTCCGGGACCTTCGGCCGCGGTCTCTTCCAGACCCTCTACGAGCCGCCGTCGTCGCTCTTCGCGTACCTGCCGTTCACGCTCGAGTGGAACGTCTTCGCGCTGATGCTGATCGTCGCCGCCGTCGCCGCCGGCAAGAACGTACTGCTCGCGATCGTGCCGCTCGCGATCACGCTCGGCTCGGCGGCGGTGAGCGCGATGCAAGCCAGGATCGAGCCGCGCTACGACGATTGGCGCGGCCGGACGATGGTCGCGATGCTGATCTATCTCGGCCCGCTCCTGCGCAGCTGGGAGCGCTACCGCTGGCGCATCAAAGGTCTCACCAGCGTCGAGCGCATCCGCTTCGCGGAGCCGACGCAGGCGCCGCGCATACGGTGGCTCGCCCGCGAGTTCCAGCTGCGCTACTGGAGCGACTCCGGACAGGAGAAGGAGGCGCTCCTCGACGGCGTGATTCGCTTCCTTCTGCCGCGGAAATACCTGATCGCCCACGATCTCGGATGGAGCGGCTGGGACGTCGAGATCCATCGCGGCATCTGGGCGAAGTCGCAGGTGCGCGTGGCGGTCGAGAACCACGGCGGCGCGACGCGCCTCTTCAACGTGCGCTGCGCGGTGAAGACGTCGCGCGCCGCGAAGTTCGCGCTCGGCGGGCTCGCGGCGCTGCTCGGGATGGGCGCCTACTTCCTTGTGCCCGAGCTGCTCGCGGTGGCGGTCGTCCTCGGCGTGCTGACGGGACTGTCGGTCGCGTATCAGAGCTTCGTCGTCGGCCGCGTCATGTACCACGTTCTGGAGATCGTCGCGCAGCAGATCGGGCTCACGGCCGTGGAGTGGCGCGCCTGATCGACCCGCCCGGCGCGACCGAGACCCGCGGCGCGCGGCGCTTCGCGCTGCTGCGCACGATCGCGCACTATCTTCGGCCGTACCGGGTGCGCTTCGCGCTCGCGACCGGCCAAGTGCTGCTGATCAGCGCCTGCGAGCTCCTGAAGCCGTGGCCGCTGAAGCTGATCGTCGACAACGTCGTTGGCGCGGTACCGGTCGCGGTCCCCGGCGTCGGGACGCTCGCGGGGCGGCCGCTGCTCGCCGCCGTGTGCGTCGGCCTCGTCCTCCTCTACGCCCTCCTGGCGCTGGTGAGCGTCGTCAACAACGCGACGACGATCGCGATCGGGCAGGGGATGGTGAACGATTTCCGGCTCGATCTCTACCAGCACCTGCAACGCCTGTCGCTGCGCTTCCACAGCGGTCGCGAGGTGGGCGATCTGCTCTACCGCGTCACCGCCGACACCTTCGCCATCCAGACGCTCAGCATGAACGGCGTCTTCCCGATCATCACCTCGACGGCGATGTTCGTCGGCATGGTCACGGTGATGCTGCGCATGGATTGGCAGCTGACGCTGGTCGCGCTCGCCGTCTGTCCGGTGATCTTCTTCGGCATCTCGCGCATGGGACGGCGGATCACGGCGGTCGCGACCGACGCGCGGCAGAAAGAGAGCCAGCTCTATTCGATCACGCAGCGCGGGATCGCCGCCATTCGTGTCATCCAGGCGTTCACGACCGAGGATGAAGAGGCGCGGCGCTTCGCGAGCTCGAGCGGCGAGAGCCTGCGTGCCAATCTGCGCCTCTACGTCCTGCAGACCGTCTACTCGTCGGTGATCAACGTCGTCGTCGCCGGCGGCACCGCGCTCGTCCTCTGGGTCGGCACGACGCACGTGTTGGCCGGCGCGTTGACGGTCGGCCAGGTGCTGGTGTTCACCACGTACCTGGCGTCGCTCTACGCGCCCATCAACAGCGTCAGCCAGACGATCGGCATGGTGCAAAGCGCGGCGGCAGGCGCGCGACGCGTCCTCGAGATCCTCGAGACGACGCCCGATCTGCCCGACGGGCGGCTCGCGATCGACCCGACGACGTTGCGCGGCGAGGTGCGCTTCGAGCACGTCGGGTTCGAGTACGTCGCCGGACGGGGCGTCCTCCACGACGTCGATGCCACGGCGCGCCCGGGCGAGGTGCTGGCGATCGTCGGACCGACGGGTGTCGGCAAGACGACGCTCGTGAGCCTCGTCGGCCGGTTCTACGATCCCGTCGAAGGACGCGTCCTCCTCGACGGCGTCGATCTGCGCGACTACCGCCTGCGCGAGCTGCGCAGCCGGATCGCAATGGTGCTGCAGCCGGCACTCGTCTTCCCGACGACCCTAGGCGAGAACATCGCCTACGGATCGCCCTTCGCGACCGACGAGGAAGTCGCGCGCGCGGCACGATTGGCGCAGCTGGACGGCTTCGTCGCCCAACTGCCGCAGGGGCTCGCGACACGCGTCGGCGAGCAAGGGGCGACCGTCTCCGACGGCGAGCGGCAGCGCATCACGATTGCGCGCGCCATCTTGCGCGACGCGCCGATCCTCATCCTCGACGAGCCGACGTCGGCGCTCGACGCCGAGACCGAGGCGCTCATCATCGCCGCGCTGCGCGAGCTCATGCGCGGGCGCACGACGTTCGTGATCGCGCATCGCCTGTCGACGATCCGCCACGCCGACCAGATCCTCGTCCTGCGCGACGGCACGATCGCCGAGCGCGGCACGTTCGATGAGCTCGTCGAGCGCGGCGGGCCGTTCACGCGGCTCTACGAGGCGCAGTTCGGCAAGCAGGCGAGGCGTGGCGCGGCCGGGTGACGGAAAGCAGGGCGACCGTGGCGCGGGCGGGTAACGCCCGTCGACGGGCACGCGTCGTCGTCCTCGGGATCACGGCGCAATATCCGCTCGCCGGCGTCACGTGGCAGGCGGTCCACTACCTGGCAGGGTTGCGCGCGCTCGGCTGTGAGGTCTTCTACGTCGAGGACTCGGGTGCGCCGCCGTACGACCCGGTGAGCGGCGGCATCGCCGTGGACCCCGCGGCGAACGTCGCGTACCTCGCCGCCGTCATGCGGCGTCTCGACCTCGCGGAGCACTGGGCCTATTGGGATGCGCAGCGCGACGTGTGGCACGGCCTCGATTGCGCCCGCGTCCGCGCGCTCTACGCGTCCGTCGACGCGATCTTCAATCTCTGCGGTGCGACGCGCCTCCGCGCGGAGCATCGCCAGGGGGCGCGTCTCTGCTACGTCGAGACGGATCCGATCTACGAGCAGATGCGGGTCGCGAACGGCGAGACGGACAGCATCGCGTTCCTCGACGAGCACGACGTGCGCTTCACCTACGGCGAGCTTCTCGGCACGCCGTCGTGCGCCGTGCCCGTCGAGCGCTTCACCTGGATTCCGACGCGACCGCCCGTCGTGCTCGACGAGTGGCAGACGCGCGGCGCCGGCACCGCATACCGCACGATCGCGACGTGGGAGAACAAGGGGAAGAACGTCCGGTTCCGCGGCGAGACGTATCATTGGACGAAGCACGTGAACTTCCTCCGCATGCTCGACGTCCCGCGGCAGGCTCACGTGCGCGTCGAGCTGGCGATGGATCCACTCGACGCCGCGGTACGCGCGGACCTCGGCGCGCATGGCTGGACGCTCGTCGACCCGCGGCCGATCTCCGCCGACCTCGACGCGTACCGCGGCTTCATCGAAGGCGCGCGCGGCGAGCTGACGGTGGCGAAGGACATCTACGTGCGGCCGCGCAGCGGGTGGTTCAGCGATCGCAGCGTGTGTTTTCTCGCCGCCGGTAGGCCGGTGATCACCCAGGAGACCGGCTTCAGCGAGCGCGTGCCGTCGGGGCGCGGCCTCCTTGCGTTCGCGACCGTCGAGGAGGCCGTCGCGGCCGTGCAGACGGTCGAGGGCGACTACGCGGCGCACGCGCGCGCCGCACGCGAGATCGCGGCCGAGTACTTCGCCGCCGAGCGCGTGCTCGGTGCGATGCTCGACGCCGCGGGAATCGGATAGAACCGCGGTCGTGCGCGTGATCGTCACCGGGCTCATCGCCACGTATCC
>JBGPOW010000177.1:0-9436 GCA_041488235.1 Binatia bacterium
CGGGTCGTCTACGTGTCGCCGCTCAAAGCCCTCGCCAACGACATCCACCGCAACCTCGAGGAGCCGCTCGCCGAGATCCGCGCCCGCGCGCTCGCCGCCGGCCACGCGCTGCCGCCGATCCGCGTCGCGGTGCGGAGCGGCGACACGCCGCCCGCGGAACGGCAGGCGATGACGAAGCACCCGCCGCACATCCTCATCACCACGCCGGAGTCGTTCTACATCCTGCTCACCGCCGAGAAGAGCCGGCGCGCGCTCGCCGAGGCGCGCACGGTGATCGTCGATGAGATCCACGCCGTCGCCGGCGACAAGCGCGGCGCGCACCTCGCGCTCTCGCTCGAGCGTCTCGACGCGCTCGCCGGACGCCGCGTGCAGCGCATCGGCCTCTCGGCGACGCAGAAGCCGATCGCGGAGATCGCGCGGCTTCTCGTCGGCACGCGCCGGCTCCTGCCGGACGGCACGCCCGACTGCACGATCGTCGACACCGGCCATCGCCGCGCGATGGAGCTCGCGATCGAGACGACCGGCCTCGAGCTCGGACCGATGGCGACGCACGAGCTCTGGGCGGAGATCTACGACCGCATCGTCGGGCATGTCGGTACCCACCGCACGACGATCGTGTTCGTCAACACGCGCCGTCTCGTCGAGCGGGTGGCGCACGCGCTCAGCGAGCGCCTCGGCGACGACCGCGTCGTCGCGCACCACGGCAGCCTGGCGAAGCGCATCCGTCTCGACGCCGAGCAACGTCTCAAGTCCGGCGCGGTGCCGGTCGTCGTCGCCACCGCGTCGCTCGAGCTCGGCATCGACGTCGGCCACGTCGACCTGGTCTGTCACATCGGCGCACCGCGCGCGCTCGCGACCCTGCTGCAACGGGTCGGTCGCTCCGGACATTGGCTCGGCAGCGTCCCGAAAGGCCTCTTCTTCCCGCTGACGCGCGACGAGCTGGTACAGACCGCGGCCGCCGTGCGCGCGATCCGCCAGGGCGAGCTGGACACACTCTCCCTTCCCGCGAAGCCGCTCGACGTGCTGGCGCAGCAGATGGTCGCGATCGCCGCCGCCGAGGACGTCGCCGAGGACGATCTCTGGACGCTCGTCCGCGGCGCGTATCCCTATCGCGATCTCACCCGCGCCGAGTTCGACGCCGTCCTGATGATGCTGGCCGAGGGCGTCGCGACGCGCCGCGGCCGCCGCTCGGCGCACCTGCACCACGACCGCGTGCACGGCCGGATCCGCGGCCGCCGCGGCGCGCGCCTCGCCGCGATCACGAGCGGCGGCGCCATCCCCGACACGGCGGACTACGAGGTCGTCGAGGAGCCGACGGGTGCGCACGTCGGCAAGGTGAACGAGGACTTCGCCGTCGAGAGCATGGCGGGCGACATCTTCCTCCTCGGCAATCATTCCTGGCGGATCCGCCGCGTCGAGGCCGGCCGCGTACGCGTCGAGGACGCCGGGCAGACGCCGCCGACGATCCCGTTCTGGCTCGGCGAGTCGCCGGCCCGCACGCGCGAGCTCTCGCACGCCGTCTCGGCGCTGCGCGAGGAGGTCGCTGCGCGCGTACGCGACGCCGCGATCGAGGCGGCGCCGCTCGACGTGTCGGGCGACGTGGCGGTGCCGAGCCCGGACGACGCGCGCGCGAGCGATGCCGCCACCGTGGCCTGCGAGGACGCGGTGGACGCGCCCGCCGTGCCTGAACCGCGCACCCACGCCCGTTTTGCGCCGGTCGCCGACTGGCTCGTCGTCGAGTGCGGCGTCGATCGCGGCGGCGCCGAACAGATCGTCGACTACGTGCGCGCGACGCTCGCCGTGCTCGGCACCGTGCCGACGTGCGACACGGTCGTCGCCGAGCGCTTCTTCGACGAGAGCGGCGGCATGCAGCTCGTGCTGCACGCGCCGTTCGGCGGCGCGGTGAACCGCGCGTGGGGGCTGGCGCTCCGCAAGCGTTTCTGCGTGAGCTTCGATCTCGAGCTGCAGGCCGCGGCGACCGACGACGGCATCGTCGTCTCGCTCGGCGAGCAGCACAGCTTCCCGCTCGCCGCCGTTTTCGAGATGGTGCGACACACGACGCTCGAGGCCGACCTCGTGCAAGCGGCGCTCGCGGCGCCGATGTTCGGCACCCGCTGGCGCTGGAACGCGACCCGCGCCCTCGCACTGCTCCGTCACACGGGCGGGAAGCGCGTACCGATGCCGATCCAACGGATGCGCGCCGAGGATCTTTTGGCCGCGGTCTTCCCCGCGCAGGTCGCGTGCGGCGACAATCACGTCGGGCCGATCGTGCCGCCCGAGCACCCGCTCGTCGACGAGACGCTCGCCAATTGCCTGCACGAGGCGATGGACGTCGACGGCCTGCGCGCGGTGCTCGCCGCGATCGAGCGCGGCACGATTCGCACGGTCGCGGTCGAGACGCCGGCCCCGTCGCCGATGTCGCACGAGATCCTGAACGCCAATCCGTACGCGTATCTCGACGATGCGCCCCTCGAGGAACGACGCGCCCGCGCCGTGGCGCTGCGTCGCACCGACCCCGATCTCGCCACCGGCATCGGGGCGCTCGACGCGGCGGCGATCGACGAGGTCCGCCGCCAGGCATGGCCCGACGTACGCGATCCCGACGAGCTGCACGACGCGCTCTTGAGCCTCGTCCTCCTGCCGCTCGAGGATCTCGGCGAGTGGGACGCCTTTGCCGCGGCGCTGCGCGTGTCCGGCCGGGTCGCGGACGTGCGCTGGTACGCCGGCGCGCGCGAGCGTCGCGCGGTCGTCGCCACCGAGCGCGTCGCGCTCGCACGACTCGCGCTCGCCGACGCGCGTGTCACGCTCACCGCCGAGGGCGAATGTCACGCGGCCGCGTACCCCGACGCCGAGCTCGACGCCGAGTCGGCGTTCACCGCGATCGTCCGCGGTTGGCTCGAGTGCCTCGGACCGACGACGGTCGCACAGCTCGCGGAGCGCGTCGGCCTCGCGCCGCCTGCGGCCGTCGACGCCGCGCTCGCACGCCTCGAAGCAGAGGGGATCGTGCTTCAAGGCCGGTTCACCCCAGGCGTCGACGAGATCGAGTGGTGCGAGCGCCGGCTCCTCGCGCGCATTCACCGCATGACGATCGGGCGTTTGCGGCGCGAGATCGAGCCCGTGCAGCCGGCGGACTTCTTGCGCTACCTCTTCCGCTGGCAGCACGTGATGCCGGCGACGCGCCTCCACGGCCGCGACGGGCTCGCCGCCGTCATTCGCCAGCTGCACGGCCTCGAGCTGCCGGCACCGTCGTGGGAGCAGAGTGTGCTCGCGGCGCGCGTCGAGGACTACGAGCCGGTGCTGCTCGACGAGCTCTGCCTCGGCGGCGTCGTCGCGTGGGGACGGTTCTCGCCGCCGGCCGCGGGGCGAGACGACGAGGCGGCGGACGACCCCGCCGTTTTTCGCACCGAGGGCGCGGCGCGCGACGGCGCCGCAACCACAAAGCGGTTCGCGCGCGACCGCGACGCCGCATCCACGAACCGGCTCGCGGGCGGCCGCGCCGGCCGCCGGCGGCGCGCCGCGCCGACGCGCGTGGCGCCCCTGGCGCTCGCTCTCCGCGACGACTTGACACCGCTCCTAGCTGCGCGCGCCGATCGCGGCGATGTTCCGCTCTCACACGAGGCACAGGTGATCGCCGATTTCCTCGGGCGCGAGGGCGCCTCGTTTCTAGGTGACATCGCGCGCGCGACGGGGCTCCTGCCGAGCGCCGCCGAGGACGCGCTGTGGGAGCTCGTCGCGCGCGGGCTCGTGACTGGCGACGGCTTCGCCGGGCTGCGCGCGCTGCTCGCACCGCCCGAGTCGCCGCGCCCGGAGCGCCGCTTGCGAGCGCTGCGCGGCGGGCGCGCACCGCGCCGGCCGTTGCCGATCGGTCGTTGGTCGCTCCTCCGTCCGCGGCCGAGCGAGAAACCATCGGAGGACCTCGCGGACGACGCCGCACGGCAGCTGCTGCGCCGTTACGGCGTCGTCGTCCGCGAGCTCCTCGCCCGCGAGACGCTGGTGCCGCCGTGGCGGACGCTGCTCGGCGTGTATCGTCGACTGGAGGCGCGCGGCGAGGTGCGCGGCGGGCGCTTCATCGCCGGGCTCGTCGGCGAGCAGTTTGCCCTGCCGGAAGCCGTCGAGGCGCTGCGCGCCACCCGCCGCGAGGACGACCACGGCCACGTCGTCGTCGTCGCCGCCGGCGATCCGTTGAACCTCGTCGGCATCTTGACGCCGGGCGCACGCGTGTCGCCGCTCTCGGGGCAGGTGATCGCCTTCGCCGACGGCGTGCCGATCGAGATCGGCGACCTCGGCGTCGTGCGCAGCCGGCTCCGCAGCCGCGCGCTCGGCGGCAGCTGACCGTCGCGCGCCGCCGCGGCGACTCGCCCGTCAGACGTGGTTGCGGAGCATCAGCTCCTTCGGATGCGGGCTCAAGTAGACCTGCCCCTTGACGTACGCGACGTCGTGCCGATCGACGTGGTGGCGCAGCAGCGTGATCGGGACGACGAGCGGCACGAGCCCGCGTCGGTAGTCATCGATCACGTCGGCGAGCTCGCGACGCTCGCCGGAAGAGAGGTGTACGCGGCAGAAGCCGGCGATGTGCTGCAGGACGTTGACGTGCTTCTTCACCGTCGTCGGAACTGCGAGCGCCGCCATGAGCTCCTCGCCGTACCGGCGCGCGTGCGCCGCCGGTCGCGCGCCCCCGCTCGCGGCGACGAGACGCCCGAGCGCGGTGTACGCGCGCGGGCTGTGCACCAAGACGAGGAACTTGTGCGCGCTGTGGAACGCGACGAGCGCAGCGCGCGTCGGTCGGACGGCGAGTAGCGAACGCAAGCGCCGGTAGCAGAAGATGCGCTCGATGAAGTTCTCGCGCAGCACCGGGTCCTGCAATCGCCCTTCCTCCTCGACCGGGATCGACGGGTACGCTGCCGTGAACGCGGCCGCGAAGAGTCCGCGACCGCGGCGGCTCGGGCCGCCGCGCGCGCCGTACACGCGGACGCGCTCGAGGCCGCAGCTCGGCGAGTCCTTCTTGAAGACGTAACCGCAGAGATCGAGCGCGGCGAGCGCGCGCACCCGCGCCGCCGCATAGTGACGCATCGCGGCCGTATGGTCGCGGCCCGTTCGGGTGCCGATCATGTGCGGCGCCTCGAGGTCGCCGACCAAATGCACGGCTTCCCGCGGCACGCCCATCCCCACCTCCACCTCCGGGCAGACGGGGACCCACTCGACGTACGGCGCGAGGACGTCGGTCAGAAAGCGGTCGCGCTTGTGGCCGCCGTCGAAGCGCACCGCGTCGCCGAGCAGGCAGCTGCTGACGCCGAGCCGCAGCGGCCGCTCGTCGCGGCATGGGACCGTCGAGGCAGGAGCGGAAGGCACGACCGGCAGTGTACCGAGGGCCCGACGTCCCAGCCACGGCGGCAATTGCATTCACCCCGGCCTATCGCCATCATGCGCCGACATCACAACCGGGGAGGAGGCCGTATCCATGTATCGAATGATCGCCATCGCCATGCTCGCGCTGTCCGCCGCCGCGTGCTCGAGCGGCAACCAGGTCGCCGTCGCCACGTTGCAGCCGAAGAGCGGCACGCAGGTGACCGGCACGGTGACGTTCTCGCAGAAGGGCGACAAGGTCGAGGTCGTCGCCAATGTGAAGACCCTTCCTCCGGGCAAGCACGGCATCCACGTGCACGAGAAGGGTGACTGCAGCGCGTCCGACGCGTCGTCCGCCGGCGGCCACTTCGCCCCCGGCGGCGGCCAGCACGCCGGCCCGACCGATCCGAAGCGCCACGCCGGCGATCTCGGCAACCTCGACGCCGACGCCAACGGCAACGCGACGTTCACCATCACCACGGACGCCCTGCACGTCGGCTCCGGCGATCGCGACGTCATCGGCAAAGCGATCATCATCCACGGCGACCCGGACGACCTCACGACGCAGCCCTCCGGCAACTCCGGCGGCCGCATCGCCTGCGGCGTCATCGAGAAGAAGCAAGACTAATTGGCAGTGGGGAGGCCCGCGAATTCACTTCGCGGGCCGACGCCCATCGCGAGCGGAGCGAGCGGGGGCGACATCATTTGATCGTGTCTCCAGCTCGCGGACCCGCGCGAGGGTGTCGATCTCGGCGACCGGCTTGTCGTCGCGCACGCGGACGATGCGCGGGAAGCGGAGCGCGTAGCCGGCGGAGTGACGGCGCGACGCCTGCACGGCGTCGAACGTCACCTCCAGCACCACCTCCGGCCGCACGCGGTGGAAGCCGCCGACGCGCTCCAGCGTCAGCGCCTCGAACCGCGACGTGAGCGTCGCGATCTCCGCGTCGGTGAGGCCGTTGTAGGCCTTGCCGACGGTCAGCAACGTCGCGTCGTCCTCGGACGCGCGCACCGCGAAGGTGTAGTCGGAGAGGACGGCGCGACGGCGGCCGTGTCCGCGCTCGACGGCCACCACGACAACGTCGAGCGTCGCGAGCGGGCGCTTGAGCTTGATCCACGCGCCGCCGCGGCGGCCGGGCAAGTACGGCGCGCTCGGGTCCTTGGCGACGAGGCCTTCGTTGCCGGCGCCGCGCGCACCGACGAACGCATCCTCGACGGCCTCCGCATCGCCCACGAGGCGTGTCGGCGCGAGGCGTGCGGCGCGGCCGGACCACGGCAGCGACTCCAGCAGCGCGCGACGCGTACGATACGGCTCGTCGATGACGAGCTCGCCGCCGGACGCGAGCACGTCGTACGCGACGAACGCGACCGGTACCGCGGCGAGGAGCGCCACGCTCGGCCGCTTGCGCCCGAGCCGCTGCTGTAGCGCCTTGAACGGCAGCGCGCGCTCCGGCGCCGCAGGATCGTACGCAATCAGCTCACCGTCGAGGACGAGGCCCGACGGCAGCGCTACGAGCGCCGCCGTCACCTCAGGGTAGCCGTGGCCGATCGCGTCGAGCGTACGCGAGAAGAGGACGACGCGGCCGTCGCCGACGTGGGCCTGCGCGCGAATGCCGTCATACTTGTCCTCGACCGCGAACGGCGCCGGCAAGGCCGCCGCGACGTCGGCAGCCGTCGGCAGCGGTTGCGCGAGCATGAAGCCGATCGGATGGAAGAGCGCCAGCGTCGCCGTCGCGAGCGCGTCGCGACGCGCGAGCTGCGCGACCTCGCCGACGTCGCCGCGCAGGAGATTCGCGCGGCGGACCGCGGCGAGCGCGTGCCCGAACGTTTTCGCGATCGCCTCCTCGACCTGCGCTTCTTTGAGACCGATGCGCAGCTCGCCGCCGAGGAGCTTCAGGAGATAGCGCGCCTCGAGCGCGCCGAGCGCCGCGAGCATCTCGCGCATCGCCGCACGTCGCGCGTTCGTGCCGCCCGTGGACGCGAGCATGCGGCAAAAGCGCTCGACGGCGACGAGCGTCGTGCCGCTCGCTGCGCGGCCGGCGAGCACCTCACCGGCGAGGTCCCCGAGGTCGCCGTGAGCCACGTACCGCTCACCGAGCTCCGCCTCGTCGCGCCCGCTCACCGCCGCCAGCGCGCCGAAGACGATCGCGCCACCGACCTGCGTCGTCCCCGCGTCGTGGCGCGGGAACACGACGCCGGAGAAAAAGCGCGCCGCGATCGCCAGCGATGCGTCATCGAGGCGCGGTAGATAGTCGGCAAGGAGCGCGCCCTTTTCCAGCCGGCGCGTCGTGCCGCGGATCGCGTCCGCAACCTCCGCCCACGCGTGCAGCGTCGACGCGTCGGAACCGTCGCTCACACCGTCATTCTACTGAGAGGCGCGCGGTCTGGTCACGAGCGCTTCGGCGCGTCGCGGCCGGTGAAATAGTCGCCGAGGATGCCCTTCGTATGCTCCGCCTCGTGGCAGTAGACGCAGAGGTTCTCCCAGTTGCTGCCGTCGGACGGGTTGTTTTCATGGTTGCCGTCCTTGTGGTGGACGGTGAGGAGATGCAGCGTGTCGGACTCGAACTCGCGGGCGCAGCGCGCGCAGATCCAGCCGTGCAGCGCGAGCGAACGCTCGCGATAGCCCTGTGCGCGCGCCGCCTGCTTCGTCTTCGCCTCGCGCACGAGCTCCTCGAGCCCGGGGCGCGTCGGGTCGGCGGGGTGCGCCGACTCGGAGCGCGAGGTGCGGCGGCGCGACGGCCGAAAGCTCCGCGTCACGGCGCGCCTACAACCGGAGGATGTCGGGCAGCTCCTCGGGCGTGAAGCGCACGCCGACGTAGAACGCGCCGAAGAGCCCGTAGAGCGCGCTCGCCGCGTCGAAGCGCATCTCGTAGACGACGTCTCGAATCGCCTTCAGGTCGCGCGCGAAGAGCGTCACGCCCCATTCCCAGTCGTCGAGGCCGGTCGCGCTGGTGATGAGCTGGGTGATGCGGCTCGCGTAGCGACGTCCGGAGTCGCCGTGGCCTTGCATGAGCTTCTTTCGCTCTTCGAACGGCAGCGTGTACCAGTTGCGCTCCGCCTCCCGCGCCTTCGCCATCGGGTAGAAGCACACGATCGGGAAGTTGTCGGGGAGCCGTGGGTGGAGGCGCGCCTCCATGTAGGCCGCGATGCGCTTCCGAAACGTCTCCATCTTCGTCGTGAAGTCGGCCGACGTCGGATCGACCTTCTGCTCCTCGATGAGCGTCCGCGCCCAGTCGGCGTCGCTGGTGACGTACTCGCTCGCCTCGGAAAGCGAGAGGAACGTGTAGACCGGCTCGAGGCAGGCGCCGAGCGCCGTCGCCGCGAGCTCTTGCGCGAGCTGCTGGTGACGGCGGAGATCGGGATGGACCGCCATCAGACCGACGTCGCCTTTGCCGACGAGTGCGAGCGGCACGAGCTGGAGTCCTTCCTCGCCGAGCGCGCCGGCGAGCCAGGCGCGTATCTCGCCGACCGCCGCCGTGCGTTGCGCGTCGGAGAGCGCGCGCCAGCGCGTGCGATCGAGACGATAGAACCAATGCGAGACCGTCCAGCCGGTGGAGGGAACGAGCGCGTCGGGCATGAGCGGGATTCTAGGAGTCGCGGTTCGGAGGGTCAATTCGCCGCGGTTGACGCCGGCGGTGCAGGCGTGGCTCGGCGGCGCGCAACGCTCAGCGCATCACCGCGCCGGCGACGGCAAGCAGCAGCAAGGCGAGCAACGTCGAGTTCAGCATGCTCGAGATCGTGTGCAGGCGCAGGTAGCGCTCGTCGTCGCTGCTCGGCAGCGCCCGCAAGCGCGGCAGCAGCACGTATTGCGAGGTCAGGCTGCACAGCAGCCCGCCTGCGACGGGTAGCGCGAGGCGCAGCGCCTCGGGAATCGGCAACCCGCTGCTGCGCGCCAGCGACACCGCCGCGAGCGCGATGAACCCGCACACGATGCACGCGCCGTAGTAGCGCGGGAAGAGGCGTCGCAGAAGGCGCGTCGCGTCGCCGGGCGCGCTCACGACATGGATCGTCGGGAGAACGAGGAACGAGAACGACACGACCGTCCCGAGCCACACCGCAACCGCCATCACGAACACGAAGCGCAGCACCGCCGACG
>JBGPOW010000178.1:0-9429 GCA_041488235.1 Binatia bacterium
CGCGATCTCCTGCTCGCCGCAGAGGAAGGCGAAGACGCCGAACGCGGTGCCGTCGGCTCGAAAGAGCACCCGCGCCTCGTCCGCTCGCCCGTCGCCGTCGAAGTCGGCGCCGGCGACGAGGAATCGACTTGGGTCGTCGCGCCGCCAGCCGTCGCTCACCTCGGCGGCGGTCGGCAGACGCCAGCCGTCGGGGAGCGCCACGTCAGCGCGGCCGCACACGCGTGCACGGACCACCGGCGCCCGCACGTACGCCGGCGCGAACGGCTGTTCGATAGGCTTCACCGCACCCGGAAGCCCGGCGCAACCGGCGACCAGCACCAGGACCGGGACCGACACGATCAGGGACCGACGACCCATCATCATGCACACCTCCTCGCCGCGAACTCTTAGCGCAACGGCGCCCGTCGCATCCAGAGCGAACGCCATGTCATCGCGCGCCCTCGGCATGGCGGCGGCGATTTGGTAGATCGGCCTGCTCATGCCGTCGGTCACCACCGTGCTGATCGCCAACCGCGGCGAGATTGCCGTGCGGATCATCCGCACGTGCCGCGCATTAGGGGTGCGGACGGTCGCCGTATACTCGGAGGCGGACACGGGCGCGCCGCACGTGCGCCTCGCCGACGACGCGGTCGCAATCGGCCCCGCGCCGGCGCGCGCGAGCTACCTCGACGTCGCCGCGCTGCTCGCGGCGGCGCGCGCGAGCGGCGCTGACGCGGTGCACCCCGGCTACGGCTTCCTCTCCGAGAACGCCGCCTTCGCGCGCGCCGTCGTCGACGCCGGCCTCACGTTCATCGGACCGCCGGCGGCGGCGATCGCGGCGATGGGCGACAAGGTCGCGGCGCGGGCGCTCATGGAGCGCGCCGGCGTGCCGGTGGTTCCAGCCTCGGGAATCCTCGCCGCGGAGACCGCGGCGTTCGCGCCGGCGGCGGCCGCACTCGGCTACCCCGTCGTGATCAAGGCTGCGGCCGGCGGCGGCGGCAAAGGGATGCGCATCGTCCGCGCCGAGGCGGCGCTGCCGGACGCGATCCGCGCCGCCGCGCGCGAGGCGACCGCCGCCTTCGCCGACGGCCGCATCTATCTCGAGCGCTACCTCGAGCGTCCGCGGCACGTCGAGGTGCAGGTCTTCGGCGACACGCACGGCCGCATCGTGCACCTCGGCGAGCGCGAGTGCTCGATCCAACGGCGCCACCAGAAGATCGTCGAAGAGACGCCGTCGCCCGCGGTGACACCCGAGCTGCGCGCGGCAATGACGGACGCCGCCGTGCGCGCGGCGCGCACCGTCGAGTACGTCGGCGCCGGCACCATCGAGTTCCTTCTCGACGAGCAGGGGCGGTTCTACTTCCTCGAGATGAACACGCGCCTGCAGGTGGAACATCCCGTGACCGAGTGGACGACCGGCGTCGATCTCGTGCGCGAGCAGATCCTCGTCGCGCGCGGTGAGCCGCTCTCGTTCGCGACCGTCACGCCGCGCGGCCACGCGCTCGAGTGCCGCCTCTATGCCGAGGATCCGGCGCGTCAGTTCCTCCCCGCGACTGGCACCGTGCACGCGCTCGTCGAGCCCGCCGGCGCGGGGGTGCGCTTCGACGCCGGCATCGCGCGCGGCAGCGTCGTCGGCGTCGAGTACGACCCGATGCTGGCGAAGATCTCGACCTGGGGCGCGACGCGCGAGGAAGCGCGGACGCGCATGCTCGCGGCGCTGCGCGAGACGGTGCTGCTCGGGATCGTGACGAACCGCGACTACCTGCGCGCGGTTCTCGCGCATCCGGCGTTCGTCGCCGGAGCGACGCACACCGAGTTTCTCGCCGAGCACTTCCCCGACTGGCGACCGCGCCCCGGCGCGGAGCGCGACCGCGTCGCGATCGCCGCGACGCTCGCGCTCACGAGCCGCGCCGGCGGCGACGCGGCCGTGCGCCCCGCGGCGCCGACGCCGTTCGCGACGCTCGGCGCATGGCGCGGCGGAGGCGCCGGCGCATGAGCGTAACGGTGCGCGTTCACGGAGGCGTGCGCGCATGGGCGTGACCGTCCTCGTCGACGGCGAGCCGCTCGCGGTCACGATCGCGCACGACGCGGGCGGGCTCGTCGCCCGCGTCGGCGACGTCGAGTACCGCGGCACGATTCACCGTGACGGCGAGACGTGGCGGATCGAGCTCGGCGAGCGCGTGCTCCTCGCGACCGTCGTCCGTGCAGCCGGCGAGGTGTGGATCGCCGTCGACGGCGAGATCTATCGCTGCGCGCTCGCCGCCGAGGAGCGCGCGACGGCGGGCGCGACGCGCGTCGCGACGCCGCGGGTCACGGCGCCGATGCCGGGAAAAGTGCTCGACGTCGTCGTCACGCCCGGGCAGCGGGTCGCCGCCGGCGACCCGCTCGTCGTGCTCGAGGCGATGAAGATGGAGACCGTGGTGAGCGCCGACACCGCCGGCATCGTCACGCGCGTGCACGTGCGCGCCGGCGCGATGGTCGAGCCCGGCCAGCTGCTGGTCGAGCTCGAGCCGTCCTGAGCCGCGTTCAGGGACCGAGGCAGCTGAAGCCGCCGAGGAGACCCGCGGCGTCGAGGACCTCGGCGGCGCGTGGCGACGCGAGCGCGATCGCGTCGTCGGTGTGGCAGCTCGTTTGGGCGATGACGCAATCGACGGCCAGGTCGTTCGACGAGAGCGCGCCGCATGTGCTCTGCAGACTCGCGAAGCCGAGCGCGAGGCGGAGCTCGGCCGGCAGGAGCGGGCTGCACGCGCGCAGCATGGCGTCGCGCGCGCGCGCCGTCGCCTTGGTGAGCGCGGCGAGGCGGCGCGTGCAGTTGGTGCCCGCGCGCGCGTTGCACGCCGCGGCATCGTCGGGTGTCGCGAAGCCGCCTTTCTCCTGGATGCTCTGGCACGCCAGGAGCCCCGTCACGCAGCTCTCGGTGGTGGCGATGCGCGTCGAGGCGAGCTTGCCGCCCGTCTTCGTGAGCGTCGACTGACAGGAGAGGATCGCGCGCACCGTCGGCGCCGCGGCGCCGCCGTCACCCGCCGCTCCCGGGCCGACGCATGGGAACGCCGCGGCGAGGCTGCTCGCCGCGAGGAGCTTGCCGGCGCGTGGGCTCAGGACGGCCGTCGCGGCGCCGGCGTCGCACGCGAGGCCGCGCCCGAGGCAATCGAAGAGCGCGACGGCGTCGCCGAGGCTCCCCGGCGGGCTCAGCGCGCCGCAGTCGGAGAGCGTCTGCGCGAACCCGAGGCCGCCGACCGTCTTCGTCAAATCGTGAATGTCGATCGCGCCGCACGTGCGCGCAGCGGTGAGCTTCTGTTGGGTCTGGGCCTGGAGATCCGCGACGAGCTTCGCGGCCCGCCCGCAGGTGCGCGTGCGCGCCGTGGCGCGACAATTCGTGAGCGCGTCGCCGACGAGCGTGCCTTTCTCGCCCGCGATCTCGCACGCGACGAGCGCGGCGATGCAGCCGCCTTCGGCCTGCAACGTCTTCGTGAACGCCACGCCGGCTTGACGCGCGACCGCGCTCTCACAGGTGCCGAGCACCGACGCCGACGCCGACGGACAGGCGTCGCCGACGCCGTCGTGATCGGTGTCCTCCTGCCCGGGATTCGCGACCGTCTGACAATTGTCGCAGACGTTGCCGACGCCGTCGCCGTCGAGGTCGCGCTGATCGGGGTTGAAAACTGTGGGGCAGTTGTCGAGCGCGTCGGGAATCCCGTCACCGTCGGCATCGGCGACGGCGACGATCGCCACCGGCTGCACGAGGTCGAACGCGTCGGAGAGCAGCGTGATCGTGCCGCTCACCGGCTCGACGCGGAAGATCTTCTTCGCGAGCCCGTCGGCCACGACGTACGTACCGTCGGGCGCGACCGCCACGTCGCGCGGATCTTTGAAGAACGACTCCTCGCTCGCGATCGGAATGACCGTGCCGTCGCCCTCGTCGACTTCGAAAATGGCGCCCGGGCTCGAGCCGAAGTGATTCGGATCGGCGTCCTCGTCGGCGACGACGATCCCGAACGTCGGATCGAAGTCGATGCCGCCGAGCTTCACGAAGTCGCCTTCCTTGGTGATCGTCTGCGTCGCGCCGCTCGGATCGACGACACGCACCGCCGACCCGAACGACTGCACCGTGGGGTCGTCGCACGGACCGGGCGTCGGCGTCGCCGTAGTGCTGGTGCGGGTCGCGGTCGGCGTCGGCGCCGGCCCGGTGCGCGTCGGCGTCGGGCCAGTCGGCGTCGCGCTCGGCGTCGGGCAGCCGATGCCGGCGTCGGCGACCAGGATGTTGCCGTCGCCGTCGAAGGCGATCTTCACCGGATTCAGCAGCTCGGGGCTGCTCGAGAGCGGCGTCACCGCGCCGCTCGTCTCGTCGACGCGCAGGATCGCGCCGCGCGAGCCGTTCACCGACGCGTCGCGATCGGCGACGACGAGCGTACCGTCGCGATTGGCGAGGACGCCGCTCGGGTTCGAGAACGGCTTGCCCTCGACGATCGTCTCCTCGACCACCTTGCTGTCGCGGCCGACGCGGAACACGGCCCCACGCCGGCCGGCGCCCCCGTCCTGGTCGACGATGACGAGGTCGCCGTGGCGATCGATCGCCGCGTCGTACGGGTTCACGAGCAGCGGATCGCCGGCGAGGAAACTCAGGAGGCCGGTCGTCGCGTCGAGACCGAAGACCGCGCCCGTACCGTCGGCGGTGCGGAGGCCGCGCGGATCGGCGCCGCGATCGACGACGAGAAAGTCGACGCGCGAGTGTCCGAGCGCCGGCGGCACCGCGGCGCCGACGATACGCACCTGCACCGGCGAGCTGAAAAACGGGCTCGTCGACTTCGTCGTCAGCGTCCCGTCGGGCGCGATCGCGAAGATCTTCTTCGCGGTCGCGTCGGCGACGAGGAAGTTCCCCGCATCGTCGACGGCGACGCCGCGCGGACGGATCAGCGCCGCGTTCGTGACGGTACGCGTGATCGCGTTCGTCGCGAAGTCGTACGCGAAGAGCGCGCCGGTGTTGGTCGCGAGGTCGGCCGGATTCGCGTCCTCGTCGGCGAGCACGATCGTGCCGTCGGACGCCATCGCCATCCCGATCGGCTTCGTGAGACCGTGCGTCTCGCCCTTGGTGCCGTGAAGCAGCGTGACGCAGCCTCCCGTCGCGGCATCGATGCGAAAGAGCGCCCCCGAGGAGGCGCTGCCGTCGACGACGAGGATGTCGCCCCCGCCCTCGACCACCGCGCGCTCGGGGTTGTTGAACCGACCGCACCCGGAGAGCGGAACGAGAGCGCCAGTCGAGCGCTTCCAGCGGAAGACCTGGCCGTTGGAGCCGTTCACGACCGCGTCGGGATCGACGACGATGACGTCGCCGCTCGCCTCGAGCGCGAGGCCGCTGGGATTCACGAGCGGCGCACCCTGCGCGAGCGTCGCCGTGATCATCCCGGTCGTGGCGCTGATGCGGTAGATTACGCCGTCGGTCGCCGTCGGGCCGGTGTCCGCGCCGCGATCAGCGACGATCAGGCTGCCGTCGACGTCGACGATGGCGTCGAACGGGTGCTGCAGACCTGTGTCCTTCGCGACCTTGACGACGACACCAGCGGGCCGCACCTCGAAGACCGCCTTCGCACCGTCGTCGGTGACCAGCAGGCTCCCCGTCGTGAACGCGCGGGCCCGCGCTGCCGGCAGGGCGAGCAGCAACGCGGCGACGCACGCGCCGACGGCGCGAGCGTGGCTACGGCGTGATGTCGTGCGGGGAGCTATACGGTGTCGGTCGCGGCGCAACAGGGTCGACATCGCAAATCCGGTGCCGATGAAGGCATCTCAGGCGACGGGAACGGCAGCGCTTTTCGTCGCCTACGGACGCGGCGGCCCTTGCAACGCTGCACGATCGGTCGCCGATCGTGGAACTTCTGCGCGACGCCGTCCGCGCGACCCCGCACGCGACGGCGGCCGGCGTCGGCTCGTCAGCCGTCGAAGCGGTCGCCCGGCAGGAGGCCGAGCGCGGCGACGACCTCCGCCGCGGACTTCTTCTCGCGCGTGCCCTCGAGCCGCGCCTTGCCGAAACAGACCGCACCGTCGCCCGCCGCGACGACCAGGCCCGCCGCGTCGCACGCGACGATAGTTCCCGCCGCGGCACCCGCCGCCGCGTCGACGCGATGGCTGTCGTAGAGACGCAGCTGCGAGGCGCCACGCACCGTGTACGCGCCTGGTTGCGGATCGCAGCCGCGGACGAGGTCGTGAACCCGCGCCGCAGGCCGCGACCAGTCGATGCGCGCGTGCGCATCGCGACAGAGCGGCTCGTACGTCGCGAGACGCTCGTCCTGCACGAGCCGCGGTGCGTTCCCCTGCGCGATCGAGTCGACGCTGTCGAGGACGAGCTCGACGCCGGCAGCGACGATGCGGCCGTAGTAGAGCGACCCGGCGGTGTCGTCGGAGCCGATCGGGATCGGACGCTGCGCCAGCAGCGGACCGGTGTCGATGCCGGCGTCGACCCAAAACACGGAGACTCCCGTCTCGCGATCGCCCTCGATGATCGCCCAGTTGATCGCGCTGCCGCCGCGGTGGCGCGGCAACAGTGACGGATGGAAGCAGATGCTGCCGAGACGCGGCACCTCGGCGAGCGCGAGCGGCACGATCTGCGTCACGTACGCGAGGATCACGAGATCCGGCGCGACGGCCGCAACCTCTTCGCGCACCGCGTCCGTCTTGTAGCTCGCCGGCTGCCGGCACGAGACCGCCGCCGCGCGTGCCGCCGCCGCGAGCGCATCGGGCCGCTGCGACGTATCGGGCGGTGCATAGACGGCGACGACGTCGTGCCCGCGTGCGCGTAGCCCCATGAACACCTGCTCGCCGAACGCTGCTTGTCCGATCACGACGATCCTGAGCGCCATCGCGTCCTCCGCCGCCGCTGCGTAGCAGAGGCGGCGCGCGGCTGCACGCGCCTCGCGACCGTGCAGCGGCCCGACGCGCGGTGTCCCTCTCCGACGAAGCGCGCGCCCACGGCCGTCGCGTGACGTCACGTGCATGCGACGCGCGCTCGCCGCTGCGACGTCCCGTTGCTGGCATCGCCGTTGCTCCTCTGCGTGTCGGGCCACGCTGCGGCACGAGGAGGAGCGGACGATGCCGGTGAAGCACGCACTGTTGGCGCTGCTCGCGCAGCGCGAGTTGACCGGGTATGAGCTGAAGCTCCGGTTCGAGCGAACGCTCGGCGACTTCTGGCAGCTCAACTCGGGGCAGGTGTACTCGACGCTCGAGCGCCTGCGCCGCGACGGCTGCATCGCACGGCAGAAGGAGACGGGGACCGTCGAGCGCAGCCGGTACACGCTGCTTCCGCGCGGGCGTCGGCAGCTCGAGCGCTGGATCGGAGCGCCGACGCCGCGGCTGCGGCCCGTCCGCGACCCGCTGTACGTGAAGCTCGTCTTCACGCCGCCCGAAGCGACGCCGGCGCTGCTCGGCTCGTTCAACGCCGAGATGCGGCGCTACGGCGACGCCGTCGAGACCCTCGCGGCGCTGGTCGCGCGCGAGCCGCTCTCGCCGACCGGGCGCGCGCGGTGGCTCGTCGCCGAAGCGGCGCGTCTACAGTACGAGGCGCAGCTACGCTGGCTCGCGACGGTCCGTCGCGTGCTCGCCGCTCCGGGCGCAACAGCGACGACGGGCGTCGACGCGAAGCAGGCCGCACATCGCGGAGCAGTTCGCGCGATCAGGGCGAGCGGCGAGGACTCGGCGCTCGGGTCGTCACGGGCTCGTCACGCGCGTGTCGCCGCCGTCGGAGAGGGCAATATTTCGCGGATCTAGGACTCGACGCGACGTTGCGAAAACGCGTTTGCGTCTCGCCTGCTCCCGGAGCTCTCCCTGGATCGGTGAAGTAGGAAAGACGCGATCGGCAACGCAGCGGCACTGACACTCGTGCGCCCCTAGGCCGTATTCCACGCTATTTTCCGCTGTCCGTTGTCCGTCGTTTGACAACCCACCGCGAACCTTCTACGTCTAAAACACCTTTTCTGGTGCACCGCCGCCCATGGTCCGTCGCGAGAAGAGCAACTACATCATCCGTTCGGTGTCGCACGCGCTCGACGTGATCGAACAGTTCTATGGCGAGGCCGACGAGCTCGGCGTCACCGAGCTCTCGAAGCGGCTCAAGCTCCACAAGAACAATATCTTTCGCCTGCTCGCGACGCTCGAGTCGCGCGGCTACATCGAGCAGAACAAGGCGACCGAGAACTATCGCCTCGGCATCCGCAGCCTACAGCTCGGGCAAGCATACGTCGGCCGCATGGGACTCCTCCGTCAGGCGCGGCCGATCATGGAGGCGCTCGTGAAGCAGTGCCGCGAGAGTGCCTATGTCGCGGTCGCGCGCCGCGGCGGCATGGTGCCGCTCGACAGCGTCGACGCCGACCAGCCGATCCGGCTCGTGTCGCAGATCGGCGAGACGCTGCCGCTCCACTGCACGGCGCCCGGAAAGGCGCACCTCGCGTTTGCCTCCGAGGAGGAGCTGAAAGCGCGGCTTCCCGACAACCTCAAGAAGTTCACGGGCAGTACGATCACGGAGCGTCAGGCGCTCACGCAGCAGCTGAAGACCGTCGGCGAGAAGGGTTACGCCGTCGACACCGGCGAGTACGTCGAGGACATGCGCTCGGTCGCCGTGCCCATCAAAGATTATACGGCCCACGTCGTCGGCACCCTCGCGGTGAGCGGCCCGGCGTATCGCCTCGCGAACGACCGCTTGAAGGAGCTGGCGCCGCTCGTCGTGAAGGCAGGCGCCGAGCTCTCGTCGCGTCTCGGTTACAACGGCTGACACGAGACAGCCGTCGGCGCGGCTTTTGATGGGCCGCCGCGTGAACGACGTTTGCCTCGGCACCTTGACGGATTTTTTCGCAGCGTGTTAGGTGGCGCGTTTCCCACGCACGGAAGGAGATCCCGGTGAAAATCCTCGTCACGGTCAAGCGCGTGCCCGACCCGGAGACCAACATCAAGGTCAAGCCTGACGGCTCCGGCATCGTCACCGACAACATCAAGTGGGTGATCAACCCGTTCGACGAGATCGCGATCGAGGAGGCGCTCCGGATCAAGGAAAAGAACGCCGGCAGCGAGGTCGCCCTCGTCAGCATCGGCGCGAAAGTCGTGCAGGAGCAGCTGCGGACGGGCCTCGCGATGGGCGCCGACCGCGCCATCCTCGTCCTCACCGACGACGCGCTCGAGCCGCTCGCCGTCGCGCGCGTCCTCGCCAAGATCGTGGAGACCGAGAAGCCCGACCTGATCGTGATGGGCAAGCAGGCGATCGACGACGACAGCAACGCCGCCGGCCAGATGCTGGCCGAGCTGCTCGGCTGGCCGCAGGCGACGTTCGCTTCGAAAGTCGAGCTCGCCGGCGATCAGAAGTCGATGACCGTCGTCCGCGAGGTGGACGGCGGCCTGGAGACGATCGCGACGCCGCTACCGGCGATCGTCACCGCCGACCTGCGTCTCAACGAGCCGCGCTACGCGTCGCTC
>JBGPOW010000179.1:0-9399 GCA_041488235.1 Binatia bacterium
CGTCGGACCGGTCGCGGCGAGACCGTGATTCGCCAGCAGCACGATGCGGGTCGCGGGATGCTCGCGGTACACGTCGACGATCAAGTCGCGCAGCCGCTCGGAGCCGGCGTCGGCATAGGGGACGATCTGGATGGCGCCGAGGTGCACGCGCGCTTGGCCGGTCATGTGCGGCGGCGTGATGCCGCAGATGCCGAACGCCATCGTCGCCGTCGAGTGCGTGTGCACGACGCCGTGCACGTCGGGACAAATCTCGAGGATGCCCGCGTGCCAGCGATACTCCTTCGACGGCTTGCCGTCGCCGCCGCGCTGATTGCCGGCGAGGTCCATCTCGATGACGTTCTCGACGGCGGTATCGCGGAACGTCACGCCCGTCGCGGTGCAGAGATAGCGGTCGGTGCCCGGGATGCGAACGCTGATGTTGCCGCCGGAGCCGGCCGTGAGCCAGCGCTCACTCGCGCAGTGACAGATGTCGACGAGCTGTTTCTTGAGATCGCGAACGTTCATGAAGGTGGGCGGGCGTCACTTAATCACGAGCCGACCGCGCGCGAAAGGCGCGAATGCGCAGCGGGGCGCGGACGCCATGGCGCCCGCGCCCCGCTTGCCGGCTCGGAAGCCGCGACTACGGACGAACTCTCGTCGCGTTGCCGTGGAAGCACTGCCCGCCGACGTTCAACGTGACGTCGGTGGTGAGCTCGGTCTCGTTCGCGAGCCCGGGCGCCCACGCGCCCTTCGTCCGCATCGCGATCCTGAAGAGACCCGGAGCGCTGCGGCTCTCGCGCACCGTGACGTAGGTGATGCCGGTCGAGCCCGAGAGCGCACGGAACTTGAACCCGCTGCCCTTCGGGAGGATCGAGGCGCCCGGTACGACGCCGCTGAAGATCGTTCCGCCGCCATCGACGAGAAGCGTCGCGACCGACTCCTGCGTGTACGTCGTGAGCGGCACGTCCTTCGCCAGCAGCGACAGGGTACCGCGACTGTCGCGCAGCGTCGCGCGCCGGAAAATGAAGTTCGTCGTCGAGCTGCAAATCGGCGGCACGCCGATCGGCGTGCTCGCCGCGTTCGCCGGATCGGTGCCGTGGTCGACCTCGTCGGCGTCAGCGAAGCCGTCGCCGTCGCGATCGAGACCGAGGCGTAGACCCGACCCCGGCGGCACGCAGGTGAAGGTCAGCTCCTGTCCGGCGGTGTTGCTGAGCGCTCGCACCGCAACGTCGCTCAGCGGCGCGTCGGCGGCGCGGTCGGTCGTGAATTCGCCACCGCCCGCATAGAGCATCCCGCGGTCGTCGCCGCCGACCTGGCCCTTGACGATGAGATCGCACTCGCCCGCGTCGGCGCGCTGCTCGAGCAGCGTAATCCGGGGATCGACAGTCGCCCCGTTGGTGCTGGTGCGCGTGATCTGCTGCCCGACGATCGGCGCCAAGTTGCTGTCGAAGGCCATCATGAAATCTTCGATCTGCCGTCGCAGCGGGTCGCCCGGCGCGCCCGCAGGGATACCCGTCGGATTGATGCCGTTCTGATTGAAGACGGTGGCGTTGTGGAAGCGGAAGAGCGTGTCGACGCTGCCGTCGTGGAGGAAGCCGAAGCCGCGCACCTGATCGCCGAGGAAGCCGTTGCTCCCGGCGTTCAGGAACGGCACGGCGACCATGCCGAACATGCCGACCTTCTGGTACATGTTGCGGAGGTGCGGCACCTTCAGGTGCTGCGTCTCGTTCTCGAACGACGACCGGCCGTCGGTGCCGAAGAAGCCCGGTTTCGCGACGCCGAAGCTGGCATTCGCGTTCGGGATCAACCGGTGGCACCCGTCACAGTTTTTTAGCGAGTCCGAGATGGGGCCTTCGAAGAAGTCATGGCCCGCCTGCTCGTTCGGCGTGAGCGAGTTGTCGAGCGCGCGGATCGGATTCGGCGGATAGGTCACCTGCAGAATGAAGTCGGTGTACGCCTGCATCTCCGCCGCCGTGAGCTGGGCGTTGCGGCCGAGCAGGCCGGGAAACGCGACGTTGAACTTCTTGAACGCCGCGTCCTCGTTGAACGTGCCGCTGTTGGGTTGCACCGACCCTGCGTCGTTGCCGCCCGTGCGATCACCGCGCCAGTGCATCGGCCCCTCGTTGGCCATGCCGCGCAGGCTTTGCGTCGTCATCGGACCCTTCATCGGATGGAAGTTCGTGTAGACGGCCGGCGGGCTTCCGAGCGGCCCGACCGCGAACGGACCCGGGTTGTTGAGCAGGTTGCCGTCGGGATCGCCGAGGTCCCAGGCGAGGCTGTCGAAGTCGGCGAAGATGTGGCAGCTCCCGCATGCGGAGTCGCCGTGGCTCGAGGTGAACTTCGCGTCGTAGTTGAAGCGCCGGCCATTGACGACGTTCGCAGGCTCGGGGTTGTGGAGCGGGAGATGCGCGACCTCCATGCCGGTGCCGGTGCTGACGACCGAGATGCCGTTGTCGAAGCGGGTGAGGACGTAGAGACTCGTATTTGCCTCGTCGAGGACGAGTCCCGTCGGTCCGCACGAGCCGCCCGGACAGGCGTTGAGTCCCGTCAGCGTGACGTCGGTCGCGCCCGGCGTGAAGGTGTCCGCCTCGAGCTGCGCCGTCGAGTAGATGCCGATTTTGCTCGAGCCGAAGCCGGCGACGTACAGCGTCTGGCCGTCGCTCGAGACCGCCATGCCGAGCGGGAACGCGAGGCTCGCGTCATTCTCCGTGTTCGGCGTCGCCGCGCAGCAGGCCGTGTAGTTGATGTGCTTGTTCAGGTGGCGCGGGTTCACGTTGCTGCCGTCGAGGACCGTGATGCGACTCTCGGCGAGATGGCCGCGCACACTCGCGGGCTCGCCGCCCGGCTTGAACCCCGAGGAGAAGAGGCCGGCGCCCTCGAAGCGGACGTCGTTCTGCGCGTCGGTGTTGGCGACGTACACGTGACCGCTCACCGGGTTCACCGCCATGTTGAAGAGGACCGTGCCGACACCCGTGTACACGCTGCTCTCGACCGGCGGGCTCTGCGTGGCGTCGATCGCGAACACGTCCTTGTCGGGCAACGCGAAGTTCACGGCGTTGTCCCAGTGGCGGCCGAGCTCGTCGACCCAATTCGTGCCGTCGAACTTGACGACCAACCCCACCTCCGGTCCCTGGAGGAAGTTGTGATCGGTGTTGGGCGCGGGGAGTCCGCCGGGCGAGCGGTTGGCGCAGCTGCTGGCCGGACACTCGCTGTTGTTGGTGCAGTTATTGTGCGCGTTCGTACTGGCGACACACACTTTCCCGCACGGCGCTGCGCCGCTCCCACCGTCGCAGACCGCGCCTTCGGAAATCGTCGTCGTGCGATTGCCGGAATGGAAAATCGCGGCGTAGACGGTGTTCCCGTCGGGTGACACGGCGAGCGCGCGCGGCGTGTCGCCGAAGAGTGTCACGATCGTCTCGGGCGTGCCGCCGAGCGTCGCGCCGAGATTGGTCGCGTCGAAGACCCACACGTCGGCGCGGCCGATACCGGGTGTCGTCAGCACGGTGTGAATCGTCGACTGCAGCGGGGTGTTCTGCCCGCGGTGCGCGGTCGTGATGAAGGCGCGATTGCCCCCGGGTCCGGCGAAGACGATGTCGCGCGGCTCGTCGCCGACGAGCAGCGTCCGCACGACGCGCGGTGCCGCCGGGTCGCTGACGTCGACGATGCTGATGCTGTCCGAAAGGTGGTTCACCACCCACACCTCGGTATTGCTGCGCGCCGCGACGGCGACGGGCTCGACCCCGACCGGTACTGAGGATACGTGCGTCAGGCCGCCCGTCACCTGGAAGACCTCGAGACGATCATCGGGCGTATTGACAGCGAAGAGGTGACCGCCGTCGGGGGACTGCGCGAGCGGCCGAACTTGGCCGCTCTCGAAGAGCGTGAACCGCTCGACCGCGAAGGCAGGGACGGCAGCGACGCATGAGGCGATCAGCAGCGACAAAACGGCCAAACGCCGTCGAGCACGACACGGCACGACGTGATTCATGGGTTCTCCTCCGAGGGCTCACGACCGGGCCCGCATGACGGCACGCATGCACCAAGGGCACGGACGAATATTGTTTGTCAGCGAATACCATGACGTAGTATGGCTGTACAAGGGAATTGTGATGGCAAAAACTGGTGACGTGACCGAAGGAGCCGTCCGCGGCCGCACCCGGCGCCGCCCGAGCGATCGTCGCGCTGACATCGTCGCCGCCGCGATCCAGGTCATCGCCCGCGATGGGATCCGGGCATGCACCGTCAGTGCCCTCGAGCAGGAGACGGGGTTTGCTCGTGGCCACTTCACGTACCACTTCACCGCAAAAGAGGAGATCATCCGCCTCGCCTTCGCCAGCGTCGCGAGCGACTGGGCCCGGACGCAGATGGAGGAGCCCGCCGACGGCGCCGCGAGCAACCGGCTCGAGACCCGCATCCGCGCCGCCATCCACTGGGCGCAGACCCACCCCGACTATTTTCGCTGCCTGATGAATTTCCGGGTCGAAATGATGCGAAACCCCAGCATTTTTCCGCTGTCGATGGCGATTCGGCACCAGCTGTGGGAGTTCGCCGCGCACATGATCCGCGACGGCGTCACCGATGGCAGCTTCCGCCGCAACCCCGATCCCGCCGCCGAGGCAAAGACGATCTTCGCCATCGTCGACGGCCTGCTGCTGCACGCGGCGATGGACCCCGCCTTCTGTCCGGCCGGCGAGCTCGCCGACCGGGCATGGGAGCTCGTCGCCGATCGTCTGGGAGCCGCAAAGCGGCCCGACGGCGCCGAAAGCAGCGATTTGACAGGCCTCGACTCGGCGCGTAGTCGGGAATCAGGAGGTGGGAGTCATGCGTGAGTTACGACCTCGCACGACCGTGGCGGAGGGGATGACTATCGCGCGACGCCTTCGGCTGTTGAAACGGCGAGCGACCCGCTGGTTTCAGCCGCCGGTGCGGACCGGCGTCGGAATCCCCGACAGCGGCGAGCGCGAGCCAGCGCCCGTGGTCGGGCGCGGCCTGAAGCCGCCGTTGCCGTTGCACTGATCGACGTCGCAGCTCGCGCGCGGACTCATAGCCGCAGCAGGACAGCGACCGCCGGCTTCCCGGTCGCTGCGGCAATTGCGCGCGCGTAGAGCGCCACCTGCCGTCGGTAGTCCGGGAGACGGTTTCCGAGCTCGACGTCGGTCTTGAAATCGACGACCGTCCAGCAATCATCCTCGCAAAACGCGAGGTCGACGACGCCCTCGACCAGCGTACCGTCGACGCACAGCGCCACCGGTACCTCGCGGCGGCAACGGCCATGGCGTGCGGCCGCGGCCGCGCGCCGCAGGAGCGGGTGCGCGAGCGCGTGCACCGCGGTGGCCGCCGCCGCATCACGCTCGTCGCTCGACGCACCGACCAGGCGCGTGTTCAACGCCGCGAGGCGCGCGATCGCCGCCTCGTCGGCGTCGAAATCAGCGGTGGCGAGCACGGTGTGCACCAAGGTCCCGAAACGGGCACCGTGGGGACGCGGGCTCGCCGCCCCGACCGATTCGACGGCGACGTCGTCGGCGATCGCTGCCACGACGGCCGTTCCTGACGGCGCCGTCGCACCCGTCGCGTCGGCAGCGGCCGCCGCCCACGCCGACGCGGTCGCCACCGTCATCGCCGGCACGATCGCCGTCGCACACACGCGCGCGCGCTCCGCCTGCCAGCTTTCGTGCGCGCGAATGCCGCGCTCCGACGAGACACCCGCCTCGTCGGCCTCGAGCAGGCGTTGCTGCCGGAGGCCGACGGACTCCTCGACGTTCAATCGCAGCACATGCGGGTCCCACCAGACCACCCGATGACGACCGAGCTCGGGACGATGCAGCCCCGGCGCGACGCCGCGCTCGCGCCCGGGCGCGCGCTCCGGGCGCTCGACGACCGAGTCGAGCCCGAAGGTCGGACACTCCGGGACGTTGCGCGCTTCCGGCTGGCGGCGACGATCGTCGGCGGGATAGACGACGGGCGCGAGCGCACCGAGCCAACCATCGCGTCGCTCGTCGCCGATCACGGGCACGACGAGCAGATCGCGCGCGCGCGTGGTCGCGACGTAGAGGATGCGCGCCGCCTCCTCGCGTTCGCGCTCGCTCTCGATCGCGCGGCGCTCCAGGAGCTCCGGCGGCGAGCAGCCGGCGATGCGCGTCGCGCAGAGCGCGCGCGCCGGGTCCGTCGTTCGCGTCGGCTCGAGCGGGGTTTCGTTCGCGGTCAAGTCGGCGAGCACGACGACGGGGAACTCGAGGCCTTTGGCGCGATGCACGGTCATGATGCGGACACCGGCGGTGCCTTCCTCGAGGATCGGCGCGTCACTCGCGTCGCCGCGCTCCGCGTCCTCGGTGAGACGCTCGACGAAGCCGCGGAACGACGTCACGCCGCCACGCTCCGCACGCCGCGCGAGGTCGACGAGGCGAGTGACGTTGGCGAGCGCCTGCTCGCCCGTCGGCCAGATCGCCAGGCCCGCATGGGCGCGCGTCGCCGCGAGCAGGCGCGCGATCGTGTCCGCGAGTGGACGGCGGTTGCGGCCGCGATGAAGGTCGCGCAGGACGGCGAGCGCGGCGGCCACCTCGGCGAGCGGCGCCGGAAGATCGTCGGGGAGCTTCCGAAACGGATGCAGGCTCGAGAAGCACTCGCGGAACGCCAGTAACGCGCCGTCGCCGAGCGCGAAGAACGGGCCGCGCAAAGTTGCGAACACCGACAGATCGTCGTCGGGACGCTCGATCGCGGCGAGCGCGTTGCGAATCGCCTCCACTTCCTCGCGCTCGTGAAAGGAGCTGCCGCCGACGAGCACGTGCCGCAAATGTCGCGCCTCGAGCGCGCGCACGTAGTCGCGCGTGACGTCGCGGTCGAAGGAGCGGAAGCGGCGGAAGAGCACGCATACGTGGCGTTCCTCGATCGGGACACGCGCGTCTGAGCGTTCGGTCACCGTCCAGCCGCTCGCGCGCACCAGCCACTCGATGAACGCGGCGACGGCGTCGGGCAGCGAGCGCTCGATCCGCCAATCGACGACGCTGCCGAAATCGCCGTACGGTGCGGGCACCGGCAGCGCGACGAGTGCGGGCTGTGCCGCCGCCGCGCGCGCGGGCTCGAGCGGGACGTACGCGGCCTGGCTCGGCGAGCCGTCTCCCATTCGCAACGCCAGCGCGGCGTTCACCGCCTCCTGGATGCCCGGCACGGCGCGGAAGCTCACCGTCAGATGCTCGACCGCCGCGCCGCGTGCGACGAGGCGGCGCTTGACCTCCTCGTACAACGCGACGTCCGCACGACGGAACCGATAGATCGACTGCTTCGGATCGCCGACGAGGAAGAGCTTCCCCGGCTTCGGCGTCGCGGCCGTCCAATCGGATACGGTCGAATCCTCGGCGGTCAGGAGGAGCAAAATCTCCGCTTGTAACGGGTCGGTATCTTGGAACTCGTCGACGAAGACGTGCGTGAACCGCTCCTGCAGCTCGCGCCGCACCGCCGCATCGTCACGCAAGAGATCGCGCGTGATGAGGAGGAGGTCGAGAAAATCCAAACGCCCGGCGCGCCGCTTCAGCTCATCGTAGCGCTCGACGACCGGCCAGAGCTCGTCGCGCAACTGCGGCGCGAGGTCGGCGCCGGCATCGTCGACGAATGTCCTCAGCGCCGCGGCGAGCGCGTCGCGACGCGCGCGCAGCTCTGCTTTCGGGAAAGTCCCGGACGTGCGGCTGAACCCGGTCCAGCGCCAATGTTTGCCACGGCAGAACCGAATCAGCTCGGCTTCGAGGCCGTCGTAGTCGCGGCTTCCCGCGATCGCCTCGCCCCGGCGCGTCTCGTGTGCGAAACGCGCGATCTCCTGCAGCGAGCGCGTGAAGTAGTCCTCGGGATCTCCCTCGGCGGCGCGCGCGCCGAGCGCCGCGATTTCCGCCATGAGCGCATCGATCGCAGTCTCGCGAGCGAACACGCCCCGCCGCCACGGCGCCGGGAAATCACGCCATCGCGCCAGCTCCGCGACCGCCGACCACAGGATCTCGCGCGGTCCCGAGCCGTCTCGACCGCGCCGCAGCACACGTCGAACGCCGTCCGGCGGAGCATCGAGACAGCTCTCGAACCAGCGATCGAAGGCGCGCCGCAAGAGGCCGCTCGCGACGTCCTCGGGAGCGACCTCGAAGAGCGGATCGACACGCGCCTGTACCGGACGCTCGCGCAAGAGCTCGGCGCAGAACGAGTGGATCGTCCCGATCCGCGCCTCTTCCAACTGCTCCAAGGCGCGGTCGAGGAACTGGCGCGCGGCGCCGTCGATCGCTTCGCTGCGGCGGGCGCGCTCGATCTCCGTCCGCAGGCGAAGTTTGAGCTCGCCGGCGGCGAGCTCGGTGAAGGTCACCGCCACCAGGCTCGCGAGCTCCGCCTGCCCGGCCACGAGCGCGGCGACGATGCGTCCGACGAGTGCCGTCGTCTTTCCCGTGCCGGCCGCCGCCTCGACGATCAGCGTTGCGTCGAGATCGCGACGGATGCGATCGCGTGCCGCCTGATCGGCGAGCGGCGCCCCGCCCGGCGCGCTGCCGGCATGCGTCGCACCGGCGCTCACGGCATGCTCCGTAGTCGCATCAGGTCTTGCAGCCGGTCGGGAGGCTTGCCTTTGACGCGAATCTCCTCGTACGGGCCGCAGACCGAGCGGTAGTCGCAATATTCGCACGCGCGTGCCGCGGGCGCGGCCGGCAGAAACGCGTCGCGGAGCGCGCGGTCGAGGATCGCGACGACGCTCGACGCCGCCGCGCGACTCTTCTCGTCGAGGGGGACGACGCGCTCCTCGTAGCCGCCGGTCGCGGTACAGTAGTAGAGCCGGCCCGCGGCGACCGGCTCCGGCAGCAAGCGCTCGCACGCGAGCGCATAGAGGATCGGCTGCAAAATCTCGCCGCCGCCGACGACGACGTCCGGCCGGGCGCGCACCTTGCCGGTCTTGTGGTCGGTCGCCCGCACGTGCCCGCGCACGTGCCGCTCGACGAGATCGATCGCGCCGCGGAGCTGCAAGCCGCCGGCGATCGCGACCGGATCGGGGGTGCTCGCCGGATCGGCGTTGGTGCGGTCGCGATCGACGATCCCGAACGAGAGCTCGAAGCGATGCGGTACCCAGCCGCTGTCGTCCTCACCGCCGCGGCGCAGCCACTCCCGCAGATCCGCGCGCACGGACTCGATCGCGTCGTCCCAGACGCGCGGGATCGCAGGCGCCAGCTTCTCGCGATACGTCGCGGCGACGTCGTCGAGGACGTCGTCGATGGTCGCCTGTGCGGCGTCGCGGTTCTCGCGCGTGACCGGGAGCCGCCGCTCCGCGCGGAGCTTCGTCAGCAGCGCGAACTGCACGTCGTGGAAGAGCGCGCCGCGGGTCAGCGGGTCCATCGCCTCGATCGCGGTCGGCTCCTCGCGCGGCTGGAGCCGATGCACCGCCTGCAAGAAGAATCGATAGGGACA
>JBGPOW010000180.1:0-9398 GCA_041488235.1 Binatia bacterium
CCCTCCGTTGGGTCCGTCCTCCTCGTCCACGATCCCGTTCAGGGTCAACTCCGAGAACAGGTGCACGAACGGCGCCGGGTCGTAGAAGAGGAAGAAGTGCAGCCCTTCGAGTCCTCCGCGCGTCTCGCCATTCTCCAGACGCTCGGCTTCGGCGCTCGCGAAGCCTCCGAGCGTCACGCCCGTATCGCCGATGCGCAGTCCTCGGCCGGGCCGGTAGTCGAGGCGCCCGAGTGGACTCGCGACGCCGAACATCTCCGGCCCATCGCGCACGGGATCGGCCACCAGGTCGGCCGCGACGACGGCCGCGGGTGACGTTGCGATCGCGAAGACGGCGAGCAGCACGGCGCTCGGCGACGGCAGCGGCGCCGCGAGCTTCCACGCTCGCGGCACCCCTCGCCATCGCGACTTCACGGCTCGGTGATGATCTGGACGAGCTCCGATCGCTCCGGCGGGTCGGCGGCAAAATCGATCGTCAAGATGTTGCCGACGTCCTTCTTGTAGAACTTGTGCTCGACGTCGCCGGGCGCGAGCGTCGAGCTCTCCTCGGTCTCGAGGCATTCGTTGGTGCACGACGCCGACGTCAGCGATACGCTCTCCGATGCAGTGAGACTCTTCACCTCCGCCAAGTCCTCGGCCTCGCCTACGAAGAACTCCTGGCGGTAGAAGTCGCCGATCGCCGGGTCGGCCTCCATGACGAATCCCGGCTGGGCACCGTCGACGCCGCCAGTCCAGGTGCCCGACAAATCCGTGGGCAATCCACCGTCGACCAGGGCCAACCCGTTGTCGACCAGCGTCGTGTTCTCGCCGAAGTACCAGACGTTCCCGAGCACGTCCTGCGCGAACCAGTCACGCGTGTCCTCGACCACTTTGTCGGCGACCTTGCGTACGTCGTGGACCTCGACGCAGGGGATGCCGAGGATCACGCGCGTGGCATGCGTCACCGCGAACTCGACGTGCTCGAACCCGTCGGCCGTTTGTCCCTCGTAGACGAACGTCGTACCGGGCTTCAGCGGGAAGAAATGGTTGTCGATCGTCGTCGACGTGGGGAAGTTCGCGACATCGATCACCGGGGAATACGGCGCGGGCCCGAGTCGCTCGCACACGCCCTTCCACAGGCCGTGTTTGTCCCTGCAGCTCTGGCGCTCGTCTCTGGCGGCCGCCTCGGCGGCTTGTATGCACGCTTTCTGCGCGGCCGCGTCCGCGATGTTGTTGCACCGTGCCTCCGTGAGGAGCAGGGTGCCGTGCGCCTCCGCTTGGCACGACCCGATCGCCAGCTTCGAGATGGCCCTACAGGCGTTCGGTGATCCCGCCTCGGCCATGCCGCCGGCGAGGCTGGCGAGCATCACCATCCCGGCCGCCGCGAGGGCGCGAGTGAGCGACGAAGCTGGCCTTCGACCGCGGTCGGAGGGACCTCGGAGTTCTTGTCGTTGCGAGCGTCTTTTCATGGGCCGTGCTCTCCTTGCGCTGGTGTGGGGGGCCGCGTTCCTCCCAGGGAAGGCGTGGCCACTCCGCGTTCGGTACGGTGGATGAGCAAGCGCCGCACCACGGCCGCAGCGCCGCAGGCTATGGATAGTCGGTGATGAACGGTCTCGGCGCTCTGCCGAAAGCAGCAGCGGCCTGCCGAAGTCGGCAGAGCCTTGAACCCGTCGCCCCGGGGTCGCGGAATCTTCTCGTCCGAGGCTCTAGCTCGACAGCGGCGGAAGCATCTTGTCCACGCGGCAGCCCCACAGGTAGTTCTCTTCCACGAGCCGCGCGCACCAACACTCGCCACACCCGGCGGTCGAGAGGTTCGTGAACGCGCGTTTCACGCCCAGCGTCACGACATTGTTCGATCGGTCGGTCCGAGCGAGCTGCCCGCACGGGAAGAGCACGCCTTCCGGGTCCATCGTGCAGAAGACCGACCCGGCCGCGCACGGCGGGCGCGTCTCCGCCGGGAAGCTCCGGAAATGTCGCAGGCTCGACCACCCGTTTCCGACGGAGCGTCCGTGCCGCTTCATCGTCTCGACGCGCGCGAGCGCCGAGCGTATCGCCGCGCCGTCGACCTGCCACGCCGATCCGTCGCGGTCGCTTCCGTTGAAGAGGCTGCTCAGGGCCGGCTGGAACACCACCGGCGCGCCGAGACCTTCGGCGACGTCGAGCACGGCCGGCAACGCGTGCACGTTGTGCCGCCCGATCGTGCACGTGAACTCCACGCGCACGCCCGCGTCGCGCGCCGCCTGCGCACCATCGACCGCGTGGTCGAAAGAGCCGGCGCCGCGTGCCGCATCGTGCTCGGCCCGGGGGCCGTCGAGGCTGATCTTCACCAGCGCCAGCTTTCGCACCGTCTCGAGCTTCCGGCGGACGAGGATCCCGTTGGTGTTCATGGCGACGGGAATACGGCGGGACACGAGCCATTCGACGATCTCGTCGACGTGGCGGTGGGCGAGCGGCTCACCGCCGTCGAGGCTCACGTCGCGCATGCCCATGTCGTAGAACTCGGCGAGCGCCGCGAAGATCTGGTCGCGGCCAAGCTCGTTCTGCATCGGCACGTGGCGATCGCAATAGGTGCACGAAAGGGACGCGCCAGGCGGTCGCGTGCGCGCGCACGCCCGCGGGAGCCGCCCACCCGACGATCATTGCGCGTTTGGTCTCAAAGTTTGCGCGGATCGCGTGCGTCGTGTCGCGCCGCCAGAACGGGCGCAAGCCGTCCGCGCCAACGGTATGAGGCTTGCTCCCGCGTACCCCCATGCCCGAACGGCTGGGTGCACGATTCGACCGCCTCGATCTCTCGTCCGACGTTGCGACCGCTTGGGTCGCGATCGCCGCCCTGCTGCTCGTCGTCATCGTCAATTGCGATTTGCCCGCCGGCGCCGCGCCCGCGTCCGATGCGTGATCCTCCCGGCGCGCGAGGCGGAGACAGATGACCAGCCAACACGCTTCGGGGGGACGCGTCCAATCGCGCACCGACGTGGTGCCACCGGTCGCGACGGCGACGCTCGTGGTCAGCTGGGGCGTGATCCTCGCGCTGCGCGTCGTCTACATGCGGGGATTTGGCTTCGACACGGACGAGCCGCAACATCTCTCCGTCATTTGGGCGTGGGTGCGCGGCCTCGTGCAGTACCGCGACGTCTTCGACAACCACGCCCCGCTCTTCCACCTGCTGTTCACGCCCGTGGCGGCGGCCGTGGGCGAACGTCCCGAGATCCTCTTCTACATGCGCGTGGCGATGCTTCCCCTCTCCGTCGCAACGTTGTGGAGCACCTACGCCGTCGGCCGCGCGACGTTCGGCCGCGCCGTCGGCCTCTGGGCGGCGGTATTCGCGGCACTGATACCGCGGTTCTTTTTGACGCAAGTAGAGTTTCGCGCCGACGCGCTCTGGACCGCGCTCTGGCTCCTGAGCCTCACGGTCCTACTCCACCGTCCCCTTACGCCCCGGCGCTCGTTCGCGGCCGGGATGCTGCTCGGCGCGACGATCTGCACGTCGCTGAAGACGGTGCTTCTCCTGCTCGCGCTTGCGTCCGCGATCGTCGTGACCTTGCTTCGCGATCGGAACGCGCGTCCTGCCCGAACGCTGGGCGTCCATGCGCTGGCCGGCTGCCTCGGGTTCGCGGTCGTACCGGCGGCGGTGGTGCTCTTCTTCACGCCGTACGGAGCAGTGACGGCGATGATCAACGCGACGATCACACACAACGTGCTCGGCGGTGTCACGTTCCGACCATGGCGGTTGCATCGCATGGTCGGGTTCTTCGCTCCGATACCCGTGTGGTGGTGGGCAGGCACGCGCGCGGCGCGCTCGACGGCAGACCCGGGCCTCGCCGCGCGACGCCGCGTGCTCGTGCTCACGACGTTCGCGTACATCATCTTGCTCGAAAGCTGGTGGCCGATCGCGACGCGCCAGGACGTGGAGCCGTGGGTACCGCTCGCCGCGATCGTCGCGACGGCGGCAGGATTCGCCGTCCTCGACTCGATCGAGGCCCGGGTTCCGCGCATCGCGCGTTCCACGGCGACGACAGCCGTCATCGGCGGATCAATCGTGCTCGTCGAGGTCCTGCTGCTCCTAGGGCTCGAGCCGCCCTGGAGGTTCTCCGTTCGCTTCGACCCCGCGGTACTTGCGGAGGTGCTCCGCCTCACCCGCGCGTCCGATACGATTATGGACCTCAAGGGCGAGACCGTGTTCCGCGATCGGCCGTTCTATTACACGCTCGAAGTCGTCACCCTCGGGCGCATGCAAATCGGATCTATCGCGGACACGATCCCCGAGCAGCTGATCGCGCGCGGCACGTGCGTGGCCGTGCTCGACGACGGGCGCTTCCCCGAGCGTGCCCGCGATTTCCTCCTCGCGAACTACATACCGGTTGGATGGCTGCGCGTCGCGGGTCACCTCCTGGCATCCGGCTCACCGTCTCGTCAGACCGTCACGTTCGACGTCCGCGTCCCCGCCACGTACGCGATCATCGCCGGTGGCCGTCCGGTCGTCGGGTGGCTCGACGGCCACCACTACGTTGGGCAAGTCTTTCTATCGGCAGGGCGACATCGCCTGCGCATCGCGCCCGCGGCCGATCCGATCGCGCTCGTCTGGGCGCCCGCTATCGAGCGCGGGTTCGTGCCCGTGATCAACGCTAGCGCCGCGGCCGTCACGAGCAGATGAACCGTCAAGGCGCTCAATCACAGTCTCGTACCGGACGGGGCCGCGTCATCGGACGCCGCGTGCTCCTTGAGCACCGGACACGCGTGCGAATGCGACGCCGATGCCCATGCACTCGCGCCCGCCGGCACAGCGCTCGTCGGGCACCTTCAGCATGACCGTGTTCGGACCGTCGCGAAGCACACCGGGCGGAGGCGCGAGGTGAACCTCGTGCCACGCGCTCGAGATCGTCAGTCGAGGTGCGTCCCAATCGTTGACCGTCGCAGTGATCGATGCGCAGCAGTCGCGCGGATGCTCGGCGCATCGCGCTTGCAACGCGATCTTCAGCACGATACCGCCCGCGGCGCCGGGAACGGTGAGTCGCTGCTCCGAGGGCGCGTCGACGTCGACGCGAAATGCGGAATCGTCTTCTGCTGCGGGCGTCGCCGCGCGGAGGAGCGCGTCGTCGAGTGCTGACGGTAGTGGCAGCCGCGCGGCCGGCACGTAGTACGCCACCGCGAACGCCGCGGCCGCGGACACGGCCGCGGCTAGACTCCCCCAGCGCGAGAGTCGCACGAAGGCTCCCGCGCCGAGAGTCCATGCAAGCGCGACGAGCACGCTGCCGGGCACGTCGCTCATCCAGTGGCTGCCCCGGACCACGCGCGCCGTCGCTTGACCGCAGATGCTCGCGACTGCGACGGCGCACGCTAGAGCGCGCAACCATCGGGACGCCGTTGATCGGCGGACGAGGACGTATGCCGCGATCGCGATCAGCGCCGTGTTCATGATGTGCCCACTCGGGAAGCTGTTGGCCCCGCTCGTTATCGGGAGCGCCCGTGGACGCAGCCGCTCGAGAATTGTTTTCAGCAACTCGCCGATGGCCACGCCGGTCGCGACGGTCGCGATCGCGGCCGCTAACTCTGCCGGATGGCGCCAGCCGCGCGTCAGAACGGCGACCGCGACCAACACGACCAGCAGGCAGACGACGACCAGCTGAAGTGCGTCCGCCTGCATAGGCGTCGCGCAGGTGCGGTGAAACTGAAGCCACCGGTACACGATTTCGTCGGCCCACAGAAGCCACGGCATCGCGGCCGTTGATGCAAGCGCTCCAGCGAACGCCCAGAGCGCGACGCGATGGGCACGGGCTATTTCATCGGATGTGTCTAGATCACGGACGGCGCCGACCCCGCTTCTCCTTCGCGAACCTATGGCGGAGAAATTCCGTCCGCAAGCGCCGCCGGCGATGCCTCCGTTCACCCACGTCGGAGCGCCGCGCTGTCGACAAGGAGCAGATGAAAGCGCTCCAATTCCACCCTGAGCAGCGGCTGCATTTCCGTCCGCCCGCGCATCCCGGCCCACGTGCGCTCCGGAACGAGCACGTAGCCTTTCGTCAGCTCCGCGGACCTGTCGGGAAGAACGGGCACCGTGCGGTCGAGGTAGAAGAGCAAAGGCAAAGACGCCCATTCGGTAGTCGCGGTGTCGAAGTACAGCGGCTCCTCGCGGGGAACGGTGCCGTTGATCGCTGACGCGGCCGCGCGATACTGCGCGCCACCGCATGCGGAACGTTCGGCGTGCGGCACGAACCAGAGGTTGAACGCGATCAGCGCTGCGCAGGTCGCCACGAGCGCGCCTTTCGCGGCCTGCCGACGCGACTCGTCGCGCCAGGAATCGAGCCACCAGACGAGCAGCGCCGCCGCGGGCGGCCAGAGCGGTAGTAGATACGCCCGGCGTTTGTATGCGGCGATCGAGAAGAACAGGACCGTCACGATCCAGAAGACGGCGAGCGCGTACGGACGTAGGTCACCGGACGCATCGCTCGTCTGTGCGCGGCGTGTGCGCCACGCCATTCCGACGGCGATCGGCACGACGAGGCTGAGCGGCGCTGAGTTCAGCAGGAGCGGCTTCACGTAGTAGAACGGCGACATCGTGCGGATGCCGCCCGTGAACCGGCTGAAGTTCTCGTCGAGGATCTGGCGGTGAAGGACATCGACTCGTCCCGCCCAGAGGCACGCGAGATACCAGCTCGAGCTGACGGCGACCAGCGCGACGAGCGGCCCGGGCGACGCGAGCGCACGCAGGTCGCGCCATCGGCGTTCCATCGCGAGCGCAGCGACGATCGCCGCGACGGGCAGTATCATCCCGACGGGTCCTTTCGCGAGTACACTGAGCCCGAGGGCGACCGCAGCGACATACAGTCTGGCATCGGCGAACGCCGGCGCATGCTGCTGCGAAGAGTCGTCGCGATCGGCGCGCGCGAGCCACGCGATCATGGCGAAGAGCGCGAGCGACTCGCAACACGTGAGCGCCATGTCGACGCGTCCGAACCGCGCCTCATCGACGAATTGGTACGCCGCGAGCAGCACGATACCCGAGAGGATCGCGTTAGGGAGGCCCAGCCAACTCCGCACGAAGATCATCGTGAAGAGCACGCACGCGAGGCCGAAGGCGACGGACGGCAGCCGGACGGTGAGCTCGGTCGCCTCGGGGATTCCGAGTCCGCTTGCAATCGCCGTGGCGGTCCAGTGAAACAGCGGTGGCTTGAACATCGGCGCGTGCCCGTTCAGCACTGGAGCGAGCAGCTCGCCGTGCTCGACCATCTGCTGCACAACGAGCGCCTCCACGGCTTCATTGCTGCTGCAGATCTCGGCGGTACCCACGCGGAGTATCAATATTCCTACCCCGACCAGCAGGACGGCGCTCAATGCGACGACGTCCGGCGCCGTCTCGCGGCGCAGCGCAAGACCCTCAAACCACGCTCCGAGGTCGGTGAGCAGCGTCCAGACTCTGGCCATGATGGTGGCCGTGACGTCGCCTGAGATCATGAGAAGTTGCGCATCTCAGACCAACACGGCTCGATCGCATAGGTGTCGATCGGGGGTGCCGTCCGCTGCCGCGAACGTGAACGTCATCCGCCTGCGGTCCGCGACGACCCAACATCGCGCCGTGGCCGGCGTTGTAGTACTCCCGGGCTACGTATGGACGCCGGCACCGCCCGCTTCTCGACGATCGACGGATGCATCGCGCCCGTCAAGCGGCAGCAAGGGATGCGCCAGGCGGTCGCGTGTGCGCGCGCCCGCGTGAGCCGCCCACCCGACGATCATTGCGCGTTTAGCCTCAAAGTTTGCGCGGATCGCGTGCGTCGTGTCGCGCCGTCAGGGCGCACGCACGCCATCCGCGCCGCGGTATGAGGCTTGCTCGCCAATACGCACTACGATCGCTATGCGCGCGCCCGCGAGCTGTCGCCACGGGCCAATATGCGCGTCAACACGGGCGATATGGAGCGGCTGCGCTGGGCGCTCGATCTCGGCGATGCGCGGCGCTCGGGATCGTGATCGGGCACATCCTCTACCGCGTACACGCGCGTCCCTCGGACGATTGGAGCATGGACGTACGATCGGGGATGGTGGAGACCACGCGACGCTGGTGAACACGCGCTATCGTGGCAGAGTGGCCGGCATGCTGAGCAAGGTTCCTCAAGTCACCTTCGGCTTTTGGGTGGTCAAGATCTTGGCGACGACGCTCGGCGAGACAGGCGGCGACGCCCTCTCCATGACCATGAATTTCGGATACGCGATCAGCACCGCAATTTTCTTCAGCCTGTTCCTCGTCACGGTCGCGGCGCAAGTTCAGGCAAGCGCGTACCATCCATTTTTGTATTGGGCTGTGATCGTTGCCACCACGACCGTCGGCACCACGATGTCGGATTATCTCACTCGCACCGCCGGGCTTGGTTATCTCAACTCGTCTCTGCTGCTGTTCGCGATTGTGCTCGTCGTTCTGGCCCTGTGGCACTCGGCTGTGGGCACCGTATCGGTGAACCGCATCACGAGCCGTAAGGCTGAGAGCTTCTATTGGACCGCAATTCTGTTTTCCAACACGCTCGGCACCGCCCTCGGCGACTGCCTCTCCGACACCTCGGGCCTTGGATACGAGGGTGGCGCACTCGTGTTTGCTGGTGCCTTGGCGCTCATCGCTACCGCTTACTTGTTGACCGAGATCTCCCGCACGGTCTTGTTTTGGACGGCATTCATCCTCACCCGACCGCTCGGTGCCACGCTGGGAGATCTCCTCACCAAACCGGTTGCGCATGGCGGTCTTAACTTGAGCCGGATCACCTCGTCACTGATCATCGCCGGTTTCATGATCCTCGGCATTTTATTCACATCTCACGAGCCGGAGCAGTCATCGCAGAACGCATGAAAACAGTTCGCCGAGGTGTAGTGGGAGTTTCACGAGACTGTTCAGTCAGACCTGGGGAGACCACGATCGTGACGGCACCCGGGAGCGCGCTCGACCGACGCCGACGGCGAGGCATGACCCTTCGAGCCTTCGGGTGGCCGTTCGCGATGACGCTCGCAATGAGCTGCGGGGCAGCGCGGTTGAGTCCGCCCTCAATCGTCGCACATTCGCCCAGCGTCAACAGCATCGCGCTGCCGGGTGCATCCTCGACCGGCGTGTCCCTGGATTACCTGGCGTATGATCGCGCGCACCACCGCGTCTGGGTGCCGGCCCGCGGCACCGGGACCGTCGTTGTGGTGGATGTTCGCGACGATCGCGTCGCGATTGTTTCTGGGTTCGGCGTAGCAGAGATGGAACGCCACGGGACGAAACGGCTCGTCGGCCCCAGCTCCGCGACCGTGGGGAATGGCGTCGTCTATGTTGGCAATCGCGCCGATTCGAGCGTGTGCGCGGTCGGCGCGGAGTCGTTGCGGCTTGGCCCATGCATCACGCTCGCCGCGATACCGGACGGCCTCGCCTACGTCTCCTCCACGAAAGAAGTGTGGGTCAGCATCCG
>JBGPOW010000181.1:0-9278 GCA_041488235.1 Binatia bacterium
CGGCGGCACGTAGTAGACGTTCGGCTGCGTGCCGTACTCGGCGTGCAGCGGCAACGCCACCTTCCACTGCTTCACGAGCTTGTAGATCGGCCCGCTCTCGTCGTCGAGGAAGCCGACGAAGCGCAGCCGCCCGGGACACTGCCGCGCGCACGCCGGCGCGACGCCCTTCTCGACGCGCGGGTAGCAGAAGATGCACTTCTGCGACGTCTGCTTCACGTGGTTGAAATAGATCTTCTTGTAGGGGCACGCCTCCATGCAGAAGCGATATCCCTTGCAACGTTCCTGGCTGATGAGAACGATGCCGTCCTCCTCGCGCTTGTAGATGGCGTTGCGCGGGCACGCCTCGAGGCAGGCGGGATTGGTGCAGTGGTTACAGATGCGCTGCACGTAGAAGTAGAAGCTGTTCGGGTACTGGCCGCCGCCTTGGTCCTCGTCCCAGTTCGGTCCCCAATCGGGGTCGCCGCTCGGCTTCAGGTGCACGCTGTTGCCCTTGCCCCCGAAGAAGACCTCTTCGTGGTTGAACTCCCACGCCTCGCCGAAGTCGCGCGTCGTGGGGAGCTTCCCCGACTGCGGCTCCTCGTCGTGGAAGCCGCCGCCCATCTTCTCCCAGTCGCGCGGCGTGCCCCTGCCGGGCATCGTGTTGACGGTGGCCCACCACATGTATTCCATGCCTTCGTCGCGGGTCCACAGCGTCTTGCAGGCGACGACGCAGGTCTGGCACCCGAGGCACTTGTTCAGGTCGAACACCATCGCGACCTGACGGTTCGAGTGCTTGAGCTGCGCCTTCTGGCTCTTCGCCTCGGCCGCCAGCGCCTTGGCGCGCTCTTGCTTCTGCTGCTCGCTCGGTTGTTCGGCCATCACGGTCCTCCCGGGGCTCGCGCCGCGCTTGCCCTCGTAGGGCTCACGCGTCGAGCGTCAGGTCCCGCCATTCCTTCGAGAACGACTTCACCCCTGCACGCTCGCCGTTGCTGCCTTCCCACACGGCGAACCCGACCTTCACGGTCGCGCCCGGCGCGAGCTGCGTCGCTTCGTCTTTCTGCTGCGGCAACGCGAGCGGGCGCGCGAACACGACCGCCCATGCGCCCTGCCCCCACAGCGATCGCGTCTCGATCGCGCACTCCTTCGTGAACACGGTCGTCCCGAGACCCTTGGCGATCGTGTTGTGGGGCTTGTCCTTAGAATCGGCGCGCCAGAACCAGGCGTTCACCGGCGCATCCTTGCTCCCCATCTCGTCGATCGGCGGATCGCCGGGCCCGAGCGGCATCAGGATCCCGCAGCCGTCGGGGAAGACGTCGTTGTCGGTGATCTCGACGTTCTTCTGCGGATCTTCCCAGGACAGGCGGAAGAGAATGTCGGTCCCGGTGTGCGCCGCCTGCACCATGAGGTTGCGGATCTTCCCGATCTTTTTCTCGTCGCGACTCGCCTTGATGTACTCCGACGGTTGATTGGCGAGCGGCGTCGCGTCGAGCTTCAGCGACTCGCCGGCGATGCTCGACCACTCGGCTGCGGTCGGATCGAGCAAGCGGTCGCGCGACACGGTCACCTTCGTGCAGTGCATCGTCCCGACCTCCTTTTCCTCACCGCTGTGCCGCCGGCACGCGCGTGCGTCGCGATCCGCCGAGCCGTGCACGCACGGCTGCGAATCCGACCTCCGCAACGTGCGCGGCGACCAGCAGCGCAAAAGTCCACGTGAGCCACCGGTGCGCCGAGCGCGCGGCGTCGGCGATCGCGAACGGCAGGCGCCGCCCCTGCCACATCCCGACGCCGGTGAGCGTGAACAGCACCGTCGTCGCAATCGTGAGCGCGACATTCGCGCGCTCCCACGACCGCCGCGCCGCGGACGCACGCGACGCGGCGAAGGCCGTGCGCGCCCCCACGGCACCGACGATCGCCGCCGGCAGCGCCCCGAACGCCACCCCCGCCCAACGATGCGCGTCACGGATCTCCAGCGAGTGGCCACCGGTCACCTGCGCGCGCAGAGCCGGCAAAAGCAGGAGCAACCCGGTCGCGAAGAGAATCACCGCGGTCACGAGATGGATCATGTGCAGCAGCGGACGCCCCCGCGTGGCCGTCATGCGCCTCATGCGCGCACCGCCTGCGCTCCGACGGCATTCCCCGCGGGTCGGACGCCGAGGCTGCGCTCGACCACCTCGACGACGTGACGCTTGATGCGCGCGACGCCGGCGTCGTGCCCGTCGGCACACCATTTCGACGCCATGACCGGCGCCGACGTGAAGAAGAACGCGACCATGCCGATCACGCCGAGCACCAGCGCCAGCGGATCGACGGGCGTGAACACACCGACTTTCTGGTTGTCGCTGACGAAGCCGGTGACGACCTCCATCAAGCGGTCCGAGTCCGCCGCGGACGGAATCTCGTTCGGCGCGTCGCCGAGCGATTGCCGGAGCAATATCTTGGTGCGGGCGGGATGGCTCGCGACCAGGTCGACGTAGTTCTCGAGCAGCATCCGCAGCTTGTCCGCGGGACGCGCGTCGCTCGCGAGCACCCGTCGCACCGCGCGCTCGCTCTCCTCGACGCCCTCGCCCAGCACGGCGTGATACAGGGCCGCCTTGCTCGCGAAATAATGGAAGAGCGACGCCTTCTGAATGCCGACTCGTTCGGCGATCAGATGGAGGCGCGTGCCGTGATAGCCCCGGTCGCCGAAGAACTCCTCGGCGACCTCGATGATGCGCTCACGGGTGCCGCGCTCCGGGGTGGGGTTCATGGCGCGCAATCTACCGAACGGTTGGAAGGGCGACATGCGGCCGGTCACCGTCCGGCATGACGCCGATCACGTCGTCCTCCTCAGTACTGCATCGTGCTCCAGTCGACGGCTTTCTCTTTCTCCTGCACCTTCTCGCGCTCCTCGGCCTGGGCTTGCAGCGTCACCTCCGGCGGCTCCGTCATGCCCATGAGGTACGTCGTGATGTCGGCGATGTCGTCGACCGGCTTCTCGACCTTCGGCTCGCCGTCGACCGTGTAGAAGACGGTCGGCATGCGGGTCTGCGCGCCCATCATCTGCTTCGGCCGCGCCAGGAAGTCGCGGATCCACTCCGGTCGCAGACGCGTCTTCGCGAGCGTCAGGTTGATCGAGAGGTCCTCGGGGTCGACGTCCGGCGGCAGACCCTGATCGACCGACGTCGGATGGCACTGCACGCACTTGAAGTGCTTGAAGCGGCGGACGCCGCGCTGGAAGTGCTCGGCGTCGATGTCCGCTTTCGCGACGAAGGTGTGGGGATTGCGCGCGCCGCCCGCCGCCGCGAGGCCGTCGACGAGCGCTTGCGCCTGCGGCTCCGTGAAGCCGAAGAGCGGCATGCGGATCTTCAGCCACGGCCGGATCTGCTTCGGCTCGCGCAGGAACTGGTAGAGGTACTGGCCCTGGAGGCGGGCGCCGACGCCTTCGAGCGTCGGCGGCACCATGTTGCGGCGCTCGACGACCTTGGCGAGACGCGCGTCGCGCTCGTCGACGCGATGGCAGCCGTTGCAGTTGAAGTGCGCGACCATCCACGCCGCCTCGCGCCGCGCTCGGTCGGCGTCGGAGGCCGGCCGCGCGTAGCGTGCCGGCAACGCCGGCCGCTCGAGGCCGAGGACGTAGGTGATGAGCGCCTGGCGCTCGTCGTCGCTCATGCCCTGCTTCGGCATGAAGAGCTTGATCGAGTCGGTGACATACGCGCGCGGCTCGCGCAGCTTGCGGTCGAGCCAGTCCCACTTGGTGCGCGGCACGTCGGTCGTCGTCGCGAAGTCGAGGTCGGCGACGGGCTTGCGCGCGAACTCCTCGAGGTTCGGGACCGCGGGCCGCGTGGTCTCGAAGCCGGGGGTCGCGTGACAGCCGAAGCACTCGTAGCGCTTGACGAGCTGCTTCCCTTCCTCGGCGTCGCCTTGTGCGCTCGCCGGCGCATCGGGCAGCGGCTCGGCGCGCTTCAGTGTCATGAGATACTTGACGACCGCGTGGCGCTCGTCTTGTGTGAGCTCAATCTTCGGCATCGCGGCGTCGGGGTTGTACGCCTTCGGATCGCTGATCCAGTGGTCGAGCCACTCCGGCTTCACCTTCGATGCGATGCCGGCGAGGTTCGGCACCCGCGGCGCGACGCTGTGATCGTCCACCTTGACCGCGTGACAGCCGGCGCAGCCGCGCTCGACGAAGAGGTGCTCGCCGTCCTCGGCGGTCGCGTTGCCGAGGTCGACGGGCTCGCAGCGGTGCTCGTGCGGTAGCGACGCGATGAACGCGGTGATCTTCCGCGCCGCCTCCTCGTCGAGCGAGAAGTTCGGCATCATGGTGTCGGCGCTGACGTGCGTCGGCTCCTTGATCCAGGCGTAGACGAAGGGTCGGAGATCGCGGAGCTTCTCCGCCAGCGGCGCGATCGGCGGCGCGAACTTCGGACGGTACGCGATGCCCGGCGCGTCGTGGCAGCCGTAGCAGCCCTTCTCCATGAAGAGACCCGCACCGCGGGTGATCGTCGCCGCGCCGGCGAGACCGTGCGTCACCTCGTGACAGCGCGCGCAGGTCGCCTGCACGTACGCCGCCGGCAGCAGCGGCGCCGTCGCGTCCGCGTCGCGTCTGTGCGCGCCGTCGACGGTCGTCGCCAGTCCTTCCCCCTGGTGGCACGGCGTGCAGCCGAACGTGCTCGCCGGATGGTGCTTCAGCGCATCACCGGGATGCGTGCGGAACGGCTGCGGCGCGTCGGCGAGGAGCGGGTTCTCGATGCCGCGATGGCACGTCATGCAGCGATCGGCGACGTTCAGATCGGCGAGGTACACCTGCGCCACCTCGGAGGGCGCGCTCGCCGCCTCCTCCGCGATGCGCTTCCAGCGCGCGACCTCCTTCGCATCCTGCTGCGCCTCGGCGGCGTGCAGCTTCGCCGTCACGCGTTGCACGAAGAGGTCGCGGTACTCGGCCTGGTACTGCATCCACGGACGCGTCTCCTCGCTGCGAATCGCGACCACGCACAGCACGAGGAAGAGCGGGCTCAGGATCGCGAACGCGAGCCGCATGCGCCGCGTTCCACGCATCAGACGTTGAGCCATGGGGTCTCCAGCACGTACTTCACGCCGAGCACGAGGCGCAGCAGCACCTTCAGCGGCACGGCGTACATGGTGAGCACGAGCAGCATGACGATCGCGTACCGTCCGCGCCCGAGCCCGGCGTAGAGCCACGGCCAGCGGCGGCGCGCGAAGAGCCAGCCGCCGGCGAAATACCCGACGAGCGCCGGCAGCCCGATCCACCACGGGAAGCTCCAGAGGCCGCTCTCGACCCCGTTCGCCGCCTTCCAGGTCTGCCACGGCCAGAAGAACTGCCAGTTCGGACCGCGCAGGAATTGCCCGACCGCGATCAAGAGCCACCAGAGCGCAAAGCCGAAAAGGAAGTGCCCGATCGCGAGGCGGCGCGCGGAGAACGTATAGCGCCCGACGGCGTCGCGGCTGGTGTCGAGGTATGGGATCGCCATGAGTCCGAGGATGATCACCGTCGGAATCGTCACGCCCGCGATCCACGGATCGAAATAGACGAGCAGCTCCTGCAAGCCGACGAAGTACCAGGGCGCTTTCGCGGGGTTCTCGGTGTATCCGGGGTTCGCCTCGGGCAGGAGCGGCGCGTTCACGCCGAGCGCCCACGCGAGGAGCACGACCGAGACCAGCAGCGCGGCGAGAAACTCCAGAAAGACGAGATACGGAAAGACCGGCACGACGTCGCCGGGCGGCAGCTCCCACTGCGCATCGGCGGCGGCTGGGGCCGTGGCGCGCGTCGACTCGGTCGTGTGGTCGGCGGCGAGCATCGCGTTCCTCACAGCGGCCGCGAGATGCCGCCGTCCTTTCGCACGCGCCAGAAGTGCACCAGCATCAGGAACGCGGCCACGAGCGGGAAGGCGACGCAGTGGAGGACGTAGAAGCGCAGGAGCGCGTTGCCGCCAACCTGTACGTCGCCGAGGAGCAAGTAGCGCACGTCGTCGCGCGCGGTGACGCCGACGAGCGAGTGGAACGGCCCCTCGGCGCCGACGAACGGCGTCGCCGCCGCCATGTTCGTCCCCACCGTCACCGCCCAGAACGCGAGCTGGTCCCACGGCAAGAGGTAGCCGGTGAAGCTCAAGAGCAACGTCAGGACGAGGAGGCTGACGCCGACGACCCAGTTGAACTCACGCGGCGGCCGGTACGAGCCGGTGAGGAAGACGCGCAGCATGTGCAGCATGACGAGGATGACCATCAGGTGCGCGCCCCAGCGGTGCAGGTTGCGCAGCACCATCCCGAACTGCACGGCGTGCTCGAGCGTCTTCATGTCGACATAGGCGAAGTCGGGGACCGGCCGGTAGTAGAACATCAGCAGCACGCCGGTGACCGTCTCCACGAGAAAGAGGAAGAACGTCAGGCCGCCGAGACAGAACGTGTAGCAGACGCGGATCGCGTGCCGCGGGATGGTGATCGGGTGCAGGTGCAGGAACGCGTTGCTGGTGACCTCGAGCGCCCGGTTGCGCGCGCTGTCGGTCCAGTTGTGGCGGAAGATGGAGCGGTAGAGTTGCGACGAGGTGATCGCCGCACCGACGCGTGCGACGCGCGCCGTCGACGCGACGCCCGCAGCGGCGGCGGGTCGATCAGTAGGCAAGCTCGCCATGTTCATGCTCCCACGCGTCGGTCGCGACCATGCGAATCGCGTCCCACGGGCAACCCTCGAGAAACGTGCTGTCGGGACCGCGACCGAGACATTTGCGGCAGCCGACGCAGCGCAAGGGATCGACCCAGATGCGGCCGTACGGGAACGCGTCCTCCGCCGGGACGAGCAGCATGCACTCGTCGACCGGGCAGTAGAGCTGGCAGACGGGAGCGCCGGCGCATCCGGTGCAGCCCTCGTCGACGATGGCGAGGAGCCGCGGCTTCACCTTGCGGCGGCCGCTGAACTTCCCGTCGGCGCTGCGCGTGGCGCCAGCGGCAGCGGGCGCTGCGACGCCCGGTCGCAGGTCGTCCAATGCGCGCGCGCTAGACACGAACGAACGCACCGTCCACCTGGAACCGATCGGGTCCGTACACGATGCTGGTGTCGACGACGAGCTCGCCCTCGGCGTCGAGCTCGATGCGCAGACGCGAGAGCGGCCGCGGCGCCGGCCCCGCGAAGTTCGTGCCGTCGCTGTGGTACTCGCTGCCGTGACACGGGCACTTGAACGCCGCGAGGTCGCCGAACCAGTTGACCGTGCACCCGAGGTGCGCGCAGCGCGCCGAGAGCGCGTAGATCCGGTCGCGCTCGCGGACGACGAAGAACCGCTGCGTCGACTTCCAGCGCTCGTCGACGAGCATCACGCCGTAGCCGTCGGCGGGCTCGCCGCGGGCGACGAACGCCTCAGGGCTGCCGATGCGGAAGGTGCTCGGCGGCCGAAAGACGACACGTGGAACGAAGAATCGCACCGTCTCGATGCCCCCCGTCCCGAGGACCGCCGCGAACGCGCCCCAGCTGACGGCGCTCGCGCCACGGCGGAGAAGCGCCCTGCGGGTGATCTCGACGAGTGGCGACACTGTGTCCTTCATCGGCTTCCCGCGGCTCCCTACCTATCGTTCGGTAGGCTGAGCTCCGATGACATCCGTCAGGACGAAGCGTGATGCGCGGCAATGCGCACGCCGCGGCGCGGGCCGGCGACGAAGCCCGCCGCGAGGCGCGCGCCGGGGTGTTTTCAGCTCGCCTCGATGCTGCCGTGGCCGGCGAGACGCGAGAGCCGGTCGAAGTCCGTGACGGTGAGCTCGCGTTGGTGCGTCGCCAGCAAGTGTTTGCGCTTCAGCTTCCCGAGCAGCCGAATCGCCGTCTCGGTCGAGACGCCGATCATCTCCGCGAGCTCGCGCCGCGAGTAGGCGAGCGTCACGTGCGTCGAGCCATTGTTGACCTCGCCGCTGCTGCGGACGAGGTGCACGAGGAGCTCCGCGAGGCGGGTCTCGGCGCCTTTCAGTGCGAGGTCACCCGCTTTCTTGCGCGCGGCGCTGAGCGCACGGCTGAGCGCCGCGATCAAGCGGACGCCCGTCATCGGATGCGCCTGGATGAACTGCACGAGGCGCTCGCGCGGGAGATAGCACAGCTGCGACTCGGTGAGCGCCTCGGCCGAGGTCGAGTAGGTCTCGCTCTCGTCCAGCGGCATCTCGCCGAGCACGTCGCCCGGAGCGGTGACGCCGAGGATGTGCTCGCGGCCGAAGCGATCCGACTGGTACAGCTTCACGGCGCCGTAGCAGAGGACGTAGAGGCCGCCCGCCGGCGTGCCCTGGTGAAAGACTACTTGCCGCGGCTTGTAGATCGCGCTCGTCCCCGCGGCGTGGAACTCGTCGAGCTGATCGGGCGGAAGGTCTTGGATGCAGCTCTCGCTGCGGATCACGCAATGCTCACAAGTGATCTTTCTCATGGCAGTGTCCTTTCTGTACGTACCTGCGCGACGACGTCGCGAATCAAGCGGTTCACGGAATCGGCGCGCTCGATCATGAGCGCGTGGCCGGCAGCGGCGAGGATCTCGACGTGCGGGTGCGGCAGCTCGCGCGCGAGCGCCTGCGCGTGCGCCGGCGGCGTGAGGACGTCCTTCGCGCCGACGGCGACGACGACCGGCACGTCGAGGCGCGCGAGCCGGCCGGCACGCGTGCCGAGCCAGCGCAGCAATGCCGCGACCTGCGCGCGCAAGGTCGACTGCGGAACGTCGATCGTAGTTTCGCGCAGCGTCGCCGCGAACGGCTCGCACGTCCGCGCGTCGGCGAGCGACGCCGGCCCGAGGAGCCGCGGCACCATCGCGCGGACGCGCGCCTCGACGTCCATGCCGTCGCCCGCGCACCACGATCGCAGCACGGTCTCGAGTCTCGCGTCGGCGGCGAAGGCGGGAGCGAGGAGCACGAGCGCGGATACCGCGTCGCCATGCCGGAGCACGAGCTCGACCGCGACCGCGGCGCCCAAGCCCGCGCCGACGACGACGGCGGGCGCGCTTTCCGCGTGCCGGAGGACGATCGCGGCGTCGTCGGCGAGCTGCGCGATCGTGAGCGTCGCCGACGCGGCGGCCGTCGAGCGTCCGACGCCGCGCTGATCGTAGGTGATGACGCGCGCGTCGCGGCAGAGGTCGTCGAGCTGCCGGCGAAACACGCGCGCGTCGACCCCGAGATCCGGGATCAGAAGTACGGAAGCGCCCTCCCCTTCGGTCGCGCATGCGAGGACGCCGTCGTCGACGACGACGAATGACCGCTTCGCGTCGGGCCGCACCTCGCGCGCCATGACCCCGCGACCCATGACCGCCGAGCTCATGGCGGGTCGCGCTGCGCAGAGGTCTCGCGCCGCCGCA
>JBGPOW010000182.1:0-9254 GCA_041488235.1 Binatia bacterium
GCCTCGTGCTCTGGGGCGAGGACGATCCGTACGCGGCGCCGCGCTTCGGTGCGCGTCTCGCGGAGCGCACCGGCGCGCGCTTCGTGTCGTATCCGGCGACGTCGCACTGGTGGCCACTGGAGCGGCCGGCGGAGGTCGCCGCCGAGCTCGAGCGCTTTTGGGCGACGCTCTGAGCGCGCTTGCGTCGGACGCACGGTTCGGCGAGATTCGCGGGCGCTCTCGGCGTGGAACGGACCACCGGTCAGGACGTGTTCATTGCGCGCCTCGGCGGGTGGCTGATCTTCCTCTTTCTCGTCCCGGTGATGATCACCGTCTACGGGGTCGCGATGATGACCGCCGCGGACGAGCAGATGCAGCGGATTCAGACGTCGTTCTTCCTGAAGGGCATCACGATGGCCGGCGCGGCGCTGCTGATCACGCAGCTCGGCTTGAAACTGGAGGAGAGGAGAGCTCGATGATCGTCGTTCACCACCTGAACAAGTCACGCTCGCAGCGGGTGCTCTGGCTGCTCGAGGAGCTCGGGATTCCCTACGAGGTCAAGCGCTGGGAGCGCGACGCGCAGACGATGCTGGCGCCGCCGGGACTCCGCGCGATCCATCCGCTCGGCAAGTCGCCGGTGATCGTCGACGACGGGCTGACGCTCGCCGAGTCGGGCGCGATCGTCGAGTACTTGACCGGCCGGTACGGTAACGGGCGGCTCGTACCGGCGGCGAACACGCCGGAGCATCTGCGGTATCTGTACTGGTTGCACTACGCCGAGGGCTCCGCGATGCCGCCGCTCTTGCTGCAGCTCGTGTTCAACCGCGTCGAGACTGCGCCGATGCCGTTCTTCGTCCGGCCGATCGCGAAGCAAATCGCCGGGCGCGCGAAGAGCGCGTTCATCGGCCCGCAGATCAATCTTCACCTCGATTACCTCGAGCAGGAGCTGGGGAAGACGCCGTGGTTCGCGGGCAACGACTTCACCGCGGCGGACGTGCAGATGAGCTTTCCGCTCGAGGCCGCGACCGCGCGCGCCGGCCTCGGTCCGACGCGCCCGAAGCTCACCGCGTTTCTCGACCGGATCCACGCCCGGCCGGCGTACAAGCGCGCGCTCGAGAAGGGCGGTCCGTACGACTTGCTGTTCTGAGCAGCGCGCGACCCGTGAGGGGTCGGAGGAGTCACGACGATGATGAGCGACGCGACCACCCTGACCGTGACGCGATCGGTAGGCGACGCGACGACCCTGCCGGTGTGGATGCGTCGCGCCTTGTACGCGACGGCGGCGATGAACGTCATCGCCGCGATCGGGTTCCTGCCGCCGGCGCATGCTCTCCGGGCACTCGCCGGCCTGCCGGAGGCCGAGCACGCGCTCTATCTCACGATCGTCAGCATGTTCGTGCTGCTCTTCGGCCTCGCCTATCTCTCGCTGGCCATGAGCGGGCGGCCCGATCGTTTCTTCCTCACGATCGCCGCCGCCGGCAAGCTCTCGTTCTTCGCCCTGCTCGCCGTCCTGTGGCTCGGCGGAACGCTGCCGTTTCGCGCCGTCCTCGCCGGAAGCGGCGATCTCGTGTTCGGCCTTCTCTTCGTCGCCTGGCTCTTTGGCTAGATCCTCGTAGCCGTTGTCTCGCCCTGTTGTTCCTCCTATTTGGAGGCACATGGCGAAGAGCGCAGGCGCTGCACCGACACGATTCGACGGGTTCGCGGATACCGACGGCCGCTTCTTTCGCGCCCTCGCGCGCAACCAACGTCGCGAGTGGTTCGCGGCGCATCGCGAGGAATACGACGGCGGCTGGCAGAGACCGATGCACGCGCTGCTCACCGAGACGCGCGCGCGTCTCGAGCCGCTCTTTCGCCACGAGCCGCTGGCGGTGCCGAAGGTCTTTCGCATCCATCGCGACGTGCGGTTCTCGAAGGACAAGTCGCCCTACAAGACGCACATCGGCGGCTACGTCGCGATTGACGGCACCGGTCAAGGCCCGTCGGCGGCTGCCGCGCTCTATTTCCACGTCGGCGCGGAGGAAGTGTTCGTCGCCGCCGGGCAGTACATGATGGACGGCGCCCAGCTCGCACGCTTTCGTCAGGCGTTGGTCGACGAGCGCCAGGGCGGCGCGCTCCAGCAGCTCTTGCGCAAGCTCACCCGCGCGGGGTTCGCGGTCGGCTCGCACGACGTGTTGCAGCGCGTACCGCGCGGGTTCGACCCGGAGCACCCGCGCGCCGACCTCTTGAAGCGCAAAGGACTGATCGTCACGTTTCCCGAGCTGCCGCGCCGGCTCCTCGTCTCACGCAAGCTGGTCGATTGGCTCGTGACCCACGCGAAGCGTGCGGTGCCCCTCGTCGAGTGGCTCGCGGCGGTGACGGCCTAGCCGCTTCGCTCGCTGGTGCCCCCGGCCGGCGTCCGGCGCGATCCTGGCGGGAGCGAGCGCTCGAGTACCAGCGACCACACCGCCGCGCCGGCACATGCCGCGGACGCGAGGATCCAGACGCCGATCCGGTGCGCCTCGAGAAGCGCGCCGCCGATCGCCGGTCCGACGACGAACGCGACCTGCCACGACAGGCTTCCAAGGGCCATGTAGCGTCCGAGCATCGCCGGCGCCGCGAGGTCGGCGACGAGCGGACCGTGCACTGCTCCGTGCATGCACTCGGCGGCGCCGAGGACCGCGGCGGCACCGGCAAGGACGACCGCGGCCGTCGCGGCGTCGAGCGTCTCGACGGCTGCGACGACCACCAGCCACGTCGCGGACCAGATGATACCCATGAGTGCGAAGGCCCGCATGCGACGGCGGCCCTCGAGAGCGCGCGCGACCCACAGCTGGATCAGCACGATCGTGATCGTGTTGGCGAAGAAGATCAGGCCGATCGCCCGTTCGCTGACGCCGGCGACGTTCTTGGCGTAGACGGGCAGAAGTTGGAGCAGCGGCACGATCCCGGCCGCGACGAAGAGTGTGTTCAGAAAGAACAGAGCGACGAACGGCCGATCGCGCAGCACGGCGGCGTAACTTCCGCCGACCGTCTCACGCTGCGTGGCGCGCGGCGACGGGACGCGCTCGATGAGGATCGCGAAGGCGAGCAACGTCACCGCGTCGATTGCGAACAGCACCGTGAACGTCGCCGGCTCCGAGGCGACGGCGATCGTGCCGCCGACGAGACCGCCGATCCCGAATCCGAGATTTACGGCGACGCGTTGCTGCGCGAAGGCGACGTGGCGCTGGTCCTCAGGCGTCAAGAGCGTGAGCAAGCTCGCTTGCGCCGGCCAGAACGCACCCGAGCCGGCGCCGAGCGCGAGCTCCAAGACGACCGCGTGCCAGCCGGTGCGAATCCACGGAAAGCCCGCGATCGCGACCGCTTGAACCAGCAAGGCGCCGCTCAAGATTCGTCGTGCGCCAAACCGGTCCGCGAGCGCGCCGCCGGCGGTGCTCGCCGGAACCGCGCCGAGCGCGCTCGCGGACGCCGCGAGGCCGGCGACCGTCAGCGAGATGCCGCGCACGTCGTGGAGATAGATGATGATGAACGGCACCACGACGCCGCTGCCGAACGCGTTCGCGAGGCCGCCCGCTTGCAACGTCCACACCGCACGCGGCAGGCGCGGTGCGAGGCTACCGAAGTATGCGGTAACGCCGCGCATGATTCCGTACCGAAATGGTGCGATCAGCGGACGTGACGCCGCGAGTGGCTGACCGGGCACATGTCGTCGTCATACCAATGTCCTACACGTCCAATCGGCGTTGCGTTGTACTACCGGCGAAGGCATGGGGGCGAGCGTGACGGTTCGGGCAATGACGATTTACTGGCTGCTGGCACTGGTGCTCGTCGGTGCCGCCGGCGATCTCCGGAACCGGAAGCGGCGAATTCGTCCGCGGCGTGCCGCTCTTCGATTTCCCGATTACCGGCTGGTCGGTGACGCGACTCCCCTGATCGCCAGGCAACGCACCGTTGAAAGAAGTCGGCGCGACGGGCAGAGCATTCCGTCATGGAACGCTCGGCCGATCGTGCTGAAAGTCGCGGCGACACGGGTCTCCGTCTGACCGGTGCCACGCGAATTCTCGGCCTCATCGCCGATCCGGTCGCGCAAGCGCGTTCGCCGGCGATGGCGAGCGCGCTGCTGAGTGACTGGGGACGACTCGGGGAATTCGCGTTGGTTCCGCTCCAGGTGCCGGCGGGCGCGCTCAGCGACGTGATCACGGCGCTCCGTCACGTCGGCAATTTCGCCGGGGCGATCGTCTCGATGCCGCACAAGTGCGCGATCCTGCCGCTGCTCGACGAGGTGACGCCGGAAGCACGCTTGGTCGAGGCGGTGAATGTCATTCGGCGCTCGCCGGATGCACGCCTGATTGGCACCGTGATGGACGGCGAGGGGTTCGTCGTCGGCTTGCGATCGACGGGTCACGACGTGCACGGGGCGTCGTGCCTGCTTGCCGGCGCCGGCGGTGCGGCGTCGGCGATCGCATTCGCGCTCGCCGCACACGGCTGCCGGTCATTGACGATCGTGAACCGGACAGCGGCGAAAGCTGCGTCGCTCGCGACGCGTGTCGGCGCCGCGTTCCCCGCCATCGTGGTCCGCGCCGGCGATCCCGATGGCCGTTACGACGTCGCGATCAACGCGACGTCGCTCGGCATGCGCCCCGACGACGCGCTGCCGATCTCGCCGGAGGTCGTCGAACGCGCGGGCTTGATCGCGGAATGCGTGATCGCGCCCGAGACGACGCGCCTACTCGAGATCGCCACGGCGAAGGGACGTGCGATTCAGACCGGGGTGCCGATGCTCGCTGCGCAGATGGAGCTGATGCTGCGCTTCATGGGTGTCGAGTAGGCCCGTGTTCCGCGCCGCTGCGGCGGCCGACTATTTCGTCGTCTGCGAATGCGCGGGGTGCGCCGCCTTGTGGTGCTGCCGCTTCGCCGGGTGGTGCCGCGGCGCTGCGCTCGACGGGGCGCTGCGGGCGTCGGGATCGTCGACGACGAAGCGCCAGCTCCCGTCGGCGCCGCGACGCACGACCTCGCTCGCATGGCCGCTCAGCTCGACGTGCTTGCCGTTCGCGTCGGTGCCGGTCGCCGTCCAATCGTCGTACACCACGGCGACGTCGCTGCCGCCGGAGAGGACGCGGAAGACGTTCAGGGTGATGTGCGGGCGGAGCGCGGCAAACCCGGCGATCTCCTCGCGGATGGCCGTTGTTCCCGTTGCGCTGCTGCGGTCCTGTCGCACGAGCGTTGCCGTCGGCTCGTAGAGCGCCACGACGCCGTCGACGTCGCCGGCATTCAACCGCTCGCCGAACAAGCGGTCGAGGTCTTCGGGAACGCGGGCGCCGTTCGGGGCCTGCGCCTGTTTCCCCGCGCAGGGGTGCGCCATCGGCGTCGCGGCGTGCCGGTGCGGCGCGCATCCGGCAGACGTGGCGATCACGGCGAGGGGGACGAAAACGGTCACGAGCGTGCGCATGCGAGAGCCTCCGTGTGCGCCGGCATACGCGACGGTCCCGTGATGCGCAAACGTCCGCACGACATCACGTCGCGCTCGCGCTAAAGAGCGCCCATGTTCCTCCGCGCGCTCGTGGCGTTCCTCGTGCTGCCGGGAGTGTTCGCGATCGCGCTGCCGCCGCTCATCGCGTCGGTCGATCCGTGGCGCGGCGAGCGAGTGTGCGGCGGCGCCGCGGTGCTGGCGCTGGGGGCCGTGGTCGTCGGGTGGTGCATCCGCGACTTCTACGTCGCGGGGAAGGGGACGCTCGCGCCGTGGGATCCGCCGCGGCGGCTCGTCGTCGTCGGCTTGTACCGCTACGTGCGCAACCCGATGTACGTCGGCGTGCTCGTGGCGGTCGCGGGCTGGGCGCTCGTCGGCGGGTCGCCGGCGGTCGCCGCATACGCAGTCGCGCTCGCGATCGCGTTTCACGTGCGCGTCGTCGTCCACGAGGAGCCGTGGCTGGCGCGCCGTTTTCCCTCTGCCTGGCCGGCGTACGCGTCGTCGGTGCGTCGCTGGCTCCCGCGCGCGACACCGGCGGCGCTCGGGAGTCCGCCCGCGAGTCCGCCCGCCGGAGTCGAGACTCCGCCGGGCAGCGTCGTCACTGCGCGCGACGGCGACGCCGAGACGGGACGCTAGCCGATCCGAGCTGTCCGCGCGTCGGCACGCCGACGCGCGTCTGGGCATGGTTGCATCGGAGCACCCCGCAATGGGAAACCGGGAGTACCACACCGGCGCGCGCGGAGCGATGAAAGGACGGTCTCCGATGCCTACCTCACCCGACTCACTCGAAGCGGACATCGAGCGTGACTTGCAACGCCACCGGAGATCGGCGACCGCGTCCTGTCGTGCGGCGTCGTTGCTGTCGGTGGCCGCGATCCTGACGAGCATCGCCGCCGGCGTTGCGGTCGCTGCGCAATGGCTCTCGCGAGAATGGCTCGCGGTGCTCAGCACGGTTCCCGCAATGTCGTTGGTGATCGTCGACAGCTTCCGGCTCGACGAGCGGGCGGACTGGCATGATCGACGGACGCACGGACTCCGCGCGTTGCTCTACCAACTCCGCTATGAGGGCGCGCCGGCGCGCGAGATCAGCATTCAATGGCGGCATCTCGCCGGCGATGCGGAGCGACGTGGCTCATCGTTCGGAAAGGGCGGCTGGTGAGGAGCGCCTTGTGCCGGACGAGCGGTGGACGGCGGTCGCGGTGAGACGCCACGATTGGTCCGGTTTCGCCGCGCTCGTGGTGGTGAGCGTGAGTCTCGTCGAGCTCGGCCGCGGCGAGTGGGTGCCCGCGTCGGTGCTGGCGGTGATCGCGGCCGGTGCCGCGGCATTGACCCGCTACTGGAGCGTACGTCATCCGGCTCCGATGCCGCACCTCTTGCGCTGGACGCTTCTGGTACCGCGTGGCAATCATTCCCCCGCGCATCTGCAGCGGGTGCTCGAGCCGCGCAGCGGCGAACGCCTGCTCGAGATCGGTCCCGGTGTCGGACTCCACGCGCTGCCTGTCGCACGCGCGCTCGCCCCGGACGGTGCGCTCGACGTCCTCGACGTGCAGCAGGCGATGCTGGACGACGTGGCGCGCCGCGCGCGCGCGGCGGGCATCACCAACATCGCGGCGAGGCGTGGCGACGCGCGGGCACTGCCGTACGAGAACGCGACCTTCGACGGCGCGTATCTCGTCGGCGTACTCGGTGAGATCCCGGACCCGCAAGCGGCGCTACGAGAGCTTCGGCGCGTCCTGAAACCGAATGGACGCCTCGTCGTCGGCGAGGTGATCTTCGATCCGGACTACGTCGCGTTCGGCTCGTTGCGCGCGCGCGCCGCGGCGGCGTCGTTCGGATTCGAGCGCCGGATTGGCGGGTTTGCGTCGTACCTGGCGCGCTTCTCCGCGCAGCCGTCGTGAGGCTCGGAACGGTGGTCGACGCGGTCGCGGTCGTCGGGCTCGGTCTCGCGGCGGGCGCGATGGTGACCGAGGGCGCGCTTCTCGCGCCGTACTGGCGCGCGTTGCCGCCGCACGACTTCCTCGCGTGGTACGCCGCCAATGCGTCCCGTCTCGTCGCGTTCTACGGTCCGCTCGAGGTCTTCGCCGCCGTCTCGACGGCGCTTGCCGCGTCCGTGTCTGCGTACCATCGCCGTCCGGCGCGCCATCTGCTCCTCGTCGCGACAGTGTGCGCCGTCGCCGTACTCGTCGCGTTCCCGCTGTACTTTCGGGACGCGAACGCCGCCTTCGCGACCGGGTCGATCGACGTCGATCGCGTTCCGCATGAGCTCGCGCGCTGGAGCCGCTACCATTGGATCCGCACCGCCGTCGGCGTGATCGGCTTCGCCGCGGCGGTGCTCGCGATCGGTCGGGAGCCGACGTCTCGGAACGGCCGGTCGTGACCACCCCGATCAGTGGGGCGCACCCGGGAGGTTAGAGCGGCAGCTCCTTCATCCCTTTGCGCGGCGCGCCGACGAGGCAGGCCATGTTCCCCGCGGGGTGACGGTTCTCGTGCATGAGCTGATGCGCGCGCGGGATGTCGTCGAAGCCGAACGTCTCGCCGAGGCAGGGATCGACCTTGCCGCCGAGGACGAGATCGTTCAGGCCTTTCGCCTGCTCGTCGTTCGCGAAGTGCGACCCCTGAAACCGCTTCTGGCGCATCCAGAGGTAGCGCAGGTCGACGGTCGCGTTGTAGCCGGTCGTGCCGGCGCAGATGACGACCATGCCGCCGGTGTCGCAGACGAAGATCGACGTCGGCACCGTGTCCTCGCCGGGATGCTCGAACACGATGCGCGGGCTGCGCCGCTCGCCGAGCACGTCCCAGAGCGCCTTCCCGAAGGCGCGCGCGCCCGCGGCCCACTTGTCGTAGGCGGCGGTGTCCTTCCAGTGCGGCAGCATGCCCCAGTGATCGAACTTCTTGCGGTTGATGCAGCCTTTGGCGCCGAGCGACTTGCAGAACTCGAACTTGTCCTCGCCGGAGACGACGGCGACCGGGATGCCGCCTTGCGCCTTCACGATCTGGATCGCCTGGCTGCCGAGGCCGCCGGAGCCGCCCCAGACGAGGACGATGTCGTTCGGCTGCACGGTGTGCGGCGGCCACGCCATCAGCATGCGATACGCCGTCGCGCCGACGAGCATGTACGCCGCCGCCGCTTCCCAGGTGAGGTGCTTCGGCTTCGGCAGGCACTGATGCGCCTGCACCTTGGTGAACTGCGCGAAGCTGCCCCAATTCGTCTCGTAGCCCCAGATCTGGAACGTCGGGGCGAACATCGGATCCTGCCCCGCCTTCACGGTCGCATCGTTGCGGTCCCAGACGCCGCAATGGATCACCACCTCGTCGCCGACCTTGTGCGTCCGGACGTCCTTGCCGACCGCGTAGACGACGCCCGACGCGTCGCTGCCGCCGATGTGGAACCCCGTCGTGTCGCCGCCCCGCGCATGCACCTTGATGACGTCGATCGGCACGCCGAGGGCGGCCCAGACATTGTTGTAGTTGATCCCCGCCGCCATGACCGACACGAGGACCTCGTCCGGCGCGAGTTCAGGAACCGGGACCTTCTCCACCTTGAAGGCCTTCGTCGGCTCTCCAAAGCGGTCCTGGCGGATCACCTGCGCATACATCTCGCGCGGAACGTGACCGACGGGAGGAACCTGACCGATCTCGTAGAGGTCGCGCTTCTCACTCATGGCTGCACCTTCGCTGACAGAGGAATCGAAGCGTGCGCGAACTTATTCGACGGTTGGCGGCAATTCAAACCGCCGGCACTCGTTGCGGCGCGGGGGGGGGGGGACCGCGAACCCGGGGGCGCCCCCCGTGGGCCGGCCCGCCCCAGAGGGCAGAGCCGCGCGCGGCC
>JBGPOW010000183.1:0-9170 GCA_041488235.1 Binatia bacterium
CGAAGAACGCGCGCTACGCGCAGGCGTACGGGTTTCGCGGCCTCGTATGCCACCCGGGGCTCGTCATGCTCGTCGTCTTCAGCCAGAGCGTCGAGGACGTGTCGGAAAACGCGCGCGCCAACCTCGAGTACATCGACATGCGCTTCGGCGTGCCGGTCTACATCGGCGACACGCTCGAGGCGGAGACGCGTGTCCTCGGCGTCAAGGTGTCGACGCGCGACCCGAGCCTCGGCGTCGTGCACGTGCAGACGACCGGCCGCAACCAGCACCGGCAGGTCGTGCTGACGTTCCAGCGCAAGGTGCAGGTGTGGAAGCGCGATCCCAACGCGACGGTCGCGGAAGGCGACGTCGCGCCCGACGAGATTCCGATCGCGCTCGATCTCCCCGCGTACGACCCGTCGCGGAAGTACCGCGAGCTCGCGTACCTCAGCAGCGACAATACTTACTTCGAGGACTTCCACGTCGGCGACGTCCTCGAGCATTCGCGCGGCCGCGTGATCACCACCGACCACATCATGCTGACGGGCATCCTCGACAACACGTCGCAGGTGCACTGCAATCTCTGGATGGTCGAGCAGCAGCCGGAGCGCTACGTCGGCGGGCAGCTCATCGTCTTCGGCGGGATTCCGTTCAACCTGTGCCTCGGCATCTCGTCGGCGGACGTCGGCGACAACGCGCTCGCCGATCTGCGCTACGTCACCGGCCGCCACACGGCGCCGAGCTTCGCCGGCGACACCGTGTTCGCCTCGACCGAGATCCGCGAGACGCGCGACTTCCCGGGACGTCTCGACCTCGGCGTGCTGGCGACGACGCTCCGCGGCCACAAGTTCGTGAAGAAGGACGGGAGGGCGGAGAAGGTGGAGATCTTCTATCTCGAGCGCGAGCTCGCGGTGAAGCGCCGCAGCCACTACGCGTAGCGCTTGGTCGCGCTGCAGCTCGTGCCCGTGGTGCTGAGCCTGCTCGTCTTGGGCGCGCACTTTTTGCGCGCCGGGAGTTTCCTGATGGTCGCGGCGACGTTGGTTGTCCTCGGGCTACTCGCCGTGCGACGGCCGTGGGCGGCGCGCATCGTGCAGGTGACGCTCGTCGTCGGCGCGCTCGAATGGTGCCGCACGCTCGTCGTGTTCGCGTCGCAACGTCTCGGCGCCGGCGAGCCCGTCGTCCGATTGGTGATCATTCTGGGCTCCGTCGCCGTCGTGACCGCGCTGTCGTCGGTGCTCTTCGCGACGGCGCGTCTGCGTCGCGTGTACGGTCTCGGGTGAAAGGGAGGCATGACCATGGAGCGCAGGTTCGTCGACAAGATCGTGCTCATCACCGGTGCCGCCTCCGGCATCGGCGCGGCGACAGCGTGGCGCTTCGCGCGCGAGGGCGCGCGTCTCGTGCTCGGTGACCTGAACGAGACGGGTCTCGCGACGATTGCGGGCGAGCTGCGGAGCGGCGGCGCCGAGGTCGAGCTGCGCCCCGGCGACGTGAGCGTGCGCGCCGACGTCGAGGCGCTCGTCCAGGCCGCGATCGACCGCTGCGGCGGCCTCGACGTGCTCTTCAACAACGCCGGCATCGGCGTCTACGGCAAAACCCCCGACCTCGACCCCGAGACCTGGGAGAAGATCATCGCCGTCGATCTGCACTCGATCTTCTACGGCTGCCACGCCGCGATCCCGCACCTGCGGCGCCGCGGCGGCGGCGTGATCGTCAACACGGCGTCGATCTCCGGCATCCGCGGCGACTACGGTGTGCCGGCGTACAATGCCGCCAAGGGCGGCGTCGTGAACTACACGCGCGCGCTCGCGATCGACCACGCCCGCGACGGCATCCGCGTGAACTGCGTCTGCCCGGGCCCCATCGAGACCGGGCTCACGACGCCGTTCTTGCAGGCGAGCCCGGCGATCGTCGACGAGTACGCGAAGCTCATCCCGATGGGCCGCATCGGCCGTCCCGAGGAGATCGCCGGCGTGGTCGCGTTTCTCGCCTCCGACGACGCGTCGTACGTGACCGGGGCTGCGATCGTCGTCGACGGCGGGGTGACCGCCGCGACCGGGCAGCCGAACTTCACGCGGTTCTTCGAGAGCTAGATGCGTAATGAACGAAGCGGAGCGCGGCGGCTGATCGCGACGACGCTCGTCGGCGTGATGATCACGATCGCGGCCGCTGCGGGCGCCGACGACTCCATCTCGGCGAAAGAGCTCGGCGAGATCCTCGTGCGCAAGGGCCTCATCACGCGCGAGGAGCTGCAGGAGGCGACGCAGGAGAGCGGCGGTCGCGTCGACGAATCCCGACAGGAGAGCACCGAGCGACCCCTCGACGAATCCCGAGCGGAAGCGATCAAAGCGAAGCTGCCGAAGTGGCTCGAGATGCTGACGCCCTTCGGCGACCTCCGCCTGCGGGACGAGGGCTTCTACCAAGACGAGCTGCAGGCGCGGAATCGCTTCCGCTTGCGCGCCCGCCTCGGCCTCACCGCGACGCCAAGCGACGAGGTGAGCGCCACCGTCCGCCTCGCGACCGGGAATCCGAACGACCCGATCTCGAACAACCAGACCTTGGACGGCACCTTCACGCGCAAGTCGATCAACTTCGATTGGGGGTACGTCACGCTGAAGCCGGGGAAGAGCCTCGGCTTCGAGCGTCCGTGGCTGACGGTGACCGCGGGGAAGTTCGGCGTCAACGCGTACCGTCCGTCGGAGCTCGTGTGGGACGAGGACGTTTCGCCGGAAGGTGCCACCGAAACAGCCGACGTGTTCGAATATCGCGAGGGCTTTCTCCGCAAGTTTCGCGTGAGCGCGTTTCAGTGGATCGTCGACGAGGTCGCGAGCGGCGCCGACCCGTGGATTCCCGGCGGCCAGCTCGTCCTCGAGACCGCGCCGAGCGAGCACAGCGCCTGGACACTCGCCGTCGCCGACTACGAGTACGTCCACATCAACGAGGTCGCGAGCAAGTTCCTGAACCAGTTCACCGACCCACCGACGAACTCGAAGCCGAACTCGAGCTTCAACAGCCAGCTCGCGAACAGCAACTCGGTTGTGAAGGACGCGAACGGCAAGATCCTGCGCTACAAGGACGGCTTCAACATCTTGAACGTCTCGACCGAGCTGAACGCGTCGGATCCGTTCGGTCTAAACGTTCCCGCCGGCCTCTTCGGCGATTTCGCGTACAATACCGAGGCCGACCGCCGCAACGTCGGGCTCTACGTCGGCGCGGGGATCGGCAAAGCGGGGAAGGATTGGTACCGCGACACGCTGAAGAACCCGGGCGATTGGGGGGTGTCGTACACCTACGCGTGGGTGGAGAAGGACGCAGTGCTCTCGATCTTCACCTTCAGCGACATCAACGAGTTCTCGACACGGCCCGCCAAGGCAGGCGCGGCGCGGCCGACGCAGAAGGGCGGCACCAATCTCGGGTCGCACATCGTGCGCATCGACTACGTCCTGCTGCCGAATCTGCAACTGACGGCGAAGGCCTACATCGAGAACGTGCTGGAGCGGAGGATCTCCAACGCGGCGCTGACCGGCAATCCGACTCTGGTGCGGACGCAGCTCGACGCGATGCTGCGGTTCTGATCCGGCGGTCGTCGATGCGTCCACGGCTGCGGTTCGACCGTCACGAGCTCGCGGGGGCGTTCGGCGACATCGGCACCGACCTGCCGCTCCTGATCGCGCTCATCGTCACGTGCGGCCTCGATGCCGCGAGCGTCTGCATTCTCTTCGGCGCGCTGCAGATCGCGACCGGGATTCTCTACGGCATCCCGATGCCGGTGCAGCCGCTGAAGGCGATGGCCACCATCATGCTGGCGCAACGGCTCTCGCCGGGGATCTTGGCCGGCGGCGGCCTCGTGATCGGCGTCGCGATGCTCGTCCTCGCCGCGACCGGGCTCCTCGACTGGCTCGCACGCGTCGTGCCGAAGGAGGTGGTGCGCGGCATCCAGCTCGGGTTGGGAATCACCCTCGGCTCTCTGGCGCTCAAGGAGTACGCCGGTGCGGAGGGCGCGCCGGGGTACGTGCTCGCCGGCATCTCGGTCGTCGCGCTCTTGACGCTCGCGCGCCAGCGGCGCGTGCCGGCGCCGCTCGTGGTGATCGGGCTCGGGTTCGTGTACGCGGCGCTGAAGCTCGACGGTGCGCTCGTGCAGGCCGTGGGTCTCAGACTGCCCTCGTTCCGTGCGCCGACGTGGGACGAGATGTCGCAAGGCGCGCTGCTGCTCGCAATACCGCAGATCCCGCTTTCGCTCGGCAACTCGGTCATCGCGACCAGCCAAACGACGCGCGATCTCTTTCCCGACCGCGCCGTGTCCGTCCGCAAGATCGGCCTCACGTATTCGTTGATGAACCTGGTCGCGCCGTGGTTCGGCGGCGTGCCCGTGTGCCACGGTTGCGGCGGGCTCGTCGGGTTCTACGGGTTCGGGGCGCGGACGGGCGGCGCGCCCGTCTTCTACGGCGCGATGTATCTCGTGCTCGGACTCGTCTTTGCGCCGGGGTTCGCGCAAATCGTGCACGTCTTTCCCATGCCGATCCTCGGCGTCGTGCTCTTGTTCGAGGCGATTGGACTCATGACGCTCGTGCGCGACGTCGCGGCGGAGCGCAGCGCGTTCTGGATCGCGCTCGGCGTGGCGGCGGCGGTGGTCGGTCTGCCGTACGGCTATGTGGTGGGGCTCGTCGCCGGGACGCTGACGGCGTGGGGCGTGAGGCGCGGGTGGGTCACGACGCCCTCGATCAGCGCCGCGGTGCCGCCGCGCGCGCGAGAGTGACCGCTAGCGTCTCTCGCGAAACACCGATTCGACGCGGCGACGCGACCGTAGCGGAGATACTCGACGCGGCGACGATCGACTCAGCGCGCGAACACGACGACTGCCTCGCCCGGCGTCGTCTGCTTGCCTTCGCCGTTCTCCGTCCACACGGTGAGTTGCGCGAGGCGCTCGCCGTTCTCCTCCCACTTGCGAGTGACCTTCCCGGTGCACACGATCGGCTGATCGGGGAAGTCCATGCCGCGGAACTGGCAGGAGATCTTGCGGATGCGGCCGCGGTGGCCGAGCCAATTCGACACCAGCTCGCCGAGCGCGGCGTACTTGAACCGGCCGTGGACGATGATCGAGCCGAGCTGCTTCGCCTGCGAGAATTGATAGTCGTGGTGCAGCGGGTTGAAGTCGCCGGACCCGGCGGCGTACTTCACGAGCTGCGTGACACCCGGCTGCTTCTCGAGCCGCGGCAAGCTCGTGCCTTCCTGAATCTCGTCCCAGGTGATCGCCATCGTGTCCTGCCTCAGTAGAAGATCGCTTGGCCGCGCTGTACGGCGACGACGGCGCCGGTCGCGGCGTTGGTGAACGTGGTCTCGGTCGTGGTGATGAGCATCGTGCCGAGCGCTTTGCTGGCGCGCGTTTGCAGATCAGCGAGCTTGCTCACGACGATCAGCGTATCGCCGGCACAGATGTCGCCGCGGTACTCGGTCTCGACGCCGCCGTCGAGGAGGCCGGGGAGGCCGTGGTCGAGGCGCGGCATGCCCGCGGCCGGAGTGCTGAACGTGTCGCTCGATTGTCCCGGGATGAACACCGGCGTGCCGAGGTAGGTCGGCGGCGCCGGAAGATTACGATAGCCGGCGCGACGCGCGGCCTCGACGTCGAAGTACACCGGATCGGTGTAGCCGACGCCGCGCGCGAACGCGCGCACGCTCGTCGTCGTCACCTCGTACGTCCAGGGCGACGTCTCCGTGCCGATCGCGGCGCGCATCGCGTCGGTGATCTCGAAGTGCTCGGCCATGGCGACTCCATACTGAGTTCGCGCGCCGGTGCCAAATCCGCTCGCGCGCGCGATCGTCGCCGCACGTCGGTCGCGGTTGTCGGTGCGCGGACCGCGTGGTAGCCGACGCGCCATGCGCGCCATCAGCGTCGAAGGACCGCCGCAGGACCTCGTCGTCGGCGACGTGCCGCGGCCGGAGGTCGGTCCCGAGAGCGTGCTCGTCGAGGTGCACGCGACGGCGGTGAACCGCGCCGACTTGCTGCAACGGCGCGGGCTCTATCCGCCGCCGCCCGGCGACTCCGACGTCCTCGGTCTCGAGGCGGCGGGTGTCGTCGCGGAAACCGGTTCCGCCGTTCGCGACTGGCGCCGCGGCGATCGCGTGATGTGCCTCCTCGGCGGCGGCGGGTACGCGGAGTACGTCGCCGTCCACCACGGCATGCTCCTCCCGATCCCCGAGCGCCTGTCTTTCGAGGAGGGGGCCGCGATTCCGGAGGTGTTCACGACCGCATACATGACGCTGGTCGCCGAGGCGGCGCTCGCGGCCGGCGAGACCGTCTTGATCCACGCCGGCGGGAGCGGCGTCGGCACCGCCGCCATTCAGCTCGCGCGCGCGCTCGGGGCGCAGCCTATCGTCACTGCCGGCGACAGGAGCAAGCTTGCGCGCTGCCTCGAGCTCGGCGCCGAGGCCGCGATCAACTACAAGGAGGAGGACTTCGCGACGCGCGGCCGCGAGGTGACCGGCGGTCGCGGCGTCGACGTCATCCTCGACTGCGTCGGCGGCCAGTACCTCGAGCGCAACGTCGGTCTGCTGGCGCCGAAAGGGCGTCTGGTGATCATCGGCCTCATGGGCGGTGCGAAAGCCGACATCAATCTCGCGCTCCTCGTCGGCAAGCGCCTGCGCGTGATCGGCACCGTGCTGCGGACGCGCGCGCTCGAGGAGAAGCTCGCCCTCACCGACGGCGTGCGTCGGCGCATCCTGCCGCTCCTCGCCGACGGTACGCTGCGGCCGGTCGTCGACTCCACGTATGATCTCGCCGACGCCGCGCAGGCGCACGACCACGTCGCCGCGAACGCGAACTTCGGCAAGGTGATCCTGCGCGTCCGCGCGTGAGCGGGCGCGATCTCCTCAGTCCGTCGGCAGGTGGACGGGCACGCGCACGACGTTCGGTGCGGCGCCGATCTCGCGAATGCGTCTCTCGGGGTTGACCGTCACGACGAGCTCGTAGTCGCCGGCCGGCACGCCGGTGACGTCGACCCACTGCCCCTCGAGCCGGCTCGGATACGCGTCGCCCCAGCCCGCCGACACGCCCTGGAAATCGCAATCGTAGCCGCGCGTCGGCGCGCGACGGTACGCGAGCGAGTCGCGGATGCAGAACGCTTGCTTATGGCCGAAGGCGACCCGCGCTCCGGCGTACCGCAGCTCGTAGTCGGCGAACGAGCGGAAGTGGAAGTGGTGGTGGCAGGGGCTGAACTCGAAGTCGGCCATGTCGAACGGCGGGAGCGGATGCGCCGGATCGCCGATGACGAGATCGCGGCTCCCGAGGTTGACGACGATCACGTCGAAGCGCAGCAGCCGTCGCTCGCCGGGCGCCGCGACCGCACCCTCGGCGAGGGCGCAGTCGTCGGCGGCGAACGTCTGGTGGTCGAGCACGAGCGAGGCGACGATCGCGTCGCGATCGACGGTGAGGTCGACGCCGCCGTGCCGGTCGCGCTCGTCGCCGCAGCCGAGGAGCAGCGCCAGCGCGATCGCGAGCACCGGGGCCGTGCGCGGCGCGCTCGCTCTCGATCTGCCCGGCGCGCACGATTGCAATTGACGCTCTGGCGGCCGTGACGTTACAAGCGACGCCGAGGAAGTCGAGATCACCGCTCGGTGACCGGCATCGACACATGGGCAACGGCGCGCGGCCGGAGGGCGGCGCCTAGCCGGGGCGCGCGCCGCGCCTCGCTGAGGAGAGGAGGCTTCACGTGCTGAAGATCGCACATCTCGTCGTCACCCTAGGACTTCTCGTGCTGAGCGCGCTACCTGCCCGTGCGGGCATCCCCTTCAACATCAACGCGATCGAGCGACCCGACGGGAAAGGCGATCAGGTGATCTTCTACTACGACGCGCGCCCGAACTTCACCACGTTCATCAATCTCCACAACGATGGCTTCTCGGATCTCACGGTGCGGATCCTGTTCTATGGGCCGACCTTCAGCTCGCCCTTCGTGCGCACGATCACGCTCGACAGCGGCGCCACCAACATCATCGACGTCGGCGCGCTCACGACCGCGACGCCGACGGCGCTGCCGGCGCAGTTCGGGGTCGCGATCGCGACCGCGATCAACGACGCCGGGAAGAGCATCGTCACCCGCGCCCTGTCCGGCAACTTCACGGTCGCGAACCTGCAGGTACACTCCGCCTGGGGTGCTGCCGGCGCCGCCCGCTCCGCGGTCTTCGCGCCGCTGGCGCTGACGGAGGCGATCGTCATGCCGAGCATCCCGGCCCTCGGAGACGTGATCGATGTCACGAGCGTCCTGCTCCCGCCCGTTCAGCCGACGAGCGCCCACCTCGCCGTGTACTACAACCCCGAGACGCTCGCGCCCGCGGGCCTCGGTGGCAACCAGCTCGTCTTCATCGCCTTCGAGGACGTGCTGAGCGACACCTATGCGGCGCAGGTCGCCGTCACCGACTGGTCGGTCGACGTGACGCGCAGCGACGGCTCGGTGATCGGACCGGTGGCATCGTTCCTCGCCAGTGGAGTCACGGTCTCCGACGTGGTGAGCGTCGTCGGCGCCGGCGCCAACGGCGCGAGCGGATCGATCTCGTTCTTCGCCTCGACGAATCCGGCGTCGATCAATCGCTTCATCTTTTTCACGGAGACGTTGGGTACCTTCGCGACGGGCTACCTGCTGCCGCCCATCGCGTCCGAGCCCCCGCCGTTCTAGAGAGGGCTACCCGACGCGCGGCTGCGAGCGCGCGATGATGCGCTCGAAGTCCGTGCCCGGCGGCAACGTGCCGAATGCGAGGCCGCGATCGCCGGCGAGGCGCGAGGCGCAGAAGGCGTCGGCGACCGCCGGGTCGCCGGCGCGCACCAGGAGCGCGCCCTGGAACGCGAGCGCCATGCGTTCGACGACGCGCCGCGCGCGGGCCTCGATCGCCTCGAAGTTGCGGAGCTCGTCGCCGAGCGTCGCGACGTAGGCGTCGAGACGCGCGTCGCCGCCGCGCGCCAGCGCCAGCTCGGCGAAGAAGGCCTCGACGCTCTTCGGGCTCCGCCCCATCGCGCGCAGCACGTCGAGGCACATGACGTTGCCGGAGCCCTCCCAGATCGAGTTGAGGGGTGCCTCGCGATAGAGGCGCGGCATCAGCGACTCCTCGACGTAGCCGGCGCCGCCGAAGCATTCGAGCGCCTCGCCGACGACCACTGGCGCGCGCTTGCAGACCCAGTACTTGCTGACCGCGGTCGCGAGCCG
>JBGPOW010000184.1:0-9140 GCA_041488235.1 Binatia bacterium
CTCGGCTACGTCGGCTGCTCGGTGCCGTTCGCCTTCGGCATGGCGGCGCTCGTCACCGGGCGGCTCGGCGACGTGTGGATCCGGACGACGCGGCGGTGGACGCTCTTCGCGTGGTTCTTCCTCACCGTCGGCAACATGCTCGGCGCGCGCTGGGCGTACGAGGTGCTCGGCTGGGGCGGCTACTGGGCGTGGGATCCGGTCGAGAACGCGGCGTTCATGCCGTGGCTCGCGTGCACCGCGTTCCTGCACTCGGTCATGATCCAAGAGAAACGCAACATGCTGAAGATGTGGAACATGGTCCTCGTGTTCCTCACCTTCACGCTGACGATCTTCGGCACCTTCCTCACCCGCAGCGGCGTCGTTTCGTCGGTGCATTCGTTCACGCAATCGGGGCTCGGGCCGTTTTTCATGGGCTTCCTCGCGTTCGTGATCGTCGTCTCGGTAACGCTGCTCTACGTGCGCCGACCGCTCCTGCGCAGCGAGAACGAGATCGACTCCTTTCTGTCACGCGAGGGCGCCTTCCTCTTCAACAATCTCCTGCTCGTCGGCATCGCGTTCGCGACCTTCTGGGGCACGGTGTTTCCGGTGATCTCGGAAGCGGTGCGGGGGATCAAGATCACGGTCGGGCCGCCCTTCTTCAACAAGGTGAACACGCCGCTCGGTCTCGTGCTGCTCTTCATGACCGGCGTCGGCCCGGTGATCGCGTGGCGACGCGCGACCGCCCGCAATCTCCGCCGTAACTTCACGACGCCCGTCGCCGCCGGCTTGCTGACGGGCGCGGTGCTCCTCGCCGCGGGCGTCGTCGGCAACTACTACGCGATCGTGTGCTTCTCGCTCTGCGCGTTCGTGATGGCGACGATCGTCCTCGAGTTCTATCGCGGCACGCGCGCGCGCCAGGCCCTCATGGGCGAGCCGCCGGCGACCGCACTCGTGCACCTCGTCAACAAGAACCGCCGGCGCTACGGCGGCTACATCATCCACATCGGCATCGTGATGGCGTTCGTCGGCATCGCCGCGTCGGCGGCGTTCCGCGTCGAGGAGCAGCGCACGATGCGGACCGGCGACACGGCCGAGGTCGGCGGCTTCACGCTCACCTACAAGGGCGTGCGGCAGACGGACACGCCGCACATGGCGTCGATGCTGGCGGAGATCGAGGTCGCGCGCGGCGGCCGCGTCATCGCGACGATGTTCCCCGAGAAGCGCTTCTACAAGCGGCAGCAGCAACCGACGACCGAGGTCGCGATGCGCACGACGTGGCTGGAGGACTTGTACCTCGTCCTCGGCAGCTACGACGAGCAGAGCGGGCTCATGACCTTGCAGGCGTTCATCAACCCCCTCGTCGTCTGGCTTTGGATCGGCGGTATCGTGATGGTCCTCGGTACCCTCGTCTCGGTGTTGCCGACGGCGGCGGAGCAACGCGCGCTCGCGGCGGCGCTCGTCGTCGAGGAGCGGGGGCTCGCCGTGTGGAGCGAGTGACGAACGGTCGTATCGCCCGCCCGCGACCCGGCGTATGAGCGCCACGCAAACCGACGTCGAGGAGTCCCTCACCTGCCAGTGCGGCTGCGGGCTCACGGTGCACGCGTGCAACCACCTGCAGTGTCCGTCGCGCGGCCCGCTGCAAAAGGAGATCGCGGAGCAGTTGGCGCTCGGGAAGACGCGGCCGGAGGTGCTCTCGTACTTCGCCGGCAAGTACGGCGAGAAGATCCTCGCCGCGCCGACGACGACCGGATTCAACCTGGTCGCGTGGATCATGCCCTTCGCCGTCGTGCTGATCGCGGCGATGATGATCGTCGTGTTCACGCGGCGCTGGCGGCGGCCGGCGCCCGCCGCGGGGCCGCTGCCGCCGTCCGACGTCGATCCCGAGTTGCGGGCGCGTCTCGACGCCGGGCTGCGTGACTACGATGCTTGACGCGAGCACCTTCGCGTACGCCGCCGGCTTGGCGATCATCACCGCCGTCGCCTGGGGCATCGCGGCGCCGCTCTTGCGTGTCACCGCCGCTGCGCCCGCGATGCGACCCGCCGATCCCGAGCGCCACCGCCTCGAGAAGCAGCGCGATCTCGCGTACGCCGCGATCAAAGAGGCCGAGTTCGACTTCCAAATGGGGAAGCTCTCGTCCGACGACTACGCGGCGCTGCGACGCACGTACGAGGCGCGCGCCATCGCAGCGTTGACGGAGCTGGATCGCCGCCGTTGAGCACCGCTCGCTTTCCTTTCCACAACTCATTGGGTATTTGCCGACAATGACCGTCGTCGACGCCGACGCGCTCGGCAAATCGTTCGGCCGCGTGCGCGTGCTCCGCGATCTCACCTTGCGCGTCGACGGCGGCGACACGGTCGCGCTCTTCGGTCCGAACGGCGCGGGCAAGAGCACGCTGCTGCGCATCTGCGCGACGCTCTACGCGCCGACGGCGGGCACGCTGGCGCTCTTCGGCTCGCGCCGCCGGTCGGCCGAGATTCGCCGCCGCATCGGCCTGCTGAGCCATCAGAGCTTCCTCTATCCGGATCTCAGCGCGCGCGAGAATCTCGTGTTCTACGGGCGTCTCTACGGCCTCGCGCGTCCGGAGCACGTCGCCGACGCGTGGCTCGAGCGCGTCGGCTTGGCTGCGAGCGCGAACCGTACGGTGCGCGTCTTCTCGCGCGGCATGGAGCAACGTCTCGCGCTCGCGCGCACGCTCCTCCACGATCCCGAGCTCTTGCTGCTCGACGAGCCCTGGAGCGCGCTCGACGCCGCGGGCGCGGATCTCCTCAGCGAGCTGCTCGAAGGACTGCGCGCCGAAGGGCGAACGATCCTCGTCGCGACCCATGATTTCGAGCGCGGCGTCGCGCTCGCCGAGCGCGCCGTGATTCTCCACGGCGGGCGTGTCGTCTGGGAAGCGTCGCCGTCGGATGCGACGGTGTCGGTGGAGGCGGCGTACCGTCAGGTGACCGGCGCGGTGGCGGCCTGATCCGTGTGGTCGATCCTGCGCAAGGATCTGCTGCTCGAGTTCCGGACACGCGAGGCGATCGCGGCGCTGATCGTTCTCGTCGTGCTGATCGTCCTCACGTTCACGTTCTCCCTCGATCCGGAAGGCGCGCGCGCCGCGGCGCCGGCGGTCTTGTGGGTGACGCTCATCTTCGCCGGTCTCCTCGCGGTGCAGCGCACGTTTCTCGTCGAGCGCGAGAGCGGTGCGTGGTACGGCCTCCTGCTCGGTCCCGTCGATCGCGGCGCGATCTTCGTCGCCAAGTTGATCGCCAACCTGCTGGTGCTGGCGATCGCCGACGTCGTGCTGACGCTGCTCCTCGTCCTCGTGCTGGGGACCGGCGTCCCGACGGCGCCGCTCGAGCTCGTGTTCGTGAACGCCCTCGGGCTGATCGGCTTCTCGGCGCTCGCGACGCTCTTCGCCGCGATCTCGGTGCGCCTGCGCGCGCGCGAGCTGCTCCTGCCGCTGCTCGTGCTGCCGCTCCTCGTTCCGGTCGTGATCTGCGCGGTCGAGGCGAGCCGGATCGTGCTCGCCGGTGGCGGCGCGGCGGCCGCCGCCCCGTGGTTGCGGGTGCTCGCCACCTTCGACGTCATCGTGACGGTGGCCGGGTGGATGCTGTTCGAGCAGCTGGTACTCGAGTGAGGTGCTGAGATGACCATTCGCGCGCGCATCGCTCCCGTCGCCGAGACGGTGCTTCCGGGGCTCACGTTCGTCGCGATGATCGCGGCGCTCGGGTGCGTGTTCCTCTACGTGCCGAACGAGCGTATGCAGGGCGCCGTCCAGCGGATCTTCTACTTCCACGTGAACGCGGCGTGGTCGGCGTTCTTCGGCTTCGGTCTGGCGGCGGCGGCGAGCGCGCTCTTCTTGTGGCGCACCGACGAGACATACGATCGGCTGGCGCGCGCCGCGGTCGAGGTCGGGATGCTCTTCTGCACGATGGTGCTCGTGACGGGCCCGATCTGGGCACGGCCGATCTGGGGCACCTGGTGGACGTGGGATCCGCGCCTCACGATGACCGTCATCCTGTGGACGATCTACGCCGTGTATCTTGTGCTGCGCGCGATGGGCGAGGACGATCCGCAGATCGCCCGCTACGCGGCCGTGCTCGCGATCGTCGGCGTTCTCGACGTACCCCTCATCATGATCTCGGTGCGTCTCTGGCGCGGCATGCATCCGTCGGTGATCTCCGCGCCGGCTGGGCAAGGCGGCATTCAGGATTCCCGCATGATCGTGACCCTCGTCGTGACGCTCGTCGCGTTCACGTTGCTCTTCCTCTGGCTCGTCTGGCGGCGCTTCGAGGCGCTGCGTCTCGAGGACGAGCTGCACGCGCTCGAGGACGACGTCGACGCGCTCGGCGGCCGCGCCGTCGGAGGAGTGACGCCATGACACAGCCGGATCGGTTCTGGTTTCTGTTCAGCGCCTACGCGGTCATCTGGGTGCTTCTCGCGCTGTTCCTCGTTCACCTCGGGCGGCGGCATCGGGCGCTGGAGCGGGCGCTCGACGAGCTGCGGCGACGCGTCGGCGGCGACCGCTCGCGCTGACGACCGGCGCCGGCGGCGCACGCCGCGACCAGGCGGCGTCATCCGAGTGACGAGGGTGACACGCTCGGCATTCGCCATGCGCCGACAGTCCCGTGATCCTCTGCAAGGGGCGGATTCTAGAGGGGCATTGGGGCAGGGGCGTCCAGGTGTGGTGGCATGAGCCTTGCTCCTCTCGGGGCGTGCGCGCCGAAGGCTTGCCCACACCGGGGCTCGCAACCGACCGCCGCGGCGGTAACGGCGTCGATGCGCTCGAGCAGTCCGACGTCACCGCAATCAACGTCTGGCTGTCGCTGACCCGTCTGCGAACGGCGCTGGCCGTCGCCGTCGGCGTGCCGATCATCAGCCTCGTCGGCGGCATCGACCTTCACTGGCTGCCGGTCGTCACGATCGCGGCCGTGACCGCGGCGCTGAGCATCTTCTACCAGCGTGCCATCGCGCGCGGCTTCAATCCGCACCGCCTCGTCTACGTCCAGCTCATCCTCGATACGCTGGCGATCGCGGCGGGCCTCGGCGCGCTCGGCCCGCACCGCGTCCTCTTCCGGCAGTTCTTCTTGATGACGATCGTCCCGGCGACGATGGTCTCCGGGACCTGCGGCATCGTCATCACCGCGCTCAGCGCGGTCTGCTACGCCTTTCTCCTGTCGCTCGGCGGCAACGAGGTTCTCGCGCAGTCCGGACCGCCGGCGCTTTTTTCGGCCTCTGTCTTCATCTTCGGCTGCGTCGCCCATCACAGCTTCTTCTACAAACAACATCTACGCGACAAGAACCGTCACCTCGCGACGACGAGCGATCGCCTCGCGCACGCGAACGCGGAGCTGAGCGTCACCGCTGAGACGGCGCTCGGCCTCCTCGAGGTGAGCCGCGCGCTCAGTACGTCGCTGGACGCCCACGTCGTCATCGACCGGCTGCACGGCGTCGCGATCGAGCGCTTGCGGACCGATTGGTGCGCCACGATCCTCGTCGATGCGGCCGCTCCTTCGGGCTACCGACTCCTCGCGAGCCGCGGTTTCGGAACGCCGGCGGATGCTGCGATCGGCCGCGGGTTCTGGGACTTCGGCGCGCTGATCGCCGCGGAGGGTCTCGTCGAGGTCTCCGACGCGACGAAAGGTCCGGGTGCGCGCGCGCTCGCGGAGTGGAAAATCGGCTGCGGTCTCTTCGCGGCCATGCGTTGCGGGAACCGGACGCTCGGGGTCTTCGCATCGGGCTATCGGGCGCGCGGCGAGACGTTCGCGCCGTTCCAGCGGAAGCTCGTCGTCGGCATCGCGACGCAGGCGGCGGTCGCGATCGAGAACGCCGGGCTGCTCGCGGCGCAGCGCGAAGAAGCGGAGATCTCCGCCGCGCTGCTGCAAACCGCCGAGCTCCTCGACGCCAATCTCGACGGCGACGACCGTCTCGAGCGCTTGACGGCGCTCGCGTGCACGCTGATCGACTGCGATTTCGTGAACGTCCTCCTCTATGACGACACCCGGAAGATGTTTCGCATCGCCGCAGGCACCGACGTGCGCCGCGCCGATGCGCTCGAGGAGGCCCGGCAATTCGAGTTCGACATCCGCGACTTTCCAGTCTTGACCGAGGCGGCGCGCAGCGGATTCGGCGAGGGCGGCGATGGCGACCAGCCGCTGCCGATGCCGCTGGAGTGGTGGCAGCGCGGCGGGATACGGTCGGTCGTTGCCGTGCCGCTCGCGAGAAGCGGCGAGATTCTCGGGGCGCTGTTCGCGGGATCGCACGTGCGTTCGACACCGTATTCCGCGAAGGTGCGCCGCCTCCTGACCGGCATTGCGTATCAGACGGTCGCGGCGATCGAGAACGGCCGGCTGGTGCGCAACCTCCGCGCCGCGAACAATCTGAAATCCGAGTTCATCGGTACGATGTCGCACGAGCTGCGCACGCCGCTCAACGCGATCATGGGCTACAGCGAGCTTCTCCGCGACGGCGATTTCGGCGCGATCAGCGCCGAGCAGCGCGACGTCACCGTGAAGGTGCTCGACTACTCGCGGCAGCTGCTCGAGCTCATCCAGGCGACGCTCGACGTGAGCCGCATGGAGTCGGGCGCGCTGCCGGTCACGGTCGCGCCGGTCGACATCGCCGGTCTTCTCGACGAGCTGGAGCGACAGATCCCGGTCTCGTGGGTGAAGCCGGGTGTCGCGCTCGGGTTCGACGTCGAGCGCGACCTGCCCGAGATGCAGAGCGACCACGCGAAGCTCAAGATGATCGTCCGCAACCTCGTCCACAATGCGCTGAAATTCACCGAGCGCGGCTCCGTGACCGTCCACGCGACCCTCGCACCCGACGGCGCGACGCTCGAGATCGCCGTCACCGACACCGGCATCGGCATCACGCCGGAGGACCAGGCGATCATTTTCGAGATGTTCCGCCAAGTGGACGGCAGCGATCGCCGGCGTCACGACGGTGTCGGGCTCGGCCTCTACATCGTCCGGCGGCTCACCGCGACCCTGGGCGGCACGATCGCCGTCGAGAGCCAGCCCGGGCGTGGATCACGCTTCCTCCTGCGGTTTCCGACCGTCACGTGCCTGGAGCCGGGCGCGCGGACCGCCCTCTCCGCCTGACGTCGGCGTCTCGCGACACTGACCCACGGCAGTTGCGCGTACCCGTGGACCTGCGGTAGAGCGCCTAGCGTGTCGGTGTCCCCCGGGCCGCACGCAGCCTGAGATCACACGCGCGTTCAGGCGCGCGGAGGAGGTTCCATGTTGATGGGCAGCACGCGGCGCGCGCTAGGGACCGTCACGGTGGCGCTCACCCTTCTGGGATCGGCGGCCGTCGCATTCGCGACGCAGAAATTCGGACCGCTCGAGATCTCGGGAAATCTCCAGTCGCAGCAGCTCATCCGCCATCCGGACCCGAGCGACTTCCAGTTCATCCAGCAACGCAATACCGCGCGTATCCGCGTCGATTGGGCGTGGCTCCAGCGCGGCGACAAGTGGCTCGATCGATTCGATTTTTCCGACCTGATTGCCGAATCGCATCTCTTCCTCCTCTACCGCGGCGTCTACGACAGCGTGTACGACTACACGCCGTCGATGCAGACCAAGCGTGAGTTCACCGGCGAGAAAGTCGATCCGCGCTTCAACGACCTGAGCGACTTCAGCCGCGGCGCGCGCGACGCGCTCAAATTCGAGAACGTGCTCCGCGAGGCCTACGTCGACATCAAGTTCCGCGGTCCGTTCAGCGGGTTCAGCCTGCGCGCCGGGCGCCAGCAGATCATCTGGGGCGAGTCGGACGGCTTCCGCATGCTCGATCGCGTGAACAACCTCGATCTCTCCTGGCACTTCCAGCAGGAACTGCCGCCGCCGGGCTTCGGTTTCGACGATCTGCGGATCCCGTTCTGGATGATCAAGGGGCTTTACGATTTCGGCAGCCTCGGATCGTGGAGCAACGTCTTCGCCGAGGCGTACTGGAACCCCGGGGACTGGTACCCGAACAAGGTGACGTTCCTGCCGGCGCCGTGGGGCGTGAAGCTCGGCAATCCGCTCGAGAACCCGCGCAGCGGCGCGTACCGGGTGTTCAACAGCAAGCGGCTGATGAACGGTACGCACCTCTTCCGCCAGGGGAACTACAGCCGTACGCCGTGGGACAATAGCCAATTCGGCATCCGCTTCAACGGCGTGAGCGGCAGCGATACGCCGGTCCTTCCCGAGGGCATGCAGCTGCAGCTCGGGTTCATCTACCAGCGCTTCTCCGGCGGGGGCGGCGCGATGACGGAGGCGGCGGTCGCGCGCGGCATCAAGCCCACCGACGCCGGCAACACCCTCACCCAGGACCTCATCCGGCGGAAGACTCTGCCCGTCGAGTTCTACACGCCGTACATTCCGACGATCGGCATCGCGGCCAACTACTTCGACGAGCATACGAAGGTCGTCTGGCGTGCGGAGTCGACGTACGACTTCGGGATTCCGTTCTACTCGTGCGGTCACAACCCGCGGGCTATTGCGGCGCGAAGCGCCAGGGGCGAGCAAGCGTGCGTCCGCGAGACGACGTTCGCGCCGTTCCTGCCCGGCATCCGCGACCAAGACGTGTGGTCGGGCCTGATCGCATGGGATCGCCCGACGTGGATCCGGCCGCTGAACAAGAAGACGACGTTCTTCCTCACCGGGCAATTCTTCTGGACGTACATGGTCAACAAAGACAAGAGTACGATCGGCGGCCTCGACCTGCCGACGACGACGAAACCGCTCAACCAGGACCCGCCGGTAGCCTATCGCGACGACATCCATCGTTGGGAGATGCTGGCGACGTTCGCGGTCCTCGGATTCTACCGCGGCGGCAGCGTCGTGCCGTCCTTCGTGTACCTGCTCGATCCGGTGAACAGCTACAGCCAGGAAGCCATTTGGGGCGTCGACTACTTCGTGACGCCGAACTTCGCCGTCAACCTCGCGCAGCGGTTCATCATCAATCCGACGAAGCAGATCAACTTCGAGCCGTGGGGGCTTGCCGGCTTGAACCGCGGGCGCTCGGAGACAGGCATCCGGTTCTCGTACCAGTTCTGAGCGGACCGCCCGCGGCGGGTCGTTAGCGCTGCGGGTGCGTAGGGCGGCGGACGAGACGCGGAGGGGCGTGGGGGGGGGCGCCCGGCGGCGCCCAGTGAGTGTCGGCGAGGGGGGGGGGGGGGCCCACACCCCC
>JBGPOW010000185.1:0-9088 GCA_041488235.1 Binatia bacterium
ACGACCGCCGTTGCAACGTCGCGGTCGAACGCGCGCAGTAAGGCGCGCGCGCCGCCGCAGGCGCGTGCCGGAGGCCGACGGGTCGTCTGCGCGCGCATAAAGAGCGAGCCACTTCGAGTTCTGCGGTTCGGAGTACGGAAGATCTAATACGTGTCCGGCAACCCGCGCGAGCGATCTTCGCGCGCCAACGACTCACCGCGCCCCCGCCTCCGCACGCCGAACGCTCTGAAGGTCGGTGGCGAGCGCGGCGCTCAGTTGCTCGGCGGCAAACCGGGGACGACGATCCGCGGCGCGAGACGCCCGCGATTGACGATCGGCTCCGCCGTCTCGGCGGCGCCGCGAGCGGGATCGTCGGCGGCATTCCGCGCCGCGGCGCCGCTCGCATCGTTCGGTCTCACTGGTGGGTCGGGTCTCTCTGACGCGTCGGGCCTCACTGGTGCGTCGCGAGCGCCGCGATCGCTCGTTGCCTTTGCGCCGCCGCGCGGCGCGTCGGTGCGGCGCGCGACGATGCTGAGGCGGCGATTCTCGTCGGCGAACGGCTCGTCGGGTTTGAGCAGCTTGGTGTCGGCGTACGCGGTCACGCGCAGCACCTGCTGCGGGTAGAGTCCGCGCGCCTCCATCACCTGCCGCGCGGCGTTGGCGCGCGCGTACGAGAGGTCCCAGTTGCTCTGTTGCGTGCCTGCGGCGAACGGCCGCGCGTCGGTATGGCCGCCGATCTCGATACGATTCGGCAGATTGCCGAGCTTCTCGGCGATCTCGCCGAGCAGGGTTACGAGCGCCGGCTTCAGCCCGGCGCTGCTGACGTCGAACAGCAGATCCTTGCGGCCCTCGGCGCCGGAATCGATGACCTCGATCTCGAGACCTTCGTCGGTCACTTTCATGCGGACGTTGTCGCGAATCGCGGCGAGGCCGGGATTCCCCTGCAGCGCCTGCTGGATCATCTTCGCGTGGCCGCGCAGCACCTCGAGCTCGTCGCCTGCGCCGGGCACGACGGCGGTCGAGGCGTCGAGGACGCGCGCCTTCTTGCTCTTCGCCGTCTGCGTATCGGTGCCGAGGAGCGAGCCGCCGGTGAGCACGCTCGAATTCCGGAAGTAGCGCGCGATGTCCTGGCGTAGCTGGAGATCCGCCTGCGTCAGCAGCCAGAGCACCATGAAGAGCGCGAACATGCAGGTGATGAAGTCCGCGTACGCGACCTTCCACGCGCCGCCGTGATGGCCGCCGCCATGGCCGGCCCTGCGCTTGAACTTGATGATGACCTGCGGCTTCGCGCCCGCCACGTCACACCTCAGGTCGCGACGGCCGCCTTCGCGGCCTTGATCGCCTCGTCGGTCTCGTCGCTCGACGGCCGCACGGCGCCGAAAATCGCCTTGCGCGCGAACTCGACGGCGACGATCGGTGACACGCCCCGCACCGCCGGGATGAGGCCTTCCTTGATGCAGCGCAGATAGCGCGTCGAGGCGACGCCCTGGATCTCGACGTTGGTCGCGATCGGGTTCAGCACCCCGTACGACATGAGCACGCCGAGAAACGTGCCGACGAGCGCGGCGCCGATCTTGTGCCCGATCTCCTCGGGACCGGCGTCGAGGGAGCCCATGGTGATGATGATGCCGAGCACGGCGGCGACGATGCCGAGGCCGGGCAGGGAGTCGCCGGTCTTCTGGATCAAGCCGACCGGGATCACCGATTCCTCGTGGTGCGTCTCGAGCTCGGCGTCGAGCAGCACGTCGAGCTCCTCGGCGCTGGCCGTGCCGTTCACGACCTGCTTCAGCGCGTCGCGAAAGAAGTCGACGGCGTGGTGCCGCTTCAGGAAGCCGGGGTACTTGGAGAAGATCGCGCTCTTCTCGACCTCCTGCACGTGCTCGTCGAGCGCGACGGCGCCGTTCTTACGGAGGAACTGGTACACCTCGTACTGCAGCTTCAAGAGATCGAGGTACTCGACTTTCGTCGGGCTCGAGCTGCCGAACGAGCTGGCGATCGCCTTCGCGACTTGTCCGAACGCCTTGCCGGGGGCGGCGATGAGCAATGAGCCGACCGCGGCGCCGAAAATGATGACGAGCTCGGCGGGCTGGATGAGGACGTGCAGGGGGCCGTTCTCGAAGAGATACCCTCCGATCACTCCACCCAGGACGATCACGAGGCCGATGATGGTGAACATAGGTCGCGACGGGGCGGAGATCTCCCGCCGCTCCGCCGTCGGTGGAGGTTTCGGTTAGTTACGCGGAAAACTTGAGAGGTCGAGACATCAGGGCGCGCAGGCGGTGCTGCAGTCTTTGCCGCTTCCGACGGTGCCGCCCGCCTGCGTACAGTGCTCGGCGTTCGTCGCCAGGCGACAGGTGGGGATGCGGCAGTCGCGCAACGTGTCGCAAGACTTGTGCGAACGATTGCACGTGCCCTCTTGCTTCCCGTCGCCGGGGTTGGGGTCGTTCAGGCAGTCGTGTTGGCGAGGGAGGCAGCAGGTGACGGCATCGGGCTCGCCGCAACTGGAGCGGCTCGCGGCGCGGCGCACCGCGAAGACGCAGATGCGCGGCACCGGCCCGCACTGCTGCGTACCGTCACTGCCGCGGTGACAGGCGCTCAGCTCTCGCAGCTTGTCGCCGATGCAGCGCGTATGCGCAGCGCGGTTTGCCGCGGTGGCGCACGGGCACGCGGCCTCGAGCTGCGACCGCACGGTGCGCTGCACGTCGTCGCAGTGTTGACGGTCGAGCGCCTGCGCAGGGGAGCCGACGGACGTGATCAGGAGTGCCGCCACGATCGCCAGGTGTCGCATTCTCACCATACCTCCAAGTACCCGCCTGCCTATCGCATGCGCGTTACGCGGATGTCCACTGTGCCGCTTTACTGACAGTTGCATGACGCGGCAGTCCCGAGTTCGCGAGGAATTTCACTCGTGCAAGGTGGCATATCAGTTGCTTCCGTCCAGGCCAGCGCGGATGTCCCGCGCAATTCAGCGAGGAGTGTTCATGGAAGCCGACAACATTCGCAATCTGCGTCGCAATCTCGGCATGACCCAAGAGGAGTTCGCGCACCGGCTCGGCATCACGGTCGCGACCGTCAATCGTTGGGAGAACGGTCACAACAGCCCGACGCGGTTGGCGCGGAAAGCCCTCTACGATCTCGCCGCCGAAGGCAGCGTTCGCGGTCCGCAGCTCAACACGCCGTCCGAAGGCTGACGCAGCGCCGGATGTTGTCGCACACGTCCGCGAACCGCGCCCGCTCCAGGCTGTGGCGGCGCGCTCGCGACGCGTGTCGGCTGCGATTAGCGACGTCCGCCGCCCGAGGGACGGAAGTGGGCGAAGCTCTCGCTTCCGGGGCGGATTGCTTTGGTGCTGAAGAAGGGCGCCGGCTTCGTCGGAAACCACAGCCGCTCGTGCGTGCGCTTCAGACGCTCGCGTAGCCGCGCCCGATCACGCGCGTTCTCGACCGCGCGTCGAATCTCCTCGACCGAGACTTCCATCGTTGCTTGCTGCGTTCCCTGCACGAGCTGCAGGTTGAGCAGCGGATCTTGCGGCGACGGCCCGTCCTGCACCTGGAGCTGAATCTTTTTGTCGACGCTGCGGATGATCCTCCGCAGCTCGTGGTGCGCCGCGGTCTCGAGATCCTGATGTCGCATCCGGCGGAGTGTAGGGGCACCGGCGGAGGCCGTCAAGCCGCGGTCGCGCTGCCCTCGAGCGGATACCCGGCCTTCGCCCACGCGTCGATGCCGCCGTCGAGCGCGACGGCGCGCATGTAGCCCATCGTGCGCAGCGTCGCCGCGGCAAGCGTGGAGATCTTGCCGTACTGGCAGTAGACGAGAATGCGCACCGTCGGGTCCGGCAGCTCCTTGTCCACGCGCAACTCGAGCTGCCCGCGCGGGATGTGACGCGCTCCGGGGAGCCGCCCCTTCTCGAACTGGTCGCGTTCGCGGACGTCCAGCAGAAGGAGGTCGCAGCGACCCTGCGCGATGCGGTCGCGCAGCTCGTCGAGCCCCATGAATGGGAGCCCGCGCGCCGCCTCGGCCATGAGCTGGGTCACCGTCTTGCCGCCGGAGCGGTTGGTGCGGAGCGCTTCGCTCAGGTGCTCGGGCATCGCGAGGTCGAGGCCGCGCATGAGCTCGACGAACGCCGTCCGCTCTTTCTTCTGGAGCCGCGGGTTGGCCGCTTTCTCGGCGCCGATCGTCGTCGACGTGCGTCCCTTATAGTCGTGCGCCGGGAAGACCTGGGTTGCGTCGTCGAGACGCAGGAGCTTCCCGAAGAGGCTCTCGTGCAGCGCCTCGGGGTCGCCCGTCGGCAGGTCGGTCCGGCCCGTCGCGCCGATCAACAGCGTGTCGCCGGTGAGGACGCGATCGTCGAGGACGAGACACGTCGAGTCTTCGGTGTGCCCCGGAGTGTGCAGCACGCGCACGCGCAGCCGGCCGCAGATCAGCGACTCGCCGTCGTCGACGCGCACGTCGACGAAGGGCGCCGCGCTCATCCGATGCATGACGATGCGGGCGCCGAGGTTCCGGCCGAGCTCGCGCGCCGCCGAGAAGTGATCGGCGTGGGTGTGGGTTTCGACCACGTAATGGATGCGGACGCCTCGTTCGACGGCGAGCGCGACGTACCGATCGAGCTGATCGAGCGCCGGATCGACGAGCATGCCGGCGCGCGTTTCCTCGCAGCCGATCAGGTACGAGAGGCAGCCGCCGGAGCGCACTTGCTCGAAGAGCATGGCGCATGGTGCGCCCGATCGACGGTGAGGGTCAAGTGTTGCAAAGTGGGAACGTGACCACCACGCGTGCTCAGCGCGCCGCCGCACGCCTCGACGCCGCGCCGCCGCTCGCGGCGCTGCAAAGCGGACCGATGCCGGCGCGGGTCGGGAACGTGCTCGTCGGTACGGCGTCGTGGACGGAGCGGACGCTGCTCGACAGCGGCGCGTTCTATCCGCCCGGCGTGACGACGCCCGCCGACCGCCTGCGCTACTACGCGCGGCATTTCCCCGTCGTCGAGGTCGACGCGACGTTCTACGCGCTGCCGGCGGAGAGCATGGCGCGCGCGTGGGTCACCCGTGTGCCTCCCGACTTCGTGTTCGGCGTGAAGGCGTTCGCGGCGCTCACCCAGCACCCGTTCGTGCCCGCACGGCTGCCGTCCGATCTGCGGACGGCGATCGGCGGCACGCTGGCGCGCCGGCCGCGCATCTATCCGCGCGAGCTGCCGCCCGAGATCGACGTCGAGATCTGGCGCCGGTTCTCGTCGGCGCTGGCGCCGCTCCACGAGGCTGATCTCCTCGGCTACGTGCTGCTGCAGTTTCCGAAGTGGTTCCCGCGCTCGCCGACGAGTCTCGCGTATCTCGAATCGTGCGCAGCGCGGCTGCCGTATCCGCTGGCGATCGAGTTCCGCGATCCGAGCTGGCTCGCCGAGGGACGCGCCGAGCGCACTTTCGAGTTTCTGCGCGCCCGCGGCCTCGCCTACGTCTCCGTCGACGAGCCGCAGGGGACGCCGGCGAGCGTGCCGCCCATCGCCGAGGCGACGAGCGACGAGCTCGCCGTCGTGCGCTTCCACGGCCGCAACGGCGACGTCTGGAATCGTCCGGGCGTGAGCACCGTCGAGAAGTTCGGCTATCAGTACACACCCGCCGAGCTGCGCGAGTGGCAGCCGCGGATCGAGCGGCTCGCAACGCAGACCCGCCGCGTGCTCGTGCTCATGAACAACTGCCGCAGCCACTACGCCGTGCAGAACGCGAAAGAGCTCGCGACGATGCTCACCGCTGCGTCGGCGCTCGCGGCGCGAAGGTGAGCTCGATCTTCGTGGTCGTGCTGGTCACGACCTCGATCTCCTGCTGCCGCTTCCCGAGCCGCGGATGCCATGCGGCGAGCGTGTACTGCCCCGCCGGCACACGCGCGAGCGTGAACGCGCCGTCGAGTCCCGTCACTGCGAAGTACGGATGCTCGACGATGCCGAGTGCCGCACGCATCCACGGGTGAACGTCGCATTGCACGCCGACGGGCACCTCGGGATGCGGGATCGTGATCGCGCGCCGTGCGCCGCGGACGCCGAGACCGAAGTTCCACGCCGCGGACGTGGCGGGCGTGCCGTGCACGTTGTGGAGCGTGTCGTCGCTGTTGACGAACTCGATCCGTTGTCCCGCCTGCGCGCCGACGACGCGTGGCTCGAAGACGCAGCCGCGCTGATCGACGACGACCGGCGTCTCCGGCACCGCGAAGACGCGATCCCCGAGGCCGCGGGTGATCCATACGAACGCGTCGGCGAGCATACCGTCGTCACCGCGCACGTCCTCGACGTCGAGGCCGTCCGGATGCGCCGCGACACACGTCGCGTCGCTCGTCACCTGGACGTGGCGCGGTGGCGGCTTCGTGCCGCGGAAGCGCAGGTGACCCGTGATCGCTCCCGTCGTCGCCGCGTCGAGCGGCGTCGGGGTGCGGTTCGCGCCGGGCGCGGTGCCGAACGTGCGCTCGCACGCGCCGGCAATCACGACGGCGACGAGCAGCGATGCGAGCGCCCTTGATTGCGCGGCCGTGTCTGGCACTCTGCGAGCGCGACGAAGCGCATGCAGCGACATACGGGAGCCGAGCCTATGACGAAAGCGATGCGAGTGGCAGGGTGGGGCGTCGTCGTGATCGTCGTCGCCGCGGCGGCGTGCCGCCACGAGGCGGAGCGCCGTGCGCCGACGCCGCTCGACCTGACGACGGTCGGCGCAATCGAGGGCGAGGTACGCTTCACGGGGACGCCGCCGCCGGCGACGGTCGTCGACATGTCGAGCGCGAAGGACTGTCCGGCGCCGAACCCGCGCGCCGTGCAGACCGACGACGTCCTGGTGCGCGACGGCAAGGTGCAGAACGCGATCGTCGCCATCAAAGAGGGGCTCGGCGACCGCGTCTTCGCCGTGCCGCAGACGCACGTCGCCGTCGACCAGCGCGGCTGTCTCTTCACGCCGCGCGTCGTCGCCGCGCAAGCCGGCCAGCCGGTCAAGTTCCTCAACAGCGATCCGCTGCCGCACAACGTCCACGGCACGCCGCCGAAGTCGTCGGGCTGGAACTTCAGCCTCGGCTTGAAAGGCGCCGAGCGCACCGTCGACATCGACGTCCCGCAGCCGGTCATCCCGATCCGCTGCGACATCCATCCGTGGATGCAAGCCTACCTCGGCGTCTACGATCACCCCTACTTCATGGTGACCGGCGCCGACGGCCGCTTCACCTTGAAAGACGTGCCGCCCGGGACCTACGTCGTCGAGGCGTGGCACGAGCGCTTCGGCACCCGCACCGCGAGCGTGACGGTTGCGCCGAAGGAGACGAAGACCGTCACGTTCTCGTTCAGCGCGAGCTGAGCGCCGCGGCGGGTTCGCGTGCCCGCGGCCGCAGGTTGCCGCCACGCAGCGCGGCACGCTGCCGCGCTGCGTGGCCCGTCAGAAGCCCTTTACGTTCTTCGCGCGGTCGTAGATGTGGTAGGCGGTGCCCCACCCGAGCGCGACGATGATCGTCAGCATGACCGGCGTCCACGACGCCGCCCACGTCGCGTGCTGGCTGATCATCATGAAGACCAGCGGCACCGACATGTAGGTGTTGTGCTTCGAGCGCGTCCCCGCGAGCGCGACGATCGCCGCGTCCGGCGCCGTGCCGTTCTTCGTCGCCATGATGATCGTGCGCTGCGACGGCCAGATACGGAACCATACATTGAATGCCATCGTCGTCCCGAGCAGCGAGCCGAAATGGATGGCGGTGCCGCGATAGCTCATCCCGGCGAAGCGGTCGAACAGTACGAGCAGGACGAACGCGATGCCGAGGCCGCCCCAGAAGATCGCCGTCGGGTCCTTCAGCGGTCCTTTGACGAGCCAGTCGTAGATGAAGGGCGCGACGAAGACGAGCACGATCATCAGCAGCATCGGCGCCGTCCAGTGGCGCACGCCACCGGGGAACATCGCGCCGGCATGGTAGTAGACGAGGAGCAGCAGGAACACGCCGGTGATCCAGGTGAAGGCCGCGCCCCAACGGAACCAGAAGAGCGCGCGCGGCATCAGCTCCGGCACGACCTTCTTCTTCGTCTCCGCGTCCATCGTCGGCGCGAACGCCGAGTTGACCCAGTTGAAGAAGTACAGAAGGCCAATCCAGAGAATACCGAAAAACACATGGAACCAGCGAAACAGCGACTCGATCAAGTTCATCACATCCATGTGAAACCTCCTCCTGCCTGATCGCGCTGGTGCTTACGAGCCGCTCCCGCGGTTGTCAAGGAATCGGTGGCGCCGGCGCGCGCGCGCACGTCACGCTGGCGCGCCGTGTGCGGGTGCGGTAAACGAATCGAGAGTCGACCCGCGCCGGAGAGGTGGCCGAGTGGTCGAAGGCGCACGCCTGCTAAGCGTGTGTAGGGGTAACACTCTACCGAGGGTTCGAATCCCTCCCTCTCCGTTCCCGTCGCGTGTAGAGCGGCGGCAGCATCTGATCGACGCGGCAGCCCCAGAGATAGTTCTCCTCGACCAGACGCGCGCACCAGCACTCGCCGCAGCCGCCGCGGTCGAGGTTCTGAAACGCGCGCGCAACGCCGAGGTCGACGACGCTATTCGCGCGGTCGGCGCGGCTCAGTTGCCCGCAGGGGAAGAGGACGCCTTCGGGATCCATCGTACAAAAGACCCAGCCCGCCGCGCACGGCGGCCGCGTGTCCTGCGGAAAGTGCCGGAAGTGACGCAGGCTCGACCATTTGTTCCCGATCCCGCGGCCGTCCCGCTTCATGAGTTCCAGGCTAGCGAGCACGCGGCGCATTTCCTCCGCCTGGAGCAGCCACTCGCTGCCGTTGCGGTCGCTACCATTGAAGAGGCTGTTCAGCGCCGGTTGGAAGACGACCGGGATCTGCATCGGCTCCGTGATCGCGAGCAGCTCCTCGACGACGTCGGCATTGTGGCGGCCGAGGGTGCACGTGAACTCGACCGGCACGCCGACCTCTTGCGCGGCACGCGCGCCGGCGATCGCGTCGTCGAAGGAACCGCTGCCGCGCGCCCCGTCGTGGTGCATCTTCGGTCCGTCGAGGCTGATCTTTACCAGCGAGAGCTTGCGGATGGTGTCGATCCGCTTCGGTACGAGGATGCCGTTCGTGTTCATGGCGACGGTCACCCGCCGCGCGAC